>CAMBRG010000156.1 GCA_945869845.1 Opitutus sp. GAS368 | reverse complement strand
GTTCTTTAATGGCTTCATGCGCGGTCTCGCGGCCGGCGCCGCGTTTCACAGCTTCCATCATGATCGTGGTGGTCGAGAGGAACGGCAGGTTGCGCTCGTTCTCGGCGGCAATGGCGGCGGGGAACACGTCCATCTGGCGCAGCACGGTGAGGTGCGTCTCGAGGAGACCGTCGATCGCGTAAAACGCATCGGGCAGGGCGACGCGACGCACGACGGAGCAGGAAACATCGCCCTCATTCCATTGGTGGCCGGCGAGCGCGGAAGTCATGGCGACGTAGCCGGAGAGAATCGTGGAGAAACCGCAGATGCGCTCGCAGTTGCGGGCGTTGACCTTGTGCGGCATGGCAGAGGAGCCGACTTGGCCGTCTTGAAAACCCTCGGTGAGCAGGCCGGCGCCGGCCATGAGGCGGAGGGTCGTGGCAAAACTCGCGGCGGCGGCGCCGAGCTGGTGCAGCGCGGTGACGACCTCGAAATCGAGGCCGCGCGGGTAAACCTGACCGACGGCATCGAGCGAGGCGTGGAACCCGAGGTTCCGGATGACGCGGGTCTCGAGGTCGGCGACCTTATGGGCGTCGCCGCCGAGGAGGGTGAGCTGGTCAAGCTGGGTGCCGACCGCGCCCTTGAGGCCGCGGACGGGGTAGCGGGCGATGAGTTCTTCGATGCGGGTGAAGGCGCCGAGGAGTTCCTGGCCGAACATCGCGAAACGCTTGCCGAGGGTGGTGGGCTGGGCCGGGACGTTGTGCGTGCGGCCGGTGAGCATGACGTCGCGGTGGGCGCCGGCTTGGCGGGCGAGCGCGAGCAGGGCGGCGGCGGTCTTGAAGTGGACGACTTTGAGCGCGCGGAAGATTTGGAGTTGTTCGACGTTTTCCGTGAGATCGCGGCTGGTGAGACCGAGGTGGATGAACTGGCGTTTCGCGAGATCGGAGAATTCCTCGATGCGGGCCTTCACGTCGTGGAGGGTGACGCGCTCGCGTTTGGCGATGGCGGCGAGATCGATCTCACCTTTGACGCGCTCGTAGTCCCTGATCGCTCCGGCCGGGATGGCGACGCCGAGATCGCGCTGGGCCTTCATGACGGCGATCCAGAAATCGCGCTCGAGGGCGACGCGGCCGTGCGGAGACCAGACGGCCTTCATCGCGGCGGAGGCGTAGCGGTCCGCGAGGACGTTGAGGATGGCGGAATCGGTGGAGGGTTCGGGTTGGGCGTTCACGGGAAAACAGGGGAGTAAGGCCCGACCGGGGACGAGGCCAACGGAAAAACCGGTAGTGGCGTGGATCGGGTGGGAACGGTGAAACACTCCCCGTTTCTACCGGCGAATATCCACGGCGACCAGTCCGGTAGCGACGGCCAGTGCGAGTTGGCGCTCGTCGCCTGACGCCAGCTGGGTTGCCTTAAGTTCGAGCGCGGCGGCGACGTGCAAAATATCGAGGCTTCGACAAAGCAGGCGGGAGGTATGCGCGGCCGAGAGCCGAGCTGCGCGACTGAAGACGGCGGTTAGATCGAGGGACGTGGCCAACAGGCGACCCGAGCGCAGATCCTCTTCGAGCAGCGCCTCGAACATTTGGCGCTGACCGAGCGTAAGCTCTTTCCGACCGTGCAGGGCGTGCAAGGCGTTGCGAACCTCCAGATCATGCAGCGGGGTGAAGGCGATGATTCCCGCCTTTTGCACCTCTTGTCGGGCGCGGATCGAGAACGAACCGGTCACGTAGACCGCGACTAGGGCGCTCGAATCGAAGTAAGTGCCGTCGCTCACCAGTTGCCGCGGGAGTCGATGACGAATTGGGCGGCGTTGATCGGCGCGCTTGTCTTGCCCAGCGCCATTATCTTCGCCGACCGGGCCGCCAAATCAGGCCACGGTTCCGGCTTCGACGTGGGGGTGGTCGGAACGATTTCGGGCGTCAACCGGGCGACGGTGCGTCGCCGGCGGGTGATCTGCAGGGTTTCGCCCCGCTCGACGCGGAGCAGGGTCCGCTTGAGGTTCTTTTGCAGCTCCCGCACGGTGACCGTCGACATGAGGGGAAACGTGTCGGGGCGAGTTTGGGCGTCAAATTCAAAGCCCGGCGCGACGGACCGGTTACGCTTCGGCGAAGTAGTCCGAGTCGATCCGCTTTGGCCTGATTTGGGATTCCCTTGGCCCTACGCCGCCAAGCACCGCACGGCCAATTCACGGAGGACTTCTTCCTGGGCGTTGCTGGGGCGGCGGATGATTTCTTCAAACGCAGCGATGAACTCCTGCTGGTTGTCGATCAGGCGGCGCAGCGTCGGAAGTTTGCCGTTGCCGGCGAGTTTGCCGACATACCACGCGTTTTGGGAAAACAGATTGTAGGAGCTCTTCTCCGGCGCGCCGATGAAGTGTTTGCCGTAGAGCGCCTGGGCTTTGGGCAGGCCGTCGAGGCCGCGCGGGCCGAGGCGGGCGTCGCCGCTGTCGAGCAGGGCGCGGACTTGGATCAGGATGCGGTTGCGGTTTTGCAGCGCGCTGATGATCGGGCGGGCGTCGCCCCCGCTGAAGAAGTGGCGGTGCAGTGCGGCGAGCGTCCACTTGAGGTCGCCGCTAAAAAACGCTTCGGCCGCCTCGAAGAAATCGCCGGCGGCAACATTCGGCGTGAGTTCGGCGACGTGGGTTTCCTCGATCCGGCCGCCGAGGCCCTCGGGCGCGGCGGGGGCGAGCGGCTGGGCGTAGGCGGAGAGTTTGCGGGTTTCTTCGACGATCAGACGGGTGTTGGCGCCGACTTTTTGCAGCAGCAGTTCGAGCGCGCCGGGCGCGAAGCTCGTGCCGAGGCTTTTGGCTTCGGCGAGCGCGACTCCGGCCAAGGCTTCGCCGGCATCGTCGCCGTCGCCCCCGGCCAGAGCGAAATCGGCGTTCTTCTCGCACCACTTCGGGAACGCGCGGCGGCGGTCCACGGGCGAGGCGGTGATGAGGATGGAGGTCTCAGCCGGGTTGACGCCGGTCAGGAGCTCCTGGAGGTCCTCGACGAGTGTGAGCGTGCCCTCGGCGCGGCCGGTGACGCTGTCGGCGAGGAAGTTCACGTCCTTGAGCCAGACCACCCGCTTGCCGCCAAACATCGAAACGGTCTGCACGCTTTCGCGGAAGCGATTTAAGGCGGCTTCGACCTCGCCCATGTTGGCGGCGAAGCCGTTGACGGTTTCCTGGGCGAACTCATCGGCGAGATCGGCGGTGAGGCCGGCGAAACGCTCTGCGCCCATCCGGCCGACGAGGTAGTCGTCCTGACCGCAGATGAACGTGAAGGGTTTCGTCGTGGACATGTCGGTTCGATATGGCGGTGAAGCGCGCGCGGGCGCACGAAAAAAATCGCCAGCGCCCCTTGCGCGGGCTGAATAACAAGCAATTCTTCCATGTTTACCGTTCATCCCGGCCCGGCCCCGGACTCCGCTTCATGGCGACGCGATTTGCTTCTACTCGGTTTGGCGTTTGGCGCGCTCTACTTTGCGCTGTTGGGCGGGAACGCGCTGTCGAACCCCGATGAAAGCCGTTATTCGGAGATTCCCCGGGAGATGCTTGCGACTGGCGATTTCGTGACGCCGAAGCTGAATGGCGTGAACTATTTCGAGAAACCGCCGCTGCTTTACTGGGCGGTTGCGGCGTGTTTTGCGGTGTTCGGACCGAATGAGTGGGCGGCGCGGATCATGCCAGCGCTCTCCGGGCTTTTCGGGGTGTTGCTCACCTATGCGGCGGCGCGGCGGCTGCACGGGCGGGCGGCGGGCGTGGCTTCGGCGATCGTGCTCGGTTCGTCGCTGTTGTTCTTCGCGCTCTCGCGGCTGCTGATCCTCGACATGGCGGTTTCGATGCTCATGTGCGCGACGCTATTTTGCTTTATTTTGGGCGTGCGCGAGACGCCCGGGGCGCGCCGGCGATGGCTGTTCTACGGGCTCTATGCGAGTGCGGCGCTCGCGACGCTGACGAAGGGCCTGATCGGTTTCCTTGTCACGGGCGCGGTGATGTTTTTGTGGCTGCTCGTCTTCAACCAGTGGAAACGGCTCCGTCCGCTGCATCTACCGACCGGGATTGCGCTGTTTCTGGCGATCGCGTTGCCGTGGCACTTACTGGCGGCGCAACGCAATCCCACGTGGGCGGAATTTTATCTGATCCACGAACATTGGACGCGGTTTACGACGACCGTGCACGGGCGTTACGAGCCGTGGTGGTATTTTATCCCGATCGTGGTACTGGGGATTTTTCCGTGGACCGGGTTTTTTTGGGGCGCGGCGCGTGAGGCGCTGGCCGGCGGCTGGGGGCGCCGGAAGGATAATGCCGACGCGTGGTTCCTCGTGACGTGGATCGTCTTTATCTTGCTGTTTTTTTCCAAGTCCCAGTCGAAGTTGATCCCGTATATCTTGCCCGTATTTCCGCCGATCGCCGTCTTGATCGGGCCGTGGTTGGCGCGGCAGTGGGCGGTGGGTGGAGTCGGCAAGCTCCGCCTCGGGTTTAATCTTTTTTCTTTGGCGAGTGGCGTGCTCGCGGTGGCGTTGATCGTTGCGGTCACGAAACCCGACCTCATCAGCGATCCCGTGCAGGCGAAATTGCTGCGGCCCTATGCCTATGCGATGGCGTCGGTGTTGATTTTGGGCGGAGTGCTGGCGCCGTGGTTTGCGCGGAGACGCGGTTTGCGCAGCGGGTTGACGACGATGGTGAGCACGGCGGTCGGGCTCTACGGGTGCCTGATGTTGGCCGCGCCCCACATCAAACGGCCCGGCACGAAGGACGTCGCCCTCGCGTTCGCCGCCCGGGCGCGCCCGGGCGACACCGTTTATCACTATGGCGAGTATTTTCATGACTTCTCGTTCTACGCGAAACGCGTGGTGGGCACGGTGGCGTATAAAGGCGAGTTGGGCATCCAGATCGACCCGGCCGCGCAGGAGAGCGGGCGGTTTATCGACGGACCGGAATTTCACCGGCAATGGGCGCAGCCCGCTCGGATCTATACCGTCGCTCGAAAAAAAGACGTGGTGGAACTCTTCGCCGATCCTAAGTTCAAGTTTCACGTGATCGCCGAATCGCGCGCTCACCTTCTCTTCAGCAACCAACCCTGATATGTCCGCGCCCACCGCCCAAGTCGCCGTGCCTTACCTGCCGCTCACGCGGCCCACGCTCGACGAAGAGACGATCGCCGGCGTGGTCGAAGTCTTGCGTTCGGGCTGGATCACTTCCGGGCCCAACGTGAAAGCGCTCGAGGGCAAGCTCTCGGAGTATTTCGGCGGCCGGCCGGTGCGAGTCTTCAACTCCGGCACCTGCACGATGGAGATCGCGCTGCGGATCGCGGGCGTCGGCGCGGGACATGAGGTGATCACGACGCCGCTTTCATGGGTGGCGACGAGCAACGTGATTCTCGAAGTCGGCGCGCGGCCGGTCTTCGTCGAGATCGATCCGGTGACGCGCAACCTCGACCTCGACCTCATCGAGGCCGCGATTACTCCGGCGACGCGGGCCATCATCCCAGTCGATCTGGCCGGTCTGCCTGTGGACCGTGACCGCCTCTACGCGATCGCAAAAAAGCACGGCTTGCGGATCGTGGAGGATGCGGCGCAGTCGATGGGCTCGACGTGGAACGGCAAACGCATCGGCGCGACGGGCGATTTTGTCTCGGTGAGTTTTCACCCCAACAAGAACATCACGACGATCGAGGGCGGCTGCCTGGTTATGACCACCGAGGCCGAGGCGAAACTGGCCGAGCAATATCGGCTGCAAGGCGTGGTGCGGTCGGGCCTCGACGGCATGGAAGTCGAGGTCGTGGGCGGAAAATTCAACCTCACGGATGTCGCCGCGCGCGTGGGGCTCGGGCAGTTGCCGCGCTTGGAGGAGTTCAACGGCCAGCGCCGCGAACTGGCGCGGGCGTACTTTGAGGCGTTTGCGGTCCACGGCGCGGCGGCGCTGGGGCTGGGCTTGCCCGTGGCGGACTTGGTGCAGAGCAACTGGCACATGTTTCAAGTCGTGCTGCCGCCGGGCGTGAAGCGGGCCGAGGTCATGGCGGCGCTGCACGCGGCGGGGATCGGCAGCGGGGTGCATTACCCGGCGATCCACCTGTTTGCCTTGTATCGGCGGCTCGGCTGGAAGGACGGAGATTTCCCGAAAGCGGAAGCCGTGGGCCGCAGTATTCTTACGTTGCCGCTGTTTCCGACCATGACACGCGCGGACGTCACGCGGGTGGTCGAGACGCTGACCGGGATTTTATTGGTTTACGTGAAGTCATGATCGCGTTGCCCGAGCCCGTTGATCGCCCGCCAGCGGGCTCCTACCTCAAGCCATGAATATCGCGTCCTCGATCCCGCTCTCCATCGTTATCCCCGTCTACAATGAGG
Organism: Opitutus sp. GAS368; assembly: GCA_945869845.1. Classification (GTDB taxonomy): domain Bacteria; phylum Verrucomicrobiota; class Verrucomicrobiia; order Opitutales; family Opitutaceae; genus Tous-C4FEB. Next base: position 660 of record CAMBRG010000156.1, on the reverse strand, counting down.
CGCTGAATTTGCCGACGCTCTTTGCGCGGCTCTACCCGGTGCTCGACGCGCTCGGCCGCCGTTATGAAGTCATTTTCACGAATGACGGCAGCGCCGACCGCTCGATCGAGCTCCTCCGCGCGCAGCACGCGGCCCGGAACGACGTGACGCGCGTGATCGATTTCAACAGCAACTACGGCCAGCACATGGCGATTATGGCGGCGTTTGAGCGCGTGCGCGGCGAAGTAATTGTGACGCTCGACGCCGATCTCCAGAATCCGCCCGAGGAAATCCCCAAGCTCCTCGCAAAAATGGACGCCGGCCACGATTACGTGGGCGGCTACCGATTGAACCGGCAGGATTCGTTGTTCCGCACCTACGCTTCGAAGTTGATCAATTTCGTGCGCGAGCAGACCACGAGCATCGAGATGACGGACCAAGGCTGCATGTTGCGTGCGTATTCTCGCGGCGTGATCGACGCCATCGTGCGGAGCGGCGCGATCAACACCTTCATCCCGGCGTTGGCCTACAGTTTTGCGGCCAATCCCGCGGAGGTGGGCGTGAAACATGAGGAGCGGCACGCGGGCGTCTCGAATTACTCGTTCTACAGCTTGATCCGGCTCAACTTCGATCTGATCACGGGCTTCTCGCTGGCGCCGTTGCAGTATTTCACGATGTTCG
>CAMBRG010000155.1 GCA_945869845.1 Opitutus sp. GAS368 | reverse complement strand
AGGAAGGTGAAGCGCTTGAAGAGTTGCGATGAAGCCTGAAAGTATCCGGCGTCGACCGCTTCTTCCATAATTCGGCGATTGGTGTAAGGCGAGTTGGCAGCAAAGGTTAAGTCCTCAGTCCAGAGCGCGGAGTTGTTGAGATCGCGGGACACAGAGTCGGGCTTGAAGATGGGCAAGCGGGTACCGCCGTGTTGTTCTTCAAATCGAGTGAGCGGCATTAGGTCGAAACCTTGGAGCGGCTGGAGGATGGTGACCGGACCGCCAGCGACGGCGTTGCGATTCCAGCGGCGGGGCGCGACTTGGCGGTTGTTCACGCGGCGATTCACCGTGTCGACGCCCGTCTTGAGCGTGATCGGTAGCTGGATCGGCAGTAGATACTGCACGTTGTAGGTGCCACTTACCTCGTTCGTGTCGGTCACGGTATCGCGTTTGGTGTAGACTAAATTGGCGGTGTAACTGGCCGGGTCGTAGATGCTGCCACCGCCGGTCTGGGTGAAGACGCGGCCGCTAAGGTCCGACTTGTCCAACACCATCGCGAGATTGGGCGCGCGCATCGAGAGCTGGCCGCCGGAACGGTCGGGTCGGGCCCCAGAGTTCCAGTGGGTGTTACTCCAGCGAGCGGCGTAGTCGAGCTTGAGTCGGCCGAAATTATGCTCGGCGGAAAGCGTGCCGGTGGGATTCTTACTCACAAAAGAAAATTGCCACATCTCCAAATCGGCCACGGTCGCGGGCAGCTGTCTGATTTCCGTGCGGTTGACGGTGAAGCCGGGCACGATGGCGGACGTGATGGCGGCGGCGCTCGTCGTGCTGGTCCAGGTATTGACTCGGGTACGGTCGTAAAAAGGTTCGGAACCGGCGTTAAAGAGGAAACTGAGGCCGAATTTTGTTTGCGGCGAGTAACGAAAGTCGGCGCGCAGGCTCATGCCGCGGATAAATCGGTGGTTCATTCCCGTGACGCTTTGATAATCCGTGAAAGGCGCGGGTGCGGAGGGATCGGTTGGATTGGGGAAAATGTTGGCGACGGCGGTGGTGGGGTAGAGGAGCGTGTCGCTGGCGATCACGTTAACGCCCTCGGTGTAAGAGGTGTTGAGCGCGATCCCGAGGTTACGGGAACCGCCGAAGAGGCTGAAAACTTCTTGGTAATTTAAACTGAAGACGGGGTGAATGGGGTGATCCTTGCGCTGTTGCGTCCGCGTGGCGAAGGGTGGAGCCCAGCGGGCGCTGACGTTATAATTAAAGCGGCGGTTCTCGGCCATACTGAGCGGTGAGCGGGTTTTGAGGTTGAGCTGACCGCCGAGGCCATCGGCCCGGCGCTCGGGGGTCTGGCCTGCGATGATTTCGATCTGTTCGTACATCGCGCCTGAGAAGGAGTGGAGCGTGGCCGAGCGACCGTCGCCGCCGACGCCGGTTGAGGACATCCCATCAACGTTGAGGCGGGTGAAATTAGACCCCATGCCGCGGATGCTGATGTTATTGACCACGTTGTCTTCATCCGTGACGAAGCTGATCCCGGGGAGGCGCATCGCGAGTTCGGCGATGCTGAGAGTCGGTAAATTGCCCCACTCGTCGAGCGCGGTGACGTTTTTGATGTTGGGGGCGTTGCGCTGTTCGGTGATAGAAAGCGCGGCGCCTTCGCGCTCGGTGGCCACAGTGAAGGCCTGCATCAGGACCGCGCCGCGCGAAGGTTTCAACTCGGTCTCGAGCCGTAAAAGCGCACCGGCGGTGGCGATCACGGTGCGACGTTGTTCCTCGAAACCACTGTACCCGATTACAATTTCAATGGGACCGGTCGGCAGATTTTGCAGCAGGAACCGGCCCGTCGTGTCGGTAAATTCATTACGATTCAGACTCGGAATTGAGACCAGCGCACCCTGCAAAGCATTGCGGGTTTCGGCGCTCACGACTGCGCCGACGATACTACCGGTGCCGGTCGTCTGGGCCCGGGCTGATTCGAGGAAGAGCGCAACACCGGGGAAGAAAACGAGGGCGAGCAACCGCCGGAGGCTTGGGCAGCGCGGACGAGCAAAAGATGGGTTCATGGTTAGGTTGGGTTGGCGATCGGGTGATTTAGATTTTCAGCACCACGTGACAAAAAGGTCGGGTCGTTGTTTGTTCGTTTCCTTCACTTTTAAAGGGGTGAAGATTGCCGCTCATTTTAGCCGTAACCTCGAGTTACCACGGTTCGGCCAGCGATCAAGGCAAAGGTGCGGTTTGATTTTAAAAACGGTCGTTGAACCACGGATGGACCCGGATGGACCCGGATTCGAAACCGATGGGAGCAGCGAACGAGGCTCAGCCCGGTGGGCAGACCGAAGGTTCGGCATTTTCCTGACCCCATTTTTCTGGCCTACGCGTGGCCGGAAAAGGCCCGGGAAAGTCAGAAAGATAGAGTCAAAAAGATGGGGGAATCGCGACAAAAGCGGTCCGGGGCGCCCGGTCATTTTGGCGTGGCGCTGGCGGGGGTGTCGGGCTGAATCGGGCCCATGGGAAAATCGGCGGATGATCCGCGATCATTTATCAGCGGGGTGAGTTTGGTGGGGCGCGGCAGCGGGCTCGTGAAGACGCTGGGCGGGTTTCGCAAAGCGCATCACACGGTGCCGGATGCGGTGAATGCCACGACGACGGCGTTTTTGGGCAAGTTGTGCGCGGGTGATCTGGCCGAGGAAGGGGAAAAGTTTTTCCAAGCGGCCAAAGGCGCGCTGGGCTACAAGCGGGCGCAGCTGACCTTGGAAGTGGCGAGTCCGACGGCGGTGCTCACGGCGAAGGACTTCGTGTTGGAGCTGGGTTACGCGTTGGAGTCGGGGGACCCCGGGACCTACGCGATCACGCGGACGTTGCACAGCCTGCGGAACGCAGAGCTGGTGGAGGTGGCCGAGTTTGACGCGTTGTTTGCGGGGCAATTTTCGGCGGTGGTTTTTGCTCTGAAGAAAGGCGTGCGGGTGGAGGCGGTCATCGACGCGGTCGAAGGGCTTGATCCGAAGGACGAGGCGGCGGGGGCGGGGCTGACGGTGGAGTATCCGTCGGATTGCGCGCAGTGCACGTTGCGGGCGGAAGGGGTAAATGCGGCGGTGGTGTGTGACGGGGCGACGCTGGAGATGCGTTTCGCGAAAAATGGGTCGCCGCGGGAATTAGTGGCGGGTTTTGCCGAGCTGCGGCGGGCGTTTGCCCTTACGAAAGCCCGGGTGCTGGCGGGAATGCTGTGAGCGAGCATGAAATTGGCGATGGCTTCACGTGCCGGCTGGAAATGGGCGGGCGCGCCCGGTTAACTCCCGACCATGAACATCCTTTCGATCCAATCGCACGTGGCGTTCGGTCATGTGGGCAATGATGCGGCCGTGTTTCCGATGCAGCGGCTCGGGGTGGAGGTATGGCCGATTCATACCGTGCAATTTTCCAACCATACCGGTTACGGCTCCTGGAAAGGACGGGTTTATGATGGCCCGTCGATCGACGAGTTGATGGACGGAATCTCTGACCGCGGGGTGTTGCCCACGTGCGACGGGGTGCTGTCGGGCTACATGGGCTCGCCCGAGATGGGTCAGGCGATTTTGGGCGCAGTGCGGCGGGTGAGGGCGGCGAATCCGGCGGCGTTGTATTGCTGCGATCCGGTGTTTGGCGACGTGGGGCGCGGGATTTTTGTGCGCCCGGGGATTCCGGAGTTCATGCAGGACCACGCGGTGCGAGCGGCGGACATCATCACGCCGAACCATTTTGAATTGGACCACTTGGCCGGAGGCGGGACTGCGACGGCCTGCACGAGTGAAACGGTGGAACAGGTGAAAGCGGCGATCACCACGGCGCACGGGCTGGGGCCGCGGGTGGTGTTGGTGACCTCGGTGGTGACGAAGGAAACGCCGGCGGGCGCGGTTGATTTACTGGTCGGTGAAGCGGGACGTTTTTGGCGGGTGCGCACTCCCCGGTTGGCGGTCAGCGTGAACGGGGCGGGCGATGCGATTGCCGCGCTGTTTTTTGTGCATTACTTGCGGACGAAGTCGCCGGGTACGGCGTTGGCCGCGGCGGCGTCGAGCGTGTATGGCCTGCTCAAGCGCACGCAGGAAGCGGGCTCGCGGGAGATCCTGCTGGTGGCGGCGCAGGCAGAGTTCGTCACGCCGTCGGAGCGGTTTGAAGTGGCGCAGGTGTAGCGCATGGGGCGCAAAAAAGCGGTGAACCAAAATAGGCTCACCGCGGGAGGGCGGGTCGGAGACCGCGCCCTACTTTTCGGAAAGCGGCCGGGGGTGGCCTCGCTCCCGGGAGATCAGCTGATCATCGACGCCACGAAGGCGCGCTCTTCCGCGAGCTCCTTGTTGGTCGCAGCGATCTTGGATTTTGCGAAATCATCCATGGCGTAGCCCTCGATGACCTCGTAGCTGCCGGGAGTCGTGGTGCGCACGGGCATGCCGGCCCAGACGTTGGCGTCGAAGCCGTAGCGGCCCTCGCTCTTGACGGCGATGGAGTGAATCGCGCCGGGGGTGACGAGCGAGCGCACGTGATCGACGAGGGCGTTGGCAGCGGAGGCGGCCGAGGAGAGGCCGCGGGCGGCGATGATGGCGGCGCCGCGTTTGCCGACGGTCTCGCAGAACGGGCCTTGGAGCCACGCGCTGTCGGTGATGACGGAGGTCGCGGGCGCGCCGTTGATCGTGGCATGGGCGAAGGCCGGAAACATGGTCGGGCTGTGGTTGCCGTAAATGAAGATGTCTTTGACCGCGGTGAGATCGACGCCGGCTTTCTTGGCCAGCTGCGTCTGCGCGCGATTTTGATCGAGCCGCACCATCGCGGTGAAGCGCTCGGCGGGGAGGCGTTTCGCTTGGGAGGCGGCGATCATGCAGTTGGTATTGGCCGGATTTCCGACGACCGCGATGCGGGCATCGTCAGCGGCGACGGCGTCGATGATCTTGCCCTGGCCGATGAAGATCGCGCCGTTGTCCTTGAGGAGATCGGCGCGCTCCATGCCGGGGCCGCGAGGTTTGGCGCCGACGAGCAAGCACCAGTTGGCGTCTTTGAAACCGACGGCGGGATCGGAAGTCTGGACAATGCCCTTGAGCAACGGGAAGGCGCAGTCATCGAGCTCCATCGCGACGCCCTCGAGGGCTTTGAGCGCTTTCTCGATCGGGGCCTCGATCAATTGCAGAATGACCGGTTGGTCGGGACCGAACATCGCCCCGGAGGCGATGCGGAAGAGGAGGGAGTAACCGATTTGGCCGGCGGCTCCGGTGACAGCGACGCGAATAGGAGTTTTCATAAATAGAAAGAAAAGGGTTAACCATGAAACCCACGAAAAACACGAAAGATTTTTAGACCGAGGGTCGGATGTAAGAACGAAGCGGAGCGCGCAGAAACTTTACTGCTGGCGTTTTCGGGCAGAAGCGCTCGGTGAAGGCAGATGGCGAAAACCGAGAACGGGTCAAAAATTGATCCGCCCCGCGCCCGGCGGGAGGAAGAAAAAGAAGAACGCCGGCCGACGATGCTCGAGGCTGCTGAGAAGGTGATCGCGCGTGACGGCTGGGAAGCGACGAATTCCGGTGAGATCGCGAAGCGGGCGCGGCTATACCAACGTCCCTTAATTTCTAGACGTGCGTCAGGGCGAGGTGCGAGAAGCGCGCCGAAGGTAGGAGCCCGCTTGCGGGCGATTTGAGGCAGCAACGTTTACCTCCGTCCTATCGCCCGCGAGCGGGCTCCAACCTCGGAGGCCGTTCCGTCTGCGGAGCCCGACCCACGGAACGGCTCGACGCGAGGTCGAGCCCTACACCTGGAACGACCCGACAAAGAGGCGAAAGTGAGTCCGGTGGCGGTCCGGGAGTTCCGCCAAGTGAGGACTTCGACTTCGGCGCGCCGCGAGGCGTGGCTGGCCGAGGCGGGGCTGGCCGAGTGCGTGGCGCCGGGGCGTGGCGATGCGGCGGGCGAGACCGGATCAGGCGAAGCGCGACGCGAGAGCGGTGTGGATCTCGCGGACGATCGTCTCGGTGGTCGTCCAATCGATGCAGCCGTCGGTGATGCTGACACCGTAGCGGAGCGTTTCTTTCGGCACGGGGAAGGGCTGGTTGCCGGCGGAAAGATTGCTCTCGATCATCGCGCCCATGATGGAGCGGTTGCCGGCGGCGATCTGGGCGAGGAGGGCGCGCATGACCTCGGGCTGGAGCTCGGGTTTTTTCGCGGAGTTGTCGTGTGAGCAATCGACGAGGATCGATTTGGGCAGGTTGGCTTTGGCCAAAAGCGCCTCGGTTTGTGCAATGTGATCCGGCGAATAGTTGGGGCCGGCGGCACCACCGCGAAGGACGACGTGGCAGTTGGGATTTCCGCGCGTGACGACGGCGGAGGCGGCACCGTCGAGATTGATGCCGAGAAACGTTTGGGGTTGGCCGGCGGCTTTGATGGCGTTGACGGCGGCTTGGAGGGAACCATCGGTGCCGTTTTTAAAACCGAGCGGCATCGAGAGGCCCGAGGCCATTTGGCGGTGCGTTTGCGACTCGGTCGTGCGCGCGCCGATGGCACCCCAGCAAACGAGATCGGCGACGTATTGCGGGGTGATGGGGTCGAGAAACTCGGTGGCCGTGGGCAAACCAAGATCGAGCACGTCGCGGAGAAACGTGCGACCGAGCCGGAGGCCGGCGGCGATGTCGTGGGAGCCGTCGAGCTGCGGATCCATGACCAGGCCCTTCCAGCCGACCGTGGTGCGGGGTTTCTCGAAATAAACGCGCATCACGACCACCACGCGATCGGAGACCTCCCGGGCAAGCGCGGCGAGGCGTCGGGCGTAGTCGCGGCCGGCGGCCACGTCGTGGATCGAACAAGGGCCGATAAGCAGGAGAAAGCGGCGGTCGTCCGTGAAGATAATCCGCCGGATATCCTCGCGGCTATGCGCTACAAACGCGGCCTGAGCCGTGGTTTTGGGCAATTCAGCCAGCAGGGCGGTAGGCGAAGGTAAGGTTCGAGTTTCGACGACGTTGAGGTCGGAGGTGCGGTGCATGAGAGGAGAACTTGGTCCGAGGAAGCGAATCGGTGCAAGTCCGGGTTGGGTGACAAAGAAAACCTCGGAATTTGGGCAAAAAAGTGGCCGGCCACATACCCCTATGTGGCCGGCCTT
>CAMBRG010000154.1 GCA_945869845.1 Opitutus sp. GAS368 | reverse complement strand
GGCGTTGAAGGCGCGGACGACCCAGTCGCGGTAGGGCCAGATGTGGCGGATGTTGTCGAGGTGGAGGCCGTGGGTGTCGGAGTAGCGCACGGCATCGAGCCAGAAGCGCGAGAACTGTTCACCGTAGCGCGGCGAGGCGAGGAGACGGGCGACGAGGGTCTCGATCGCGGCGTGGGGATTGCGATTGGAGTCGGAGAGGAAGGTGTCGATCTCAGCGGGGGTGGGCGGGAGGCCGGTCAAGTCGAGGGTGAGGCGGCGGATGAGGACGGTGGGTGACGCTTCGGGGGCGAAGGAAAGTTTTTGGCGGGCGAGTTTCTGGAGAATGAATGCGTCGATGGGATTGACGGACGGCTGAGCGTTGAGCGTCGAGCGTTGAGAGCCAGAATTGGGAATGGCGGGGTTTGAGATGGGTTCGAAGGCCCAGTGGTTTTGGTAAACGGCACCTTGCTCAATCCAGCGGCGGATGAGGTCGCGCTGAGCGGGCTTGAGCGGGGGCTTGTGCGAATCGGGGGGCGGCATGATCTCGTCCGGATCGGTGCTGATGATGCGGAGCCACGCTTCGGAGTTGGCGAGGTCGCCGGGGATGAGCGCGCGGAAACCGTCGCGGTCGGCAGTGGCGGAGTCGAACTGGTCGAGGCGGAGCTTGGCCTTGCGGTGGGCGGCATCACTGCCGTGGCAGGCGAAGCAGTTGTCCGCGAGGATGGGGCGGATGTGCTCGTTGTAGGAGACGGGCTCGGCGGCGCGGGCGATTGCGACGAGCGCGATCGCGTAGAAAAAAGGAAGACGGAGAAAAGAGGAATTCACGGCGGGGGAGCGCGGGGGGCGAACGAAACTCGAAGTGAAAAGAAACGAGCGGCGCAGGTCTAGGGAGATTCTGCCGTTGCGACAGTTTAATCAGCGGGCGGTGCGGGTGAATTCCGGGGTGGGGCGCGCGGTGAAAGACGGGCCTTCGCGGATGAGGAAGAGCGCGGACCATCGCTCGCGGACGGCGAGGGCGAAGCCGGCATCGGGGCCGAGGACGAAAAGGGCGGTGGCACGCGCGCTGGATTGGGCGCAAGTCGGGGCGATCACGCTGACGGAGGCGAGCGGAGAGGCCACGGGTTCGCCGGTGCGTGGATCGAGGATGTGGCCGTAGCGACGACCGGCGTGCGTGAAGGAATTGTGGGCGTCGCCGGACGTGGAGAGAGCTTGGCCGGTGAGGTGGAAGGCTTGGGCTAGCGGAGCGGAGGAGGCAGTGGGTTGCTCGATGGCGACGCGCCAAGGCCGGGTGCCCACGGTGGCGATGTCGCCGCCGATTTGGACGTAGTGGTCAGTGGAGCCGAGTGCAGAGAGTTGGGCGGCGACGGTGTCGGCGGCGAAGCCCTTGGCCATCGAGGAAAAATCAGCGGCGAGGTCGGCGGATGTTTTGCGCAGCGCGGGTGGGGCTGCGCGACTTTCAAGGCGACGAAAGTCGGTGCGGGCGCGGGCGGCGGAGATTTCTGCGGCGGAGGGCGTTGGGCCGGAGCGGCGTTGCGGACCGAAGCCCCAGAGATCGACGAGCGGGAAAATCGTGGCGTCGAAGGCTCCGCCGGTGAGGACCGAGAGGGCGCGGGAATCGGCGGCGACGCGGGCAAGCTCGGGCGAGACGGTGATCCAATCGGTGGTGCGAGCGAGGTTGAAGCGCGAGAGTTCGGAGTTGGGTCGGTAAGTGGAGAACTGTTGTTCGAGACGTTCGAGGGTTGCCGAGATGCGGGCGGTGAGGGTGGCGGGATTGAGCGGTGGAGCGGGTTGGAGGAATTTCACGGTCCACGTCGTGCCGAGGGCGCGGCCGGTGAGGGCGACCGGTTCGGCGGCAAACGCGTGCGTGGCGGCAAAGAGCACAACGGCGGCGAAGACGCGGAGGATCATAGGCCGACTTGAACCCAGCGGAGGACGGTGAGGTAGTGCGCGTGGAGCGCGACGGCGAGGGCGACGAGGGCGAGCGCGGAAAAATCGCGGCGGGAGAATGTGTCGGTGGGCCCGCGGGCCCGCACGAAGTTTAACAGCGCGCCGGTGGGGCAGCCGAAGCGGCAGTAGGCTTGGGGCACGAAAAACGAGGCGATGAGGCCGACGGCGGCGACGGCCAAAGTGGCGACGCCGGCGGAACGGATGACGTAGGCGGCGAACGGTTCGAGTCCGGCGAGATCGAAGGGGAGAGCGAGCAGCGCGACGGTGAGGGTGAAAAAAACGAGGGCGAAGGGCAGATATTCGAGTCCGCGGATGACGGGCGCGGAAAGGGTAATTTGAAAGCGGGCGGGGCGGTAGTGGCTGAGGAGTTCTTGGGCCGCGCCGTGGGGGCAGATGTGATGACAGTAGAGCGGCTTGCCGGTGGTGAGAGGCACGAGTAGGGCGGCGGCGGCGAGGAGCACGAGGCCGGGGGCAGTGGTCCAAGGGATGCCGGAGCGAGTCCAACCGACGAGGATTTTTTGGGCGAGGAGATCGCCGGCGATGAGGCCGACGTAGACGATGAGCGCCCACTGGTAGGGACGCTTCCAGCGGTGGCGAACGGCGGGCGGGCCGAACGCCATGAGGCCGGCGGCGGCGATCACGGCGAACAGGGCGTAGTCGCGCCACGCGAAGCGAAGCGGGGCGCGCTCGGCGAGTTGGTCGCGGCTGAGTTGGAGGCGGGCCTTGACGCTCTGCGCGATGGCCATGCTCGTCATGGTGGAGCCGGAGACGCCCTCGATGCCGGCGGCCTTCAAGTCGAGCGCGGCGGCGGCGTCCCAGGTGAGACCGTTCCATTTTTTCAGGAAACGGCGGTCGAGGGCGATGTCCTTGAGATAGCTCTCGGTGTCTTCCGAGGCGTGGGTCTTTAGGCCGAGGATTTTCCAATCGCGGTCGAGGACGACGAGCGCGTCGGTCGTGCCGGCGTAGCCGATAATATCGCGGCACGCGGGCTGAGTGCGGACGACGTAGCCGAGTTCGCGGCCTTCGCGGTCGAGGACAAAGAGGCCGTCGCGCGCGGAGTCATCGGGCCGGAGCGACGCGGCGGCAGGCAGGAAGGAAACAATCTCGGCGGTGGTGACGGGGGAGTCGCCCTGGATGCGCTGGCGCACGGCGACATCGCGGATGAGCCAGGCGATGGTGGCGACGATGGCGAAGCGGTAGAACTGGAGGGCGAAGGCGCGCAAGGGAGACGCCCAGTAGGGTGGATCTTTGACCTGCCCTCGATGGAAAACTGAATCGAGGGCGTCACTCCGCCCTGGTTTAGCGGCGACGGGTGACCCTCCGGTAAAAGCTCAGGAGTTCGTTATGGCACCCTCGTGCGCTAGGGCGGGCGAAGACCCTACTTGGTCGAGAGGACTTGGATGGCGTCGAGGTGGACTTGGCCGTCGGCGGTCGCGGCGTCGACTTCGACGGCGGCGGGTTGCGCGGCTTTGAAGTTAAACGTGCCGAGCGAAACCCAGTAGTTTTCGATCGAGGCGGGCTTGCGTTGATTCACAGTGACGGAGGCGGTGCCGCCGGCGTGGCGGACGACGAGGGCGGTGTTGCTCGCGCGGTTCTCGTGCGGGGCGGTCGCGAAGCGGACTTCGTAGCGACCGTCCGCGGGGACGGTGAACGGGAACGTGGCTTTTTGGCCGGCGCCGCGGGCGTGCACATAATCAGGGCCGATGTGATCGAGGTTGGCCGAGGCGGTCCATTTGCCGCTGAGGGTGGCGGCTTTGTTATCGACGACGATGCCATTGAGGGAAGGGATACTGACGCCGAAGTTGCCACCGCCGACGTCGATCACGGCGCCGGGAGCTGCACCGGAGATCTGGAACGGGGCTTCGAGGCTGGCGCGGCGGGCGCGGCCGGGGAGTTGGAGCAGGCCGTCGAGCTCGCTCCAGTATTTGGAATACACCTCACGGGGGGTGGCGCCGCGCTGGACGGCGATGGCGGCGGCTTTGCCGACGACTTCGCCCATCATGCCGATGGTCTTCATGACGCGGACGGTGCCGAGGGCTTGGTCGGTGACGCTGATATTGCGGCCGGCCATGAAGAGATTCTCGATATTTACCGAGTAGAGGCAGCGGTAGGGAATCGGATAGCCGAAATCGCGGTCGATGCGGCGGTCGTGCTCGGCGACGGCGATGAAGGGATTTTCAGGGAATTTGGCCGCGTATTCTTTGCGCGGGAAGTGGAGGTCGATGCTCCAGGTGCTGGGGACGCAGCCGTCGGGAAACTCGCGTTTGGTGACGAGGTCCTCGTGGGTGAGGACGACGTCGCCCATGATGCGGCGGGATTCGCGGGTGCCGCCAATGTAGGCGACCCAGTCGAGTTTGGCGTTGGGGTGCTCGGCCTTGCCGTCGCGGTTCTTCATCGCGTTGAAGGCCCCGAAGACGGCGCGGAGATTCCAATCGCGGATCAGTTCAAGATCGTTGATCGGGTGTTTGTTGAAGCCGCTCTCCCAAAACCACTCGCCTTTGTTTTGCTGAGCCATGTCGCTCTTGCCGGTTTTCGTATAAGGAAAGTCGTCCATGGTGAGATCGAGGGCCCAGGGCGTCTCGGGGAAGGCGCGGGGCGCGGTGTCGTGGGACCAGACCCACATGTTGGACATGCCGAGGAGGTCTTTGAGTTCGATTTCGTATTTGGCGCCGGCGAGGGCGGCGAGTGTGCCGTGGCCGGTGCAATCAACAAAGAATTTGCCGCGGAAGTTTTTGCGGTGGCTGTCGCGGGTGTTGAGGGCGGTGACGGAGTCGATGCGACCGCCGATGGTGCTGGCGGCGTAGACGTGTTCGTTGAGGAACAGGGAGATGTTTTTCTCGGAGCGGATGAGGGCTTCCTTTTTGGCGTCGCCGAATTCCTCGAATGTCCCCGGGGAATTTTTGGCGCGGTCGGCGAATTCTTCGACCATTTCGCCGATGAGCGGATATTTGCCGCGGCGGACGAGGCCCATGGCCCAGACGCGGATTTCGGAGGAGCCGTTGCCGCCGAGGACGGGGCGGTTTTGGATGAGGGCAACTTTCAGGCCCATGCGAGCGGCGGAGAGTGCGCTGCCCAGGCCGCCGTAGCCGCCGCCGACGACGACGAGGTCGAAATCACCGGCGGACTCGGGCGCGGCGGGGAGATTGAGGGCGGCGAGTCGCCAGGCGGAGAGCGGGGCGGAATCGCTCGGCGGTGGGGGTGAGACGAGGTCCTTGGTGAAGAAGATCGCGTCGCACCGGCCGTTGAAGCCGGAGAGATCGCGGAGCGCGAGGGTGGCGGTGGGGGACTTGATCTCGACGGTGCCGCCGTCGTGCCAGAACCACGCGGCGCTCTTCGTGCCGAAGATCTCGGGGAGCGCGGTGCCGTTGATGAGAAGTTGGAATTTGCCGGGGGCGCCGGGAGCCTTCCACTCGGCGACCCAATCTTTGGTGCGGACCCAGGCGCGGTAAGTGCCGGCGGAAGGAAACGTGACGGACGTGGTGGCATCCTTCACCGGTTGGCCGAGGCCATGGGCGATGAGGTAAGGCGAGCCCATGATGTGGATGAACTGCGTGTCGAGGGACCAACCGCCGGGGGCGGCGAAGCTTTCGGCTTCGACGAAGAGTTGGTCGGCGGCGCGGGTGGCGGCGCGGGTGGCGGGGGCGAGGGCGAGGAGGAGGGCGGGGATGAGGGCGAGGCGGAGTTTCATGTGGGGGGAGAAAGGAAGAAGGAGAGAGGGAGAATTTTTTAACCGCGAATGGACGCGAATGAACACGAATCCGGAGGGTCTAATCGTAGGTGAGTTGGGCGGTGGCGGTGGTGGCGGTATCGGCGAGGGTGCGGAGCCAGTAGGCTTGATAAGCAGCGGGGAAAGGATGGGTGATCGTTTGGCCGGCGGCGACTTCGAAACTGCGATAGGTGACCCATTGGCCGTTGCCGGTAAGATCGACCTCGACGCGGATGCGGACGGGATCGGCCGAGGTGTGCGAGAGCGAAATCTTTTTCCGATCGTAGCCGGTGAGAAGATAGGGATCGGAGGGCGCTCCGGCTTGGATCGCAGTCTCTTTCCAAGGGCCACCGATGCCGACGGGTTTGCCGAGGCCCCAGAGATCGTCGACGGAACCGGCCCAGACGGCGGCTTTGCCGTCGGTGGAGCGGATGACGTGGGCGTTGGTCGCGGGGGCGTCGGCGTCGAGGCCGGTCATAACAAAGAGCCCGCGCCACGTGGCGTAGTCGTGGATATGACGGTTGTGCGTGGCGACGGCGCGGACCTTGGCGACGCCGCCGGCGTTTTCGGCGGGCAGTTCGAAGAACGTGCCGCCGGTGTTGAGGAGGTCGCGTTCGGTGCAGACCTCGCGGACGGTGCGTTCGAAGCCATGGGGGCCGGTCGGGGCGACGTCGGCGCGGCCGCGCGGGAGCCGCCAGCGGCGGTTTTGCTCGTCGGTGTAGATGATGGAAGCCGTGTCGAAGGTGACGGCGTCGCGAGGGATGGCGACGTTGGCCTGCATCCAGGCGGCGGCTTCGGGTTCGGCACTGGCGCGGAGGATGAGGTCCGGACCCATTTCGTAAAACGCGTCGCCGACGGCGAGGCCGAGGGTTTTCTTCCCGGCGCCGCGGGCGTGGAGGAGGCCGCCGGGGGGCTTGGGCGTGGTCGGAGTGGCGAGGGCGTGGAAGATTGCGGTGCCGCCGGTGCGTCTTGGATCCGCGTTGCGGAAGGAGAAAGTGGCGGTGGCGTGAGCGCAGTCGCGAGAGGCGCGGACCCGGACCCAAGCGCCGGTCTCGGCGGCAGTGAATGCGGTGGCGACGTAGCCGGCGGCGGGAACTTCGATCCGGCGGAGCGGGGTCCAGGTGTTATTGCCGGCGCGGTCCACCTCGAGGGTGAAGGTGACGGGCTCGGGCGCATCGTGGGCGAGGTGGAGGAGGCGGTGATCAAAGCCCGAAAAGAGGAAAGCATCGGAAGGGGCGTTGGCGGTGACGGCCTCGTCCTGCCAGACGGCGCCCCGGCCGATGGGCGGGCCGAAACGATCGAGCTGCGCGGGGTCGATAAACCACAGGTTGGACTGGGATTGGCCGGGGGCGGCGAGCTTACCTTTGGCGCGGCGTTTGTTGAGGAACTCGCTTTTGGCGGTGTCGTCGGTGCCGAGGACGAGCTTGTCGCCCCAGCGGGCGAAGTCGCCGACGACCTTTAGGTAATTGGAGCGCGGGGCGATGCCGGCGGAGTGCGTCGAATCGAAGTTTTTCGGGAAA
>CAMBRG010000153.1 GCA_945869845.1 Opitutus sp. GAS368 | reverse complement strand
GCGCGGTCCGAGCTTTCTAGTTGGCCTAAGAAACGGTGGTGTCCATGGTCGAGCGATGAAAATCGTCCACGCGGCCAGCGAGCTGTTCCCCTTCATCAAGACCGGAGGCTTGGCGGATGCGGTCGGTGCGCTCACCGGTGCGCTGGCGGATCGCGGTCATGAAGTGTCGGTCTTTTTGCCGGGTTACCGGGCGGCGCGGGAGCATCCGGACGCCGCCAAGGCGGGACTCCGCCTGCGGATCAAGGTGGAGATGGGCGATCAGTTTCTGTCGGGGGACGTGCGGGCGTTTTCGCCGCGAAAAAACCTCACGGTTTATCTGATCTGCCGGGAGGAATTTTTCGACCGCCGGGCTCCGTATGGAAACGGCGAACGCGATTACGAGGACAACGCGGAGCGGTTTATCTTTTTCTCAAAAGCGGTGGTGGAGACATTGCGGTTGGCGGATTTGCAGGCCGACATCGTGCATGCGCACGACTGGCAGGCAGGGCTGATTCCGTTGCTGGTCCGTGAAACGGAACGGCGGCACGGGGTGACCCTGGCGCTTAAAACGGTGTTTACGATTCACAACATCGCCTACCAAGGCCTCTTCCCGCCGGCGATTTTTGCGCGGACGAATCTGCCGGACGAACTCAACCAGATCGACGGGATCGAGTATTATTCGCAGATCAGCCTGCTAAAAGGCGGCATTCTTTTTGCCGACCGGGTCACGACGGTGAGTCCGCGCTATGCAGAAGAGATCCAGACGCCCGAGTTTGGCTGTGGCATGGACGGTGTGATCCAGACGCGCGTCGAGGATCTTTCCGGTCTGCTCAACGGCGTGGACGAGGCGGTGTGGAATCCGGCGACCGATGCATTGTTGCCGGCGCGCTATTCGGCGGCGGATTTGAAAGGCAAGTCAGCGTGCCGGGTGGAGCTGCTGAAACGTGCGGGCTTCGATCCCAAGTTCAAAGGCGCGATCTTTGGCATGGTGTGCCGGCTGACGGAGCAGAAAGGCGTCGATCTTCTGCTCGCGAATCAGGACTTTTTCCTCGAGCAGGACGTGAAGCTGATCGTGCTCGGATCGGGGGATAAGCGAATGGAAGGCGAACTACAGGCGCTCGCGGCCCAGGCGCCGAAGAAGATTTTCCTGAGCGCACGGCTCGATGAAGCGATGAGCCATCTGATCGAGGCGGGCAGCGATTTTTTTGTGATGCCCTCGCTGTTTGAACCCTGTGGATTGAACCAGATGTATTCGCAGGTCTATGGCACGGTGCCGATCGTGAGCCGCGTGGGCGGACTGGCCGATACGGTGATCGATGCGGACGAATTCCCGGCGACGGGCACGGGGCTGATGTGTGCGCCGAGCGTGGCGGGACTGAGTGACGCGCTATGGCGGGCGCAGCAATTGTTTGGTGAAGCGGCGCGGTATGCAGCGGTGCAGCAACGTGGCATGAAGCGCGATTTTTCGTGGAAAGTCGCAACGGCGGGTTACGAGAAACTCTATTCGGACGCGCTTTGAGCTAACGGTGAGGCGGAAGGTGGGGGGCGACCGCAGATGAGGGTCTTCGCCGATCGCGGCGCTCCGCTCGTGGCACGGGATTCAATCTGCGGAGGGAGCTTATCGCCGCGATTGAGGCTCGGCTGGGCCGGAGAAAAGCCCCAATGGCGCCGTCTTCAAACTGCCGTTCGCGGCCAAGCTTTCTGGCATCGCCGCACGCGGTTTATCGGGCGGTCAAATCTCAGCGTGCACGCCTGAGATTTGAGGATCCGCCAACGTTGGGGATCAGAACCGGCCTTCGACGCCGGCGGTGATCGTGGTGCCGTTAACGAGGAAGGTTTCAAGCTGGTCGCGGATGCTACGGTAGTAGATCTGCGGCTCGTTGAAGAGATTTTGAACGCCGAAGTTGAGCGTGATGCTGGGCCGAATCGTGTAGCGGATGTTGGCATTCACGATCTCGCGGGACTGCAGGTATTGGTTTCGGGAAGGCTGGGCGATGTTGAACGCATTGCGAATGCTCTCCGACGTGTAGTTGTAGCTGACGGAGGCCCCGATCTTCTTGTAGTCCCATGCTAGGGAGACGTTGGCGGTGCGCGGGATGAAGCCGTTGACGTCGCGGTCCTTGAGGTAAGCGCCGGGGATGCCGTAATCGCCGTGGGCGGTGATCTGGGTCAGGTTGGCGTTGAGACGAAGACCCTTGAGCGGGCCGGGCAGGAAGCGGAACTGCTGGAGGTAACTGATCTCCCAGCCTTGGGTGTAAGCCGTGCCGGCGTTGGCGCTGGAAAGGATAGAGTAGCCGATGAACTCGCCTTCAAAGCCGTTGTCCGTGCCGGGGGCAACCGTGCCGATGTTAAAGTTGGAGACGATGAGATCGTCGAGTTGCTTGTGGAACCAGCCGATCGTGAGGCTGCCCGATGGGTTCATGTAATACTCGAGCGAGAAGTCCCAGTTCTTGGCTTTCGTGGGCTTCAGGTCGGGATTGCCGAAGGTGACGGTCTGATTGGTGTCGTTGAAGGACAAGGCGGCGACGTTGTTGGCCAAGGTGGGACGACCAAAGCCGGTCGTCCAGGCGGCACGGGCTTTCAGGTTGGGGGTGAGGTCGCGCCAAAGGTGAATGCTCGGGAAATTCTGGCCGTAGGAGCCTTCGTTTTTATAGGCGAGACTGTCCCTTTCGGCGGTGCCAACGGGATCGGCGATCTGTTGGGCGGCGGGGGATAGAATGCGGGAGCGTCGGCGGCCCTCGCCCGTCGTGTCGGTGATCTCGCGCCGGACGCCAAAGAGGAAGCCGTTGCGGCCGATTTTGCCTTGGGACATGATGTAGTAACCGGTGATGACTTCCTTGACCTTGTTCGTCGCGGTGCGGCGGTTGTTTTCGTAGAAATACTTGTCTTCCTGCCAGAGTGCAGGATTGGTCGGCTGGCCGTTCTGGATGTATTCGGCGCCTTCCCACTGGGGAATTCTGCGGCCGGTTTTGACGGTGTCCCACATGAGAAGCGACGGATCGGTACGCAGGGCAGTGGTGCCGATGTAGCTCCAGCGGCGGTTGCGGCGCTCGGTCTCGACGGAATTCTCGCGGACGGAGGCGCCGGTCTTCAGGAAGGCAGTGAAGGCGTTGATGGGGAGAAGATATTTCGCGTTGGCGCGGGCCTCCCGGATGAAATTGATGTCCAAGTTGCCGGACTGAGTGCTGAGGCCGTTGACGGCGGGGCGGTAGTTGTTGGGGTTGGTGAAATCGAGACCGCCATTTTGGATGAAGCGCGGGTAGAGGTCCGATTGGGTGCGATCAAGGACCCAGCCGACGCCGGTCTCGCCGTTGGGACCGACGATGTTGTTGGTGGCCGAACCGGCGGCGCCGTTGGGGCCGATAAACGGGACGTTGCCGATGCGATTGATGAGGTTACCCTCGGAGCCGAGGTAGCGGTAGCGAGTGCGGCTAACCACCGCGGCCCAATCGGTTTCAAAGGGGCCGAAGCGGTGTTCACCGCCGAGGTCGATGTGGCGCAGGCGCTGGTCGCGGTTGATTAGGTTGGCGGTGACGTCGATGAGAGCGGCAGCGGTGGTGCCGGACGTCGCGTTGGCGGCGGTGGGCACGGCGCGAACCGTGGTGATGCGATCGGTCCAACCGGGGACGACGCCGGTGGTGGTGGCGTTGGGCACGGTGGTCTGGCTGCCGGCGAAGGCCCGGACCTGATACTGACGACGCATCGGCTCGGGGGCGTCGTTATAAATCAGGTTCAACTTGAACAGATTGTTTCGGTCGAGGCGGAAGTCCCACTTCGTGCTCAGGCTGCGCTGCATCCGGTTGTTGTAATTGTCCTGCGTGCGGTAATCCCAGACGAAGGCGGGTTGGGCCTTGGTCTGTTGGTAATCGCGATTGGTGCGAAAAAATCCGAAAGCATTTTCGCTGTAGAACGCGTTGACGGAGACGGCGAGGTTGGGCACCTCGCTGCCGAAGATAGCGAATTTCTCGATGTAGGAGCCGTTGAACAACGCGTGGGTGCGCCGAGCCTCGCGGAGCGGGACTTGCTCGCTAAACGAAGGCGCCTGTCGGGCGCTGAAGTTGTAGCTGATGCGGCGGCGCTCGCTCTGGTTGAGCGGGGAGCGGGTCTTGAAATTCACGCCACCGCCCAAGGAATCAACGCTGCGGTCGGGAGTCTGGCCCTTGGTGAGCTCGAGCGATTCGAACATATTGCCGGTAAAGGCGGTCATGCGCGTGTTGCGATTCTGCGCACTGAATGAGGACATGCCGCCGCCGTCGATCGTGATGGAGGTCATGCCGGCGCCCATGCCGCGCACGCTGATGACTTCGACGACTTCGTCGCCGGGGTTGCCGAAAGCGACGCCGGGCAAGCGGATCGCGAGCTCGGTGGCGTTCATGTTCGGCATGTCGGCGAGTTGGTCCATCGACGCCACGTTCTTGAGATTGTCGGCGTTGCGTTGCTGGGTCAGCGCGGACGAGAGGCCCTCTTTGACGCTGGCGACTTTGAAGGCGTCGAGCATGAGCACGGAGCTGGTCATGACGAAGTCGCGGACGGCGGGCTGGCCGGCGGTGACGACGACGGAGACGGTTTGGGAGTCGAGGCCGATGTAAGAGGCCATAACGTCGTGGGTGCCGGCGGGCACGTTCAGGATGTAACGGCCGGTGTTGTCGACGAAGGTGCTCAATTTGAGCGCGGGGATCTCCACCTTGGCGCCGATGAGGCCGTTGCCGGTGGCTTTGTTAGTTACATCGCCGACCACGACACCGGTCGCGGTGCTGGCGGCTGGTTCGGCGCCGGCTACTGATCCCGGGCGGGCCAAAACAAGGGCAGAAATGACAGCGAGGAAGAGCGGTTTGAGAACGCTTCGAAGGGTTTTTACGAGGGTGGGCATGGGTTCGGGGATTAAGAACGCTGCAGTTGCTTGCGGGAGCCGATGCCAACTGTAGCGCCACTTAAAGCCCTTGAAGATATCACCCAGAATTTCAGCGCGAGCCTAATCTCCAAAATAAATTTTGCCCACGCCGACCGGCTTAGAACGCGCGCTGCGGCCTCGGAGTGAAGGTGAAGAACGCGTTGATGCCCATGCCGGGAGCGAGGTCGATCGGGTAGTTGGTCAGAAACGCCATGATCACCGTCGCGAGCGCGGCGGTGAGCGCGGTCACGGTGACGAGCGAGCCCTTGTCCATGCCGGTGTTGGCGAGGATGTCGGGGTTTACGACCAGAATTTAGGCCATCGAGGCGAAGGTTGTCAGGCCGGCCTAGAATTCACGCCCGCCGGTGGTTTTATGGTGACCGAGTTGGAAGCAACGTTGCAGCATGGGCGAGGGGGCGGGAGGGGTGGAAAAAATAATTACGAATTGAGTTGGGTGGGTAATGGGCGAGTTTTGTGCCGTGCCGCGCGTGATCGACAGCCACGTTCATCTTTACCCGCCCGAGCTAAATCGCGATCCGGCGGGCTGGGGAGCCGCGCAGGGCGAGCCGCAGTGGGCGACGCTCTGCACGCGGCGGCGAAAAAACGGTGCGCCGGTGCAGGGTTTCCCGAGTATCGGCGAGTTGCTGACGGAAATGGATCGGGCGGGCGTGGCCCGCGCGGTGTTGCTGGGCTGGTATTGGGAGCGGGCGGAGAACTGTTCGCGGCAAAATCGTTTTTTTGCGACGTGCGTGCGGGCGCACCCGGACCGGTTGAGCGCGTTCGCGACGGTGCAACCGGTGGCGGGTGGCGCGGCCGCAGCGGTGGCGGAGATGCGGCGGGCGCGGGAGGATGGATTGGTCGGACTGGGCGAGTTGTCGCCGCATGCCCAAGGCTACGCGGCGGACGGAGCGGAGTTCGCGGCGGTGTTGGCGGCGGCGGCGGAGTGGCGGTGGCCGGTGAACTTGCACGTGACCGACGCCCGCGGGCCGGCATATCCGGGCAGGACGGAGACGCCGCTGGAGGATTTTTGCGGGCTCGCGCGGGCTTGGCCGGCGGTGCGGTTTGTCCTCGCGCATTGGGGCGGCGGTCGCGCGCTAAGGGATGAGACGGGGAAGGTTTTTGAAAACGTGAGCTACGATACGGCGGCGTCCCCGTTGCTCTACGATGGAGGAATTTGGCCGCGTTTCATGGCGGAGGCCGGGGTAGATAAGGTGCTGTTTGGGTCGGATTATCCGTTGAACAATTACCCGCAGGCCGGACCGGGCGCGGAAATGGGCCGGTTGCTGGGCGAAGTGCGCCGTGCCGGGCTGAGCGACGAGGAACGCGCGTCACTGTTTTGGGAAAACGGGCGACGACTCATCGGGTGCGAGGTTTGACGGGGGCCCGCGGAGTTGTGCTCGCCGTGGCGGCAGGTGGCGCGACACGTTAGCGGGATGCGTTCTCGCGCGATCTTATTCGGTCTATTGGTGGCGGCTCTGATTGGGCCGGGTTGCGCGCGGAAAAAGCCGGCGCCGGCCCAGGTTGGGCTGCGCAAAATTGCGTTGCAGACGGATTGGTTTCCGCAGGCGGAGCACGGGGGTTTTTATCAGGCGCTGGCCAAGGGATTCTATCGCGAGGCCGGGCTGGACGTGACGTTGCTGCCGGGCGGTCCGGGCGCGGGAATCAATTTGAAGGTCGCGAAAGGCGACGCCGATTTTGGCATGAACCGCAGCGATGATCTGATCTTGGCGGCTAGCCAAGGGCTACCGCTGCTCATGGTCGCGGCGGTGCTCCAGCATGATTCGCAGGTGCTGCTCGTGCACGCCGCGAGCCCGGTGCAGAGCTTGGATGATCTCGCGGGCCGAACGGTGACAGCCTCGGTCGGCATGGCGTGGATTCCGTGGTTAAAGAAGAGCCGTGGCATCGACTTCGCGCTCCGGCCCCAGACTTACGGCCTAGCGGGTTTTATGGCCGACCCGGAGGCGATTCAGCAAGGCCTCGTCACGAACGAGCTTTACGTCGCCCGGCAAAAAGGGGTCGCGGTGCGCTCGCTCCTGATCGGCGCTTCGGGCTTCGACGCGTATCACGCGATTTTTTGCCGGCGGGAACTCGCGCGGGCCGAGCCCGAGGTGGTGCGGGCGTTTGTCGCGGCCTCGGTGCAGGGCTGGCGGGACTATCTCGCAGGCGATCCGGCGCCCGCGCATGCGCTCATCTTGCGGGCTAATGCGCAGATGACACCGGGCTTGTTGGAGTTCTCGCGCGGCGAACTGATTTCGCGTAATTTGGTGGGCGGTGACGCGGCGCGCGGCGAGGTGATCGGGCAGATCGA
>CAMBRG010000152.1 GCA_945869845.1 Opitutus sp. GAS368 | reverse complement strand
CCCCTCAAGCACGCCCCGCACACGGCCAAGGTGGTATGCGGCGACGAGTGGGATCGACCGTACTCCCGCGAGCTGGCCGCCTTCCCTAGCGCCTTTGCCCGCCAAGCCAAATTTTGGCCGAGCGTCGGCCGCGTGGATAACGTCTATGGCGACCGCAATCTCGTCTGCAGCTGCATCGGCATGGCCGCCTACGCCGAGGCGAAAGCCTAAGGACCTCCCCTGCCACCCCTCTGCCATCGCCGTTTGCACACCCGTATTGACCAAGGTGTAACCGGTGCCCTCCCGGCTGATTAACGACGCTTGCGCCACCCTGACACGGCTCCCGCCCACCGTCTTCCTCCGCGCAGCCGACGCACTCCACCTTGCCTGCGCCGCCGATGCCGGCCTTAAAGCAATCTACAGCCACGACCGCCACCTCCTCGCCGCCGCACCCCGCTTCGGCCTCAAAGGCATCGACATCATTTCCTCAGCATCCTCATGAAAATCATCCGCCATCTCACCCCGGCCGGCCCCGCCTACGCCTCACTCCAAGCCGACGGCTCAGCCCGCGCAATCACCGGCGATATCTTCGGCGACTTCCGCGTCACGGAACACGTTGTCGTCCCCGGCAAACTTCTCGCCCCGATCGAGCCCGTCTACCTGCCGTGCATCGGCCTCAATTACAAAAAGCACGCCGCCGAGAGCAACAGCCCGCTCCCGCCCCACCCCGTGCTCTTCGTCAAGAATCCCGCCAACACCCAAAACCCCGGCGACCCCATCGAGCTCCCGCAAAAGCTCCCCAGCGTCTCCGTCGATTACGAGTGCGAGCTCGCCGTGATCATCGGCCGGCGTTGCAAGAACGTCTCCCGCGCCACCGCCCTCGACTATGTGCTCGGCTACACCTGCGCCAACGATGTCTCCGCCCGCGACTGGCAACGCAACGCCGGCGGTGGTCAATGGTGCCGGGGCAAGAGCTTCGACACCTTTGCCCCACTCGGCCCGATCCTCGTCACGCGCGACGAAATTCCAAATCCGAACGCCCTGCGCATTCGCACGGTTCTCAACGGCGAGACGATGCAAGACTGGAGCACCGACGATATGATCTTCGATGTGCCCGCGATTATCGAATTCCTCAGCGCCAGCACTACCCTCCTGCCGGGCACCGTGATTCTCACCGGCACCCCGCACGGGGTCGGCTTCGCCCGCAACCCGCCCGTCTTCCTCAAAGCGGGCGACACCGTGAGCATCGAAATCGAAAAAATCGGCACCCTCACGAACCCCGTCATCAACGAGCCCATTTGATTTTCCCGCCAGCGACCCCGTAGCCGCGAGCGTGAGCAAGTGGTCCGCCCTCCCCGTAGCCGCGAGCGCCAGCGAGTGGTCCGACCCTCACGAAGATTGCCAACCCCCGCGCCGGTAACCACAAAGTTCCCCCTCTCTCCTTCTCCCCCTCTCTCCCTCTCCCCCTCTCTCCCTCTCCCCCTCTCTCCCTCTCTCTCCCTCAGCCCCTCTCTCCTTCTCTCTCCCTCAGCCCCTCTCTCCTTCTCTCTCCCTCAGCCCCCTCCCCATGAAAGCTCCCCTCCCCCGCCGCACCTTCCTCAAAACCGTCGGCACCGCCGGCCTCGTTTTCCCTTTCATCTCGCGCAGCCTGCTCGCCGCCCAGCCGAGCAAGATTCTCCGCCACGTCAGCTTCGGCGCCTCCGGTATGGCGTGGTCCGACATCCAGGCCATCGCGAGCAATCCATTTGTGCAGCTCGTCGCCGTCGCCGACGTAGATCTCGGCCGCGTCGGTCAAGTGAAGGCCCGTTTTCCCGAGGTTCGCGTCTACCAGGATTGGCGCCAGCTCCTCGACCGCGAGGGCCGCAACTTTGACTCGTGCAACGTCTCCACGCCCGATCACATGCACGCACCCATCGCCTACTCCGCGATGCAGCTCGGCAAACACGTCTACTGCCAGAAACCCCTCGCTCACGATATTTTCGAAACGCGCATTCTCACCGAGCTCGCCCGCGAAAAGAAACTCATCACGCAGATGGGCATCCAGATTCACTCGCAGAAGGTTTACCGCCAAGCCGTCGCCATCGTGCAGGGCGGCGCCATCGGCAAAGTGAAAGAGGTCCACACTTGGAGCAGCAAGAAGTGGGGCGATCTCGGCGCCCCGCCGGCCCCGACGACGCCACCGTCGGCTGATTTCAACTGGGACCTCTGGCTCGGCAACGCCTCCACCCGGCCCTACGTGCCCGGTCACTACCACCCCAATAACTGGCGCAAGCGCCTGGACTTCGGCACCGGCACGTTTGGCGATATGGGGTGCCATATTTTTGACCCGGTCTTCGAAGCCCTCGCCCTCACCGCCCCGCTCACCGTGCGCTCCAATGGGCCCGCGCCCGATGCGTGGAACTGGTCGACCGATGCCATCATCCGCTACGTTTTCCCCGGCACGAAATTCACCGCCGAAAAAACCGTCGCCGTCACTTGGTACGACGGCGACCAACGCCCGCCCGCCGAGATCCGCGCCCTCGTCGCTTCGACCAAAGCCCTGACCACGACCACGGTCGACGACGTCGGCCGCCCCGGCCAAGCCAAGCGCCAAGCCGAACCCGACCAGGGTTCGATCATCATCGGCACCGAGGGCGTGTTGCTCGTCCCCCACATCGCGACGCCGAAACTTTTCCCCGAAGTGAAGTTCGCCGATTACAAAATTCCTGAGATCGCTGGCTCGCATCACTGGAGCGATTGGGCCGAAGCCATCGTCGGCGGTCCCGCCAAACCACTCGCGCCTTTCGACTACTCCGGCCCGCTCACCGAAGCCGTGCTGCTCGGCAGCGTCGCCGTGCGCTTCCCGCAGACCGACCTCAAATGGAATGCCGCCAAGCTCCAGTTCGAAAACGAAAAAGCGGCCAACACCCACGTCCGCCGCACGTATCGCAAGGGCTGGGAAATCGCCGGGCTGTAGGGCGCCAGCGTCGGTTCTTCGGATCGCCGCGAGCGGGAGCAAGTGGCGCGATTTAGCTTTCGCGCCACAACGTTGCTTATAATGGCGCGATTAGGCCAATTTATGGCTTTATGCTGGAGATTTTAGTGGCGCAATAACCGATAATACGCCACTTTTGTGGTGTGATTTGGCGCGTTTAGCTAAAATCGCGCCACTTTTTTCCCCATGCCGCCTTCGCTTCCTTCCACGCAGCTCGACGCCTTAGTCAGCTTCCTTTCCCGGCAGCCGTCGGGCGCCGCCGTGGATGCGATTCACCAGTCGCTCAAGCCGTTGCCGCCGCGCCGGAGCGTGCAGCGTTGGCTGGCGTTGCTCGTTGCTCAGGGGCGCATCGTGCCGGTCGGCGAGGGCCGCGGCCGCCGTTATCTCGTGGCCGCTATGCCACTGCCGGCCGCACCCGCAGCAGAGCGGTGGGCCGTCGCTGAACTGCCGGCCGAGTATGATCGCATCCGGCTGTCTCCAGCCGCTCGGCAAACCCAAAAAATCGTCCTGCTACCGCTCAATCGCCGCAAGCCGGTGGGCTACGTGTTTTCTTTCCTCGATGGCTACCGGCCCAACGTGTCCGCGTATCTTTCGCCGGCGCTCCGGAAAAAACTCGCCGCGCTCGGTCGCACGACGGGCGAGGCGTTGCCCGCCGGCACGCACCTGCACCAGGTGATGGATCGGCTGCTGATCGACCTGTCGTGGAATTCTAGCCGGCTCGAGGGTAACACTTACTCGTTACTGGAAACGCAGCGGTTGCTCGAAGCGGGCGAGGCCGCCGTCGGCCGCGCCGCGCACGAGACTCAGATGATCCTCAATCACAAGGCCGCGATCGAGCTGCTCGCCGAGCACGCGAGCGCCATCGGTTTCAACCGCTACACGCTTTGCAATCTCCACGCGTTGCTGTCGGAAAACCTGCTGCCCGAAGCGGCCGCCGGCGGGCGGCTGCGCACCCACGCGGTCGGCATCGGCGCTTCGGTCTATCATCCGCCCGAGGCGTCGTCGCTCATCGAGGAATACTTTGACCAGATCCTCGCCACTGCCGCCGCGATCCACGATCCGTTCGAGCAGGCGTTTTTCGCGATGGTGCAGCTGCCCTACCTCCAACCGTTCGAGGATGTGAACAAGCGCGTGTCGCGGCTGGCCGCCAACATCCCGCTCGTGCAGCGCAACCTCGGGCCGTTGTCCTTCGTCGACGTCCCGCAGGCCGACTACACGCACGCGATCCTCGGCGTCTACGAGTTGAACCGCGTGGACTACCTGCGCGATGTCTTCGAGTGGGCCTATGAGCGTTCGTGCGCGCGCTACGCCGCCGTGCGGCAAGTGCTGGGCGAGCCGGACGCGTTTAGGCTGCGGCACCGCGACCGGCTGAAGCAGGTCGTGGGCGACGTCGTGCGTCAGGGCTGGGACAAGCCGGCCGCCTCCGCCTTCATCCGGCGCGAGGCCGCCAAACTGCCCGAGCCAAGCGAGCGCGCCCACTTTGCCACCCTCGCCGAGACCGAGCTCACGAGCCTGCACGAGGGCAACTTCGCGCGTTACCGCGTGCGCCCCGCCGAGTTCACCGCGTGGCAGAAAACGTGGCGTTAAGGCCCGCGCCAGGCCGCCCAGTTACGCTCTGCTCCTTTCTTGGCTCCGAACGTAATCGACCGAAAACGGCTCTGATGAGGTGCGTCACCTCCCGGTCGCCGATGACCCCGCCGTCGATTATCTCCACTCTCCCGACTCCAACAAATGGGACTGCAGGAGCGGCTTTATGCCGCGATTACGTCCTCGTCGCCGCGATTCCGGCTATCCCTCGCGGCATAACGCCGCGCTTACAGCCGCACGCTACCAGCCCGCGCCCTTGGTCTTCGTCTTCACGCGCAGAAGCATGTTGTTCGCGGTAATGTAGAGCGTGCTGCCGTCGTCGCCCCAGCCGCAGTTGGCCGTGGACACGCCGGTCGCGAGTGTGCCGAGATGCTTGCCCGACGGCGAAATCACCAGCACGCCGCCCGGACCCGTCGCCCAGAGATTGCCGGCGCGATCGATCTTGAGCCCGTCGCACGAGCCCTTCCCGCCGGCAGTCTTCAACGGCAGCGCGTCGAAAAACACCCGCTCGCCCGCGATCCCGCCGTCCGCCGTCACATCGTAGGCCATGACCCGCGGCGCTTTGCCGTCGCTCACCGCGATATAGAGCACTTTTTCATCGGGCGAGAACGCGATGCCGTTGGGAAAATTGATACTCTTCGTCAGCAACGTGACTTTGCCGTCCGGGGTGAGACGATACACGCCGTTGAACGGCAGTTCCTTCAGTGGCGAATCATTCCCTTTCTCCAAACCGTAAGAGGGATCCGTAAAATAGATATCGCCGTTGCGCCGCAGGGCGAGGTCGTTGGGGCTGTTAAAGCGCTTGCCGTCAAAGCGCGTCGCGAGCGGCGTAAATTTTCCGTTTTCGTAGCGCGCCACCTGCCGTTCCCCGTGCATGCAGAGCAGCAATTTGCCCTTCAGGTCGAGCGCGAGGCCGTTGCTGCCCTGCTCGCGAAATCCCGGCGTTGGGTTGAGCAGCCCGCTCGGCTTCAAAAACACCTCGGCGGCGGTCATGCCTTCCTTCCAGCGATACGCGATATTCTGCGGCACATCCGAAAACACCACCGCCCCCTCATACCAAACCGGCCCCTCGGACCACTTAAAACTTTCGGCTAGTTTTTCGAGCTTCGCATCGGCCGCGATCAGCGCGTCGAACGCCGGATCGAGCCGCTCGATCGTTCCCACGGTCGACATCGGACTGGGCGCAGCGGCAAACACCGCGAAGGGAAACACCGCAAGGAGGCAGAGGAGGTTTTTCATAGGGTGTCTCGGGTCTAGGCACCGCTTTCACCGCTTCAATCCCCAACTGCGCGCCCTCCCGCAACCCAGTTCACGGCGCCGGCGGCGGGCGTTTCTTTTTTCCTTTCTTGCGACCTGGCCCTTGTTCGCCTCCGGGTGCGGTCCCTTCCGCGCAAAACTGACGTCCGGCGTCCTGCCGGCACCACCGCGCGAGAGCGCCTCCCGCAAGGGACGGCGGGCAAAAAAACGCGCCGACATTCCTCTGGCCAACGGTCCGCTCCGACCGATATTTTCCCGCAGTCATTTTCATGAATTACTCCACGCACATCGAGAACCCGGATATCATTTTGGTCGGCTCCGGCGTCATGTCGGCCAACCTCGCCGCGCTGCTCAAGCGCCTCCAGCCGACCCTCAAAATCCAAGTCTACGAGGTCACGTCTGATCTCGCCCAAGAGAGTTCCCACGGCTGGAACAACGCCGGCACCGGCCACGCCGGCATCTGCGAACTCAGCTACACCCCGCACCAAGAAGCCGACGGCACCGTCAACGTCGCCAACGCTATCAAGATCTTCGAACAGTTTGAGCGCACGAAACAGTTTTGGAGCTACGCGCTAGCCTCCGGCATGATCGACCGGCCGACGGAGTTCATCAATCCCGTGCAACACCTCAGCTTCGTGCACGGCGAGGCCCAGGTCGCCTACCTCAAAGCCCGCCATGCCGGACTGGCCGCGCACCATTTCTTCAAGGGCATCGAGTTTAGCACCGACCGCGCGACGATCGGTTCATGGGCGCCCCTCCTCACCGAGGGCCGCGCCGAAGGTCCCATCGCCGCGACCAAAATGGACTGCGGTACCGACGTGAATTTCGGCAATCTTTCCCGCAAACTCCTCGGCTGGCTCGCCCGTCAAGAGGGCTGCGGCATCGCCTCCCACCATCGCGTCGTCGACCTCACCAAAACCGCCACCGGTTGGGACGTGAGCATTCAAGATCTCGCCACCGGCCAGCTTCGCCAGAACCGAGCCAAATTTGTCTTCGTCGGCGCCGGCGGCGGCAGTCTGCACCTCCTCCAAAAATCCGGCATCGCCGAAGCCCGCGGGCTGGGCGGTTTCCCCATCGGCGGCCAATGGCTCGTCTGCGACGACCCCAAGATCGTCGCCCGCCACCACGCCAAAGTCTACGGGCAAAACCTCGACACCGCGCCCACGATGGCCGTGCCCCATCTCGATTCCCGCCTGCTCGACGGCAAAAAGACCCTGCTCTTCGGCCCGTTCGCCGCGTGGACCACGAAGTTCCTCCATCGCCAGGGCAGCGTGTTCGACCTCCCCGGCTCCGTGAAGCCGCATAACCTCACCACGCTCCTCAAAATCGGCGCGAGCAATCTCGGTCTCGTGCGCTACCTCGTGCAACAGGGCACCCAGAGCATGGCCGACCGCATGAAGGTCCTCCACATCTTCTATCCGACCGCCAAAGCCTCCGAC
>CAMBRG010000151.1 GCA_945869845.1 Opitutus sp. GAS368 | reverse complement strand
CCACCGCCCAACTGCTCGCTCACCTCGGGCTGCGCCTGCCCAAGGGCACCCGTGAAGTCAGCAATGTAGTGCCGAAAATCAGCCCCTAAATCGCGTAAGTATCTGCCATAGAACGTAACGGTTTTTTGAACTGCGGAACTCGGGTTAATACCAACGTCACATGAGATTCGGACTTTTGTAGGCCGTCCGCTTGCGGACGCACCGAGCGCCTGCCAGCAGGCTGCCTACGACGGAAAGTCTAAAAACCAAACGGTGCTGGTATCAGTGTGGCTGCATCCTAGCTCGCACCGGATTGGAGCACGGGCTTGATCAAGGCGATATCAGCACGGGTAAGTTCAAGGCTTTGGGCTACCGCCGGCCACGTGCCCAGCACCGACCTTACATGAGCCAAAATCTCGTTCGCAGCTGCGGCGTTGAGACCGTAGGCGGTGGCAGTGGACAAAGCCAACTGGAGGTCTCCGGTGTGATCGTGTTCATCGATTGCGAGCGCGTGCTGCGTGCCGCCTGGGTTCAGATTTACATCGTAGGAGGGGGCGAGCCGCCATCCGTCACCGGCGTAGATAAATCCGTGGTTACGCAAATGATCGTCCGTGTTTCGGACCAAGATATTGAATACTACCCGCGTCCAGAGTTGGCGTAAGTCGGACGCGATATGATTCGCGCTGCCGCGACGTTGCACGTAGTCCGCGAGTTCAAGGTAGCTTCCGCCAGACCCGTCCTCGCGCTGGAGGAGTGTCATCGCGGAAACGAACAATCGCCGGCGCCCTCCGGCACGGTCGAAGCGTTGGCAGGCGAACGTTCGATACTCATTGCCTAGCCGGGATACGCGGGCGGCAGGCACGACAATTCCGGCTTCCGCGGCGAGGAGATGGACGAGCATTTCCAATGCGCCGACGTCGCGCCGGTCCGATCGGCTTGGAAATTTCGCGATCCAGAGGGTCCCGTCGGTATCTGTGAAATTTACCTTGGGTCGGTGGCCACCCAACGAACTGCCCGGTGCCAGCAACGCCGTCACCCATGCGTTGTAGTGCGGCGAGTCTTCGGCGGTGGGATTTTCCAGCGAGAGTGCGGCCCGCTCCAATTCGCGCAGAGTGGCTAGCGGTGGCGCGGCGTGTGTGCATCGTTGTCGAGGAACGGGCCGTCGGCGGTGGCCCGGAACCGCAGGGCACCGAGACGCGCGGTGTCATGCACCCCCAATAGAAAATCCCATTCCCCAAGGGTGCGGGGAGCGCGCTGCTCAGCCCGCGCGCGCATCGCTTCGCGGCGCTCGAGCAGCACGCGGCCCCACCGGTCCGGAGTGGAATCGAGAAAAATCTGGAAAACGCCCGCCGTGTTCGCCGGGTAGGTTTCGCCGCCGACCAACTGCAGGCTGGGATCGATCTCGAAGGCGTCCGGCCGGCGCAGCCAGGCGTCATCGTAGGCGAACGAGAAGATTCCGCCGCCGCGGCCCGATGCGTGATAGAGCGTACCGATCGGGCACGGCGCTGGGGCTACGTCCGCGTCGAGGACGACCTGCACTTCATCCCGCCTTGTTTTGGCCTGCGCGCTCATTTGCTTCGATTCCGCGACGGCGCGATCTTGCGAACAGGAAGTTCCAGATCTTGAAGCTTACGCCCTAATACGTCGTCGCGTGCGAGTAGGTCCAGATCACCGGGTAGACCCAGCACGCGCAGGACGCTTGCGTAGGTCCCCACACTCACGCCGGGATCACCCTTTTCTACTTTATAGAGAGTCATGCGGGTAATCCCGGCACGTGCCGCCACCGTCGTCGCCGAATATCGCCGGCGAAGTCGGGCTAGTTGCAGTCGCTCGCCAAGATCGCGCAATTGCTTGGCTAGTGGTAAGGGGAGCGCTGCTTTCACGATGTAAATAATAATGGACTAAATTGGCCAAATTGTCCATTAAAATTTACATTTGACGGGCGAGTAAGGCTTGTTGCCTCTTTACCTTCGGGCGGCGGGGGCAAGTGATCCCCGAAAATCATTTCTAGCTGACAGCGTGACGGGGGCGAGGCGTGCTCTTGAGACGATGCTGCATCCCACGCTCAAAGTTCTCTCACGAATTGTTGCCATCACGCTGGCGCTGGTCGGCGCTAAGCTGATGGCGGCGGTCGAGCCACAATCGCTCATGGCCGATCCCGCCATCAAGTCCGCCCTCGCCGCCATCGCGCGGAATGAGCCTGAGACAATCAACGAACAGGTGCGGCTCACTGAAATCCCGGCACCACCCTTCAAGGAGACGGTGCGGGGTCTCGAGTTGAAGCGCCGGTTTGAGCAACTGGGTTTAAAAGACGTTCGGGTGGATAAAGAGGGCAATGTCATCGGCGTGCGGCCCGGCGCATTGCCCCGGCCCAATGTGGTGGTCGCGGCCCATCTTGATACGGTGTTTCCTGAGGAGACCGACGTGTGGGTAAAGCGCAAAGGCGCGCTGCTCGTCGGCCCGGGCATCGGCGACAACGGCCGTGGGCTGGCCGTCATGCTCAGCCTCATCCGCGCGTTGGACGAGGGCGGCGTGAAGACGACGGGCACCCTTACCTTTGTGGCCAATGTCGGAGAGGAAGGCCTCGGTGATCTTCGTGGCGTCAAAACGCTTTTCGGCGAAACCCTGAAGGGCCAGATCGATACCTTTATCGCGATCGAGCCAGGCACCGCGAACCGCATCACCAACGGAGGCGTGGGCAGCTACCGTTACCGCGTAACGTTCAAGGGGCCCGGCGGGCACAGTTACGGCGCGTTCGGGATGGCCAATCCCGTTCACGCGCTGGGACGGGCAATCGCGAAGATCGGTGAGCTCAAGGTGCCGCAAAATCCGAAAACCACGTTTAATGTCGGTCGCGTTAATGGCGGCACTTCGGTCAACTCGATCGCTTTTGAGGCCTGGTTCGAAGTGGATCTGCGTTCCGAAACCATGGCGGCGCTCGAGGCCTTGCGCGCCCAGTTTTCGGAGGCGGTGGAGTCCGGGGTGAAGGAAGAAAACCTCCGGTGGAACAATCGGGCCGCCGTTTCCGCCGATCTCGAATTGGTTGGGTTTCGCCCGGCCGGACAAACGGCCGACGATTCGGCGATCGCGAGAACCGCGCGGGCCGCCGTGATCGCGATGGGCGGCATCCCTGCGTTCGACTCGGGCTCGACCGACTCGAACTGGCCGATGCAACTGGGCATCCCCGCGCTGACCCTCCGCGGCGGCGGCCAGAATCGCGGGGCGCATTCGCTCGACGAGACGTTTGACCCGACCGACTCCCAACTCGGGCCCCAAACCATTTTGCTGACGGTGGTCGCGCTCGCCCGCTGATGGGAGCGCCCGGCGGTGGGCGATGGGATTTTTTGGAGTTTACCCTCGCCACCGGCGGACTCCGCCCGCCGAATTTGAGGGTGCACCTCGTTATCTTTTACACGCTGGTCGTTTTACTCGGGATTCTGAGCATGGGCTTTCAGCTGCTCGCCTCGCGCTTGTTGAATCCGTTTTTTGGCTCGTCGCTCATTGTTTGGGCGTGGCTCATTTCAACGTTTTTGGCGGCTTTCAGTGTTGGTTCGATTTTGGGCGGTTGGATCAGCAACGCGCCGACCTCTCAGCGGATCCGCGCGCAGTGGATCGCAGGCGCGGTCGCGGTCGGGTCACTTGCGTTCACCGCGTTTTTTGGCCGGGCGGTTTTGGGGCAGATCGAAATCGCGTTCACCGAGATCACTACCGGTTTGCTCGTCGCCTGCCTCGGTTTGTTTTTCCTGCCGGTGACGACGTTATCCTCGTTCGGACCGCAGTGCGTGCAGTTCCTCGCGGGCCGGGGGACGCCGCCGGGGAAAGCTTCCGGGCTCGTCTACGGGGTCAGCACGTTGGGCAATATCGCGGGCGTGATGCTCACGGCGTTCGTGCTGATTCCGCACCTGCCGGTCTCTACGTTGCTCTACCTCTGGCTCGGAGTGGCTTTAGTTAACTTGAGTTGCCTCATCATACTTTTGCGGCCGGACCAGCCCGCTTTATCGCCATGAAACTTCTCCGTCTCGTCGCCCTAGGGCTGAGTATTTCCGCCGTCTTGCCGGCGGCCGATTTCGTCGAGAATCACGATACACTCTACAACAATCTCACGATCGAACGCCGCGGCACGGTCGTGGAGTTGCGCGCGCGTTCGCGGGGCGGGGAATACTTGGAATCGGCCGTGGATTTGGCCGATCCGTTGCGGTTAGTGGTGCAGTATACGCGCACCCTGTTTGCCGCGGCGTTGCACGAGCCGGCCCCAAAAAACGTGCTGATGATCGGTCTCGGCGGCGCGGGATTTCACCGCGTGTTCGTTCACGCCTATCCGCAGGCCCGCATTCAGTCAGTGGAGCTGGATCCGAAGGTGTTTGAACTCAGCCAAAGCAAAATGGCGTTCAAGCCCAACGCGCGGACTCCGGTCGCCGTGATGGACGGTCGGCTCTTTGTGAAACGGAACCGGGAGCAATGGGACTGGTTGATTTTGGATGCCTTCCGGGGCGGCTTCGTGCCGCCGCATCTGAAGACGGAGGAATTTTACCGCGAGTGCGCCGCGCGGATGACCGAGCGCGGAGTTTTCGTGACGAACTTGCACCAAGGTACCGAGCTCTTCGCCGCGGACTTGAAGACGATGCGCGCGGTGTTTCCCCAAGTCGTGCTCTACGAAGTGGCCGGGCGAGGCAACGTGATCGCCTGTGCGGTCAAATACGCCGAGCCCGCCATGAGTCGCACGCCAGATGTCGCCGGGCTCAAGCGGGTCTATCCGGCGCTCGCCGAAAAAGTCGACCTCGCCGGCTTGGCGGCTGAGCGCATCGCTTTTCCGGAAGCGGTGGTCAAAAACGCGCGGGTATTGACGGACGATTTTTCACCGGTGGAATTTTTGGACGCGCTCAAAAGCAATAACACCAACGCGCGCTGAACCTCTTTATTCGGCCCAACAATTTATCCTATGAGTCTTTTTATCGGCATCGATTCAGGCACCCAAAGCGTCAAGGCGGTCGTGCTCGATCTCGTGACCCGCAAGGTCATCGCAGAGGCGCGGGCGCCTCATCAAATGATCGAGGGCCTGCGCGTTGGGCACATGGAGCAACACCCGCACGAGTGGACCGATGCACTCGATTTTGTGCTGCGAGCAGTGGCCGCGCAACTGGGGTCCGATGCCGCCAAACGGGTGCGGGGAATCGGTGTTTCGGGCCAGCAACATGGTTTCGTGGCACTCGATGAGAATGGCGACGTCATCCGGCCGGCCAAACTCTGGTGCGATACCAGCACGGCCCCCGAATGCGCGATCCTCACCAAGAAACTGGGCGGGCCGAAAGCGGCGATCCGGCTGACGGGAAATTTGATTTTGCCCGGGTTCACTGCGCCCAAGGTGCTGTGGCTGAAACGGCATGAACCTGAGAACTACAAGCTGCTGCGGCAGGTGCTGCTGCCCCACGATTACCTGAACTATTTTCTCACCGGAAACTATACAATGGAGTTTGGCGACGCGTCCGGCACGGCACTGATGAATGTGCGCACCCGCACGTGGTCCAAAAAAATGATCAACGCGATCGACCCGAAGCTGGCGGGATATTTGCCGAAGATTTCGGCCTCACACGAAGCGGCCGGTCTGCTGCGGCCCGAGTTGGCCGCCAAATATGGGTTTGCGAATGGCGTCGTTGTCTCGGCCGGCGGTGGCGACAACATGATGGGAGCCATCGGCACGGGCAACGTCGTGCCGGGCGTGGTGACCGCCAGTTTCGGTACCAGCGGCACGATCTACGCCCATGCGGCGAAGCCGGTGATCGATCCGCAGGGAGAAATCGCGGCCTTTTGTTCCTCGACGGGCGGTTGGCTACCGCTGCTTTGCACCATGAATGTCACGACCGTGACCGAGCAGGTGCGCGCGCTGTTTGGCCAGGATCACGCCGCGCTCAATGCGGCGGTGGCAGCGGCCCCGGTGGGCGCGGGCGGGTTGGTCTTGTTGCCTTATCTGGCCGGCGAACGGACGCCCAATGTGCCGGCGGGCTCCGGCGTTTTGCTTGGTTTAAACGGGCAGAACTTTAGTGCAGGCCACATGGCCCGCGCGGCGATGGAAGGCGTGACGCTGGGAATGAATTACGGTCTCCGTCGGCTCGCGTCGCTGGGGGTGAAGGCGAAGGAAATCCGCGTCACTGGTGGCGGAGCGAAGTCGGCGGTGTGGCGGCAACTGATGGCCGATATCTTCGGCGTGCCGGTGGTCGCGATGGTGGAAGACGAGGGCGCGGCACTTGGCGGTGCGTTGCAGGCGGCGTGGTGCGTGGCGATCCGCGAGGGCAACAAGCGGGCCAAACTCACTGATTTCACGACGGGCGTCGTCGCGCTCGACGAGCGTACGAGGTGTCACCCGAATCAGGAGAACGTGGCGAAGTATCGCGCGCTGCAAGCCGTGCAAGATCAGCTCAGTTTGGCCCTGCGCGGAGTATTTGAGGCGCAGCGGAAGCTGGCCTGAACCGTCGCCGCCGAGTCGGAAATCTTCAGGGTACGCGGCGGCCGAGCACGATGAGATCGCGCGGGGTGCCGTCGAGCACGGCCACACCGGGCATGTGCGCCCACTCGACAAACCCGTGACGGCGGAAGAGCCGGAGGCTGGGCTCGTTGTGGCCGAAAATGTAGCCCGTCAGCGTGTGGATGCCGTGCGTGGGGGCGCGTGCGATCAGTTCATCGAGGAGCCAACCACCGAGACCGCGGCCCCGGTAGGACTCGGCCAGATAAAGCGCGACCATGACCGTGCCGTCGTAGGCGGCGCGGAGGTAGAACGAATCAAAACTCGCCCAAGCGCAAATGGTGTGGTCGGCGGCTGGATCAGTCAGCACCCAGAGCGGGCGGTTGGGCGTCTGGTGGGCTTCGAACCAGGCGCGGCGACTTTCAACCGTTACCGGTTCCAAGTCGGCGGTCACCATCCGGCCGGCTACGATGCTGTTGTAGATCGCCACAATGGCCGGCAAATCGGCGGCGGTGGCGAGGCGGAGCTGGAGGTGGGCGTGATTCACCGTTGGATGAACCGCAGCAACCAGGCGAAGAGCAGCGCGCCGAGGGTGGCGAAGATCAGTTGTCCAAACAGGCCGCTCGCGTGGATGCCGAGCATACCGAAGAGCAGGCCGCCGAGGAATGCTCCGACGATTCCCACCAAAATATTGCCGAGAGCGCCAAACCCCCGGCCCTTGACGATCACCCCGCTGAGCCAGCCGGCGAGAGCTCCGATGAGTAGAAACGAGACGAAACCGACGAGCGACATCGCGAAACGG
>CAMBRG010000150.1 GCA_945869845.1 Opitutus sp. GAS368 | reverse complement strand
GCGTCTTCGCCGCCTTTGGTGGCTACATAACCCATGGTGGTGGCTCCGGTTAAAGGATGGCCCAGGTCACCCGGGTGGTGCGCGGCAGGCAGATGACGCATTCATCGGCGCTCACCAGCATGGCATCGACGCCGAGGGGAAACTCCGTGTTCTTCGCCTTGAGTGCGGCGAGCAACTCGGGCCGCAGCCCCGTCACAAAAACGATCTCGCGGGTCTCGATCCCGGGGCCTTCCAACGTGAGTTGCACGCCGCCGGTCGAGGATGACTTGCCGATGTGGTTCACTGCGATCACCGCCGTGGCGCCGCTCTCGGGATAGGTGGGGATACCCACCTTGGCCGCCATGATCGGAGCCTCGTCGCCGTCTCCAGGGATGAAGATGAAATCAGCCTGGGCGGCGGTTTCGATGCGGCACTGGGTGTTGGCGCGCAGATACGTTTCAACGTCGGCGCGGTAGCCCACGGCGTGGGCGGCAACATCAGCGTTGAGCAAAGCAAACGCCACGTAAGCGTTGGCGCGCGGGAAACCCTCCGGCGGCGTCAGGGCGAGCGGCGCGAACCGATTGATTTTTCCCGGCCGCGACATGCTGTCGAGCAAGGTGCGGAAATGCCTTTGGGCATCGAAGATTTCGTCGTAGGCGGTCTCGCGGATCATAATAAAAGCGGGGTTGGGCGGGTTGGTAGGCGGAGGGAATGCGGACAACTAGTCCTGCTCCATGAGCTTGAAATCCACCTGGGTCCGCAGGATGTGGTTGAATTCTTCCGTCTCGCGGGCGAACAACTTCTCGCGCTCGGTGGCGACGAAATCGGCCAACGCGGTGGGCACTTCGCGGCCGCCTTGCAGCAGGGCGTCGCACACCGCAATACAGTAAGCGCGCACCGGCTCTTCGCCGAGGCACAGGCCGTAGCCGGGCGCGCCGTCGACGGCCACTTCGCACTCTGACGTCAGCGCCTCGCCGAGAAAGAACTCCTGCTTCTCCAGCGAATCTTCGGCCCGGACCATCGTGAGGCAGATGCCGGGGGCCTTGACGAGTTTCACCTCGTGCCGGGTTTCAAGTTCCTCGACGAAACGCTGGAGCGTCGGGAGATCGCATTCGCACAAAACGGTATCGTTGTCGTATCGGTTGTTGTCCACGCCGCGACGTTCGCACCGTGATGTTAACGTAGGATAAATCGAAAATGAATGTGCGATAAATCGGCCGATTTTTTCGGCATAAATATCTCGCAAAGGCGAAATGAAGCTTCCGTTAACCGCCGGGTTTGCGTTTGACGGAGTCTCGCGCCAACCGACCGTCTTGCGCCCGTGCATCCATCGAACGCGACCGCCGCGGGCCCAAGTTCAACACCCCGCCGTGTGCTGGGACGTCTGCTCGGACTTTGCTGGCAGCACCGGGTCGGTTGCCTCCAGGTGCTGACGTGCCAACTCCTGCTGCTGACGCTCGGGCTCGCGGGGCTGAGCTTCACCGGGCTCGGGATCGATTACCTGCGCTCGATATTGGAGCCGGGCACCCCCGCTCCCCGCTGGTTGCTCGGCCTCCGGCCGCCCGCCGATTGGACGCCGATGCAGGTCGTCTCGGCTATCGCCGGCGCCGTGATCACGGCGGCGATTTTGCGCGCAGGGTTGACGTGGCTCTCGGGCGTCACGCTCGCCCGGCTCGTGCACCGGGGGCTCGTCGCCGATTTGCAGGCCGCGGTTTACGCCAAACTCCAGCGTCTCTCATTCGGATTTTTCGACCGGCAAAGCACCGGCGCGATCCTGAACCGCGCCACGGGCGACATCCAATCGATCCGCACCTTTGTCGATACCGTGTTGATCCAGTCCGTCGTCACCGTGGTCTCACTTGGCCTCTACATGAGCTACATGCTCTCGATCCATGGCGGGCTCACGTTCGCCTGCCTCGCTACGTTGCCGCTGCTTTGGACAGCCTGTATCATTTTCTCCCGGGCGGTTCATCCGCAATACGTGCACGGGCGGGAGTTGTTCGACCGCATGATTCTGACCCTCGCCGAATGCGTGCAGGGTGTAAACGTGATCAAGGGCTTCGCCCGCGAGCGCGAGATGGCCGCCCGTTTTGAGACGGACAACCGCGCGGTGAAAGCCCAGCAACAGAAAATCTTTTGGCGCGTGAGCACGTTCTCGCCCGCGCTTGATCTGCTCACCCAAGTGAACTTGGTGGTGTTGTTCATCTACGGCGGGAAATTGGTCATCGACGGCGTGCTGCCGCTCGGCACTGGCCTCGTGGTTTTTGCCGGTTTGCTCCAGCAGTTCTCCAATCAGGTTTCCATGACGGCCCAAATCGCGAACGGCGTGCAGGAAAGCCTGACCGGGGCCGGGCGCGTCTTCGAGATTCTCGACGCTCCGCTCGGCGTGCAATCTCCCGAACGTCCCCAGGCCCTGCCCGTCTGCCGGGGCGCGGTGCGTTTCGAGCACGTCACGTTCGACTACATCGAGGGCAACTCGGTGCTGCGGGGGGTCGACTTCACGGTCGCGCCCGGTGAATGCGTGGCCATCGTCGGCGAAACCGGCTCGGGCAAGTCCGCCTTGCTCAGCCTGCTCCCGCGCTTCTACGACCCCGCGGCCGGCCGCGTGCTGATCGACGGCCACGATATCCGCACGCTCGACGTGCAGGAACTTCGACGCCACGTGGGCATGGTTTTTCAGGAAAGCTTTCTGTTCAGCGACACCGTCGCCGCCAACATCGGCTTCGCCAAAACCGACGCATCACCCGAGGAACTGATCGCCGCCGCCCGCGCGGCCCGCGCCCACGACTTCATCATGGCCTTGCCCGAGGGCTACGACACCGTCCTCGGCGAGAGCGGCGTCGATCTCTCCGGCGGCCAACGGCAGCGGCTGGCCATTGCCCGGGCCCTCCTGGCCAATCCCTCGATTTTATTGCTCGACGATCCCACGGCCGCGATCGACCCGGAGACGGAGCACGAGATTCTGGGTGCCATCGAGAATGCCATCGCCGGCCGGACCACGTTTGTTGTCGCCCACCGCCTGAGCACGTTGAAGCGGGCCGACCGCATCATCGTGCTGCAGCAGGGCCGCATCGTCGCCGCGGGCACTCATCAAGAACTCCTGCACCGCGAGGGCGCGTATCGCCGCGCCGCCCTTTTGCAGATGGTCGACGACGAGAGCCGGGCGCTGCTCGTCGAGGAAACCGGCCAAGTGGAGGCAGCGTTATGAGCCTGCTCGCCGCTGTCGGCATCCAGCCGAGCAAGGGCTTCTCCGCCGCCGAGGCGGAGCCGACCGCCTTGGACTGGAGAATCCTGCGCCGCATCCTCACCCACACCCGGCCCTACGCGGCCAAGCGCAACACGATCTTCGCCCTCACCGTGGCCCGCGCGATCCAGAAACCCGCGATGGCGTGGGCGATCGCCGCGGTCATCAACGGTCCAATCACTGGCGGCGACTACAGCGGAGCGGTCTGGGGCGCGGCGGGATTCTTCACGTTGGCCCTTGTGACCGAGCTCACCTTTCACTTCCGGCAACGGCTCCAATTGGAGCTGGGCGAGGCCGTCGTCCACGATCTGCGCAACGATGTTTTCCGCCAGTTGCAGCGCATGCCGCTCAGCTATTTTAACAAAACCAAACTCGGGCGCATCCTCGGCCGCGTCATCACCGATATCGAGTCGGTGCGCCGCGGGGTGCAAAATGTGTTCTTCTTCAGCTTGATGCTTTTCGGCCAGATGGCCGGTGCGGCCGGGCTCATGCTTTACTACAACTGGGCCTTGTTTTGCGTCCTCCTCGCGGTCGGACCACTGGTCTGGCTGACCAACCGCCACTTCCATCCCCGCCTCAGCCGCCACTCGCGGGCCGCCGCCGAGAGCCAGAGTCGTTTGACCGGCTCCGTCGCCGAAACCGTCAAGGGCATGCGCGTCATCCAAGGCTACGCCCGCCAACGCGAATCCGACGACCGCTACGGCCGCCTCATCGACCGCCACTCCGACAACAACGTGGGCCTCGCCAATGAATCTTCGCTCTACCTGCCGCTGTTGGATCTCCACAGCCAAGTCTTCCTTGCCGCCCTGCTCGTCGTCGGGGGCTATGGCGCGTTGAACGGTTTTGCCGGTATGGAGATCGGGAGCCTGATCGCGTTTTTCTTCCTGCCGTCGCTGTTTTTTCAGTCCCTCCAGCACCTCGGCAATCTTTACACGCAGGCCATCACGTCGATGGCCGGAGCCGAACGGGTGTTCCAACTTCTCGATCTCAAACCCGACTGGACCGACGCTCCCGGGGCCGTCAATTTGCCCGACCCGCGCACGGTCCGCGGCCCCGGGCGCGCCCCGTCAGACTCGGCCGCCGTCGGGCGCGCCGGCGCTCGGGTCGAATTCCGCGACATCTCGTTTGAGTATGATCCCGGACGCAGGGTGCTCAACGACCTCTCCTTCACGGCGGCGCCCGGCGAAACCGTCGCCCTTGTCGGCCACACTGGCAGCGGCAAGACGACCATCGTTAACCTGATCGCCAAGTTCTACCTCCCGACCTCCGGCGAAATTCTGATCGACGGCCAAGAAATCCGCACCCTGCGCGGGGAATCGCTCCGCGGCCAGATGGGCATCGTGCTGCAAACCAATTTTCTCTTCACCGGCACCGTGCTGGAAAACATCCGCCTCGGCCGGCCCGAAGCGACCGATGCCGAAGTCCGCGCCGCCGCCACCAGCCTCGACTGTCTCGATCTGCTGGAAAGTTTACCGCAGGGCTTCGCGACGGAGGTCGGCGAACGCGGCACCAGTCTCTCCCTCGGCCAGCGTCAGTTGATCTGCTTTACCCGCGCGCTCCTCGCCAATCCGCGCATTCTCATCCTCGACGAGGCCACCAGTTCCGTCGACACCATCACCGAGAGCCGGTTGCAGCACGCGCTCGACCGCCTGTTGGCCACGCGCACGAGTTTTGTCGTGGCGCATCGGCTCAGCACCATCCGCCGCGCCGATCAGATTCTGGTCCTCGACCAAGGCTGCATCGTCGAACGGGGACCTCACCTGCAATTGCTGGCCCAACGCGGCGCCTACCACGCGCTCTACCGTCAGTTCGCGCTCGCCGAGTGAGGCGCCTGCGGTAGCGACACCGTGAAGGTGCTCCCCGCCCCGGGCTTGCTCTCGACCACAACCGTGCCGTTCAAGGCTTGGGTGAGATGCTTCACGATGCTCAAACCCAGACCGGTGCCGCCCGCACCCCGCGCCCGGGATTTGTCGACGCGGTAAAACCGCTCGAAAATCCGCTCGAGGTGCTCCGCCGCGATCCCGATGCCCGTGTCCATCACCACGACATGCACCAAGCCCGAAACCGCCACCGCCGACAGCCGCACCGTCCCGCCCGGAGGCGTGTGCGTGACCGCGTTGTGCAGGAGATTGTTGAAAATCAGACAGAGCGACTCGTCTTTGGCCGAGACCGTGACCGGCGGCTCCGGCAGCTCCCACGCCAGCGTCACCCCTTTCTTCTGCGCCACTTCCGCAAACGTCTGCACGCAGTCGTCCAAGATTTTCACGAGCTCGACCGGATGGCTTTCCAACACCTCTTTTTCCGACTCGAGCCGGGAGATGATCAACAAATCCTGCACCAACCGGCTCAGTCGCTCGTTTTGGTTGCCGATTTTCCCGAGGAATCGCCGCCGCAACGCGGCCGGCATCGCTTCGTCTTCCACCAACGAATCCACGAGCGTCGCGATCGCCGTGAGCGGAGTTTTTAGCTCGTGCGAAACATTCGCCGTAAACGTGCGCCGCACTTCCTCCAGGCGCCGGATGGACGTAAGGTCGTGCAGAACCAGCAGCACGCCAAACGGCCCTCCGGCGGCGTCGCGCAGCGGCGTGGCGTCCACCCGCAGCACCAGATCTTGCGGATGCCCCGTGATGCGCACCTCGCGCACGACGCGCTCATTGGCGGCGAGCGCCTCTTCGTAGGGCTCGCGCACGGCGGCGAGCCGCACCCGTTCCCGAAACAGCTGGCCGACCGACGCGCTGTCTAGGCCCAGCAACCGCGCGGCCACGTCGTTCATGTAGGCGATCGTTTCGCGCGCGCTCACCGCGATCACTCCGTCGGCCATGACCGACAGCAGCGCGGCCAAGCGCTGCCGCTCGCGCGTCTCACCCGCGACCCGGCGCTGCACCTCGCCGGCCATCTGGTCAATCGTCGCGGCGACCACGCCCACTTCATCCGCGCGCTTCATCCCGATTCGTTCCTCGAAATTGCCCGCGGCCAACCGCCGGCAGATCGCCCCGATCTCGGCCAGCGGCCGGGTCATGTGCTGGGCAAAGAAGAACCCAAGCCCGAGCGCGATCAGGACATTGAACGACGTC
Organism: Opitutus sp. GAS368; assembly: GCA_945869845.1. Taxonomy (GTDB): domain Bacteria; phylum Verrucomicrobiota; class Verrucomicrobiia; order Opitutales; family Opitutaceae; genus Tous-C4FEB. The sequence goes on along the minus strand of CAMBRG010000150.1, from coordinate 1,073 downwards.
CCCGCGATCACGCGGTCGCGCAATTCGATTTGCCGCGCGGTCAACCCGGTCAGCGACAAACCGAGCCGCACGTAGCCGATCATTTCGAAATCGAGCAAGATGGGCACCGCGACAAAAAGATGCTCGACCTCGGCGCCCGGCAGAACGCGGGTCGCACGACCCACATTGGAATGACGGGCACCGCGAAATTCGGGCAGTTCCAGCGCGGCGCCGCCCATGCCGCCGCCGAGCGTAGGGGCCGACTCGGCTGCGATCGTGCCGTTCGCAAACAGCACGGTGAGATGCAACCCCGTGTCCCCGGCAACCTCGGCGACTTGGCGACCCAGTTGGTCCGACCAAAGGTGCCCGGGGTTGGTCGCTTCGAGCGAAGCCAACATGCGCGCCGTCCGCTGGAGACTTGCCTCGGTGTCCCGCAACACGCCGCTCCGCAGCGCACTCAGGACAAGGGCCCCGATGACCAGCGCGGAAACCAACACCAAACCCGAATAGCTCAGGTAGAGTTTCCAAAAAAACGCGCCGCGCTTCGGCCCGGGCGGCGAACTCTCGCCGGTCCGCTTCACGGCTGGGAGAAGAACCGGTAACCCACACCGCGAATCGTCTCAATGTGTGCGCGCGCCGCGCCCAACTTGCGCCGGATCGCCCGCACATGGACGTCGATGTTGCGGTCGATCACCACGGCGTTGTCGCCGATGATCTGGTTCAGCAACTGGTCACGGGAGAACACCCGGCCCGGATTCCCCGCCAAGAAATGGAGCAACCGGAATTCCGTCGCGGTCAGCACGATGCGGTCGCCGGCATGCGTCACCTCGTAGCGCAGCACATCGATCAGGAGATCACCGCAACGGATGACATCGCGCGACTCCTCTTCCCGCAGACGCCCCCGGCGCAAGACCGCTTTAACCCGGGCGATCAGCTCGCGGGTCTTGAACGGCTTGGTGATGTAATCATCCGCCCCAAAACCCAACCCGACCAAGACATCACTTTCGTCGGACTTCGCCGTCACCATAATGATGCACGTCCCTTTGACCACCGCATCGCTCTTGATGAGCCGGCACAGCTCGATGCAGTCGATG
>CAMBRG010000149.1 GCA_945869845.1 Opitutus sp. GAS368 | reverse complement strand
CAAGCTCGTATCCTGGTACGACAACGAGTGGGGCTATTCCAACCGCGTCGTCGATCTCACCAAGGTGATCGCCGCGAAGCTCTGAGTTCCCGAAACCGTTCCTGCCCACGGAACACACAGAACACACGGAATTGATTTTCCCTTCCGTGGATTCCGTGGGTTCCGTGGGCAATTTTTTTCCGAGAATCTAACCATGTCCAAATTCAAATCCATCCGCGATCTCAACCTCTCCGGCCAGCGCGTCCTCATGCGCGTCGACTTCAACGTCCCGCAAGACAAGGTCACCGGTGCCATCACCAACTCCCAGCGCATCGTCGCGGCGCTGCCGTCGATCAAGTTCGCTTTGGAAAAAGGCGCGTTGGTGGTGCTCATGTCGCACCTCGGCCGGCCCGATGGCCAGAAGATCGCCAAGTTCTCGCTCAAGCCGATCGCCATGGAGTTGGAGAAACTCCTCGGCCGGACCGTGACGTTTCTCGATGACTGCGTCGGTCCCGCCGTCGAGGCCGCTTGCGCGAAACTCGTCCCCGGGACGGTTGTGCTGCTCGAGAATCTCCGTTTCCACATCGAGGAAGAAGGCAAAGTGAAGCTCGAAGACGGCACCGCCAAAAAAGCCGACCCCGCCGCCGTTGCCGCGTTCCGGGCGTCGCTGACCCAACTGGGCGATGTCTTCGTGAACGACGCCTTCGGCACCGCGCACCGCGCGCACAGTTCGATGGTGGGGGTATCGCTGCCGATCAAGGCGGCCGGTTTTTTGATGGAAGCCGAACTCGTCGCGTTCGCGAAAGTCGTCGATCATCCCGCGCGGCCGCTCCTGGCGATTCTCGGCGGGGCGAAGATCGCCGACAAGATTCCGCTGATCAAGAATCTGATCGAAAAAGCAGACAAGATCATCATTGGCGGCGGCATGGCTTACACCTTTCACAAAGTCCTTCGCGGGACGCCGATCGGCACCAGCCTGTATGATGTGGAAGGCGCCAAGATCGTCGAAGAACTCGTGACCAAAGCCGCCGCGCGCAACGTCGAGCTGATCTTCCCGATCGATTTCGTGTGCTCCGACGCTTTCTCGCCCGACGCCAACACCATGCCGGCCGATCTGGCTACCGGAATTCCCGACGGTTGGGGCGGTCTCGACGCCGGCCCGAAGTCCATCGAGCTCTACCGCGAGGCCATTCTCAGCTCCAAGACCATCATCTGGAACGGTCCGGCGGGTGTCTTTGAGTTCGATAAATTTGCCGGCGCGACGAAGGCGATGGCCGCAGCCATTGCGGAAGCGACGGCCAACGGCGCGATCACCGTCGTCGGCGGTGGCGACACCGCCACGGCCGCGAAGAAGTTCGGCGTCGCCGACAAGGTCACCCACTGCTCCACCGGCGGCGGTGCCTCCCTCGAATTTCTCGAGGGCAAGGTCCTCCCCGGCGTCGCTTTTCTCGAGAGTTAAGCTTTCGATAAAATCGACGGTGAAAGTTGGAGATTTTGGGTTAAGGTCCGAACTTCGGACCAGATCTTGCTCTTCAACTTTCGCTCAAACTTTTAATTTAAACTCCAAGTAACATGTCCTCCCGTAAAAAACTCATCGCTGGCAATTGGAAGATGAACAAGACGTCTTCCGACGGCGTTTCACTCGTGGCCGAACTCGTCGCCGCCATCGGCAAGCAATCCGACGTTGAGGTCGTCGTGTGCCCGCCCTTCACGGCTCTTGAAGGCGCCGCCAAGACGCTGGATGGCTCCACGCTCAAACTTGGGGCGCAGAATATGCACTTCGAGGCAAGCGGTGCCTTCACCGGAGAAATCTCCGCTCCGATGCTGCGCGCTTTGTTTGCGACCCATGTCATCCTCGGCCACAGCGAGCGCCGCGCGCTCTTTGGCGAGACGGACGCACTCGTGAATAAGAAGGTGCTTTCGGCCCTGAAAAACCAGCTTCGCCCCATTCTCTGCGTGGGTGAGACTCTCGCCGAGCGCGAAGCCGGATCGACCCTCGCCGTCGTGCAGACGCAGCTCGAGGCCGGGCTCGAAGGCGTGGGCAAGGATCAGGCCGCCAGCGTCGTGATTGCTTATGAACCCGTTTGGGCCATCGGCACGGGCAAGGTCGCCACGACGGAACAGGCTCAGGAAGTGCACGCTTTCATCCGCGGCCTGCTCACGAAGCATTTCACCGATGTGGTCGCGCAAAAAGTCCGCATTCTTTACGGCGGTTCCATGAAGCCGGCCAACGCGCCCGAGCTTCTCGCACAAAAGGACATCGACGGCGGTCTCATCGGCGGTGCGAGCCTTGAAGCCCGCAGTTTCGTCGAATTGGTCAGGGCGGCCGCGGCGATCGTCTGAGCTCGCGATTTTACCGGAACCGCCGGCGAAGATTACCCGTTGGGTTTTTTCGCCGGTTTGTTCGGTTTGGGCGGATTCTGCCGGTCCTTATAGAGTTGCTCGACCTGCTTGAGCGTCTGCTTGGTCTGCTCCATCTGCGTGATGGAGCGGAATGCCTGTTGCTGCGTCGGGGTGAATTGGCCGGCAGCGAGGGCGGCGAGCCCAGTGGTAAAGTTTTCGGCCTGTCGGGCATCAAGCGGCGCGGCGACGCGGGTCAGGTTGCGTTGAAGATCGGAGGTCGCACCCCGAAAAAGGTGGGCGCTTTCGTAGAGTTGAAACTGTTTGTAACCCTCCGGCCCGAGCGCGAGGGCCAGCTTTCGGTCGGTCTCGACTTGGGCGGCGTTCACCATTTTTAGCATTTCTTCCTGCTTGGGTTTCAAACCGGCGGCGAGTGCCGCGGCGGAGACGTCGATCGCGGCTCCTTCGCGTTCGATCAGAAGCGCCCGCAGTGCGGGCAATTGGGCTTCGGGCACATTGAGGTTTTTGAAGAAAACGCCGAAGCGGGCGTCAACCTGTTCCCGGAACTTTTGGGCCAGCGCCCGTTGCGTCTCAGGTTCGTTCAGGAAAGCGAGGATCTCGTTTTTGGTCGGGCCTTTTTGCGGCTTTGCGACCGCCACCGCCCGTTTGGGGGCGTCTGGCTTGGCCGTCGGGGCGACGGCTTTCTCGTCTTGGTCGGAAGCGGATAAAGTTTCGCCGGTGACTTTGGTCTGATCGGAGGAGAAGGCGGCGCGTTCCCTGGCGGCGCGGTCGGTCTCCGACGTCGTCGCGAAATCATCCTTCAGGGCACGCAGTTCAATCAATTCGAGGTGTTGACGCCATGCGAGCACGCCCAGAGTGAGAGCGAGTAGGGCGCAGCAACCGGCGAACAGGTTTTTCATGGGGTGGATTTGCGTCGGGCGAGACCGATAAAAACGAGGCCGCCGGCGACGAGAAAGAAGGAGTAGAATGCACCACGGTTCAGGCCCATGATCAAGCCCGCGTCGGGCTCCCGAAAGGCTTCGCCGATGATTCGGACCACGGCATAGATCAGCCAAAATTCGCCGGCGAGATGACCGGGTTGGGTGCGCACAATGTCGCTCCGCCAGAAGCGCCATTGCATGATTGCGAGCAGCAACGCCCCCTCCAGCGCGGCGGCGTAAAGTTGAGAGGGATGTCGGGGTAAAATCAGGTGAAGCGGAGTGGTCGAACCGGCGCTGTGGGGGAAGATCACGGCCCAAGGTACGTTAGCAATTTTGCCCCACAGCTCGCCGTTGATAAAATTGGCGATGCGCCCGAACAACAGACCGGCGGCTGCGGTCGAAGCGATCAGGTCGGCCAAGTGCATAAAGGGTATCTGCCGGGAGCGGGCGAACCAAGCGATCGCCACGCCAACGCCGATAAAGCCGCCATGACTGGCCATGCCGCCATCCCAGACGCGGAAGAACGCCATCGGATCCGCGAACAGCGCGCTCGGTTGGTAAAGGAGGAAATAACCGATTCGGCCGCCAAGCAGCACGCCGAAGACGATCATGACCAGCAAATCGCTGATCTGGTCGATCGAAAGTTTTGAACGACCGGCGCGGGCGTAGAGCGCAAGCAGGCCGCCCGCAGTGACGAAACCCAGCAGGTAGGCCAGCCCGTAGTAACGGATGCCGATCGTGTCGGTGAACCGCACCAAGAAAGGGCTGAGATCGTGAACCCAGTAGGCGGAAAGCATGGGGTTGGGCGCAGGGCGCGGATTAACCTTTGGCCTTGCCGGCGGGTTTCTCGGTGTGCTGCTGCTGCTGGGTGCGGGCGAGCTCCCGCATATCCACGGCCATGTCATCCTTCTCGAAGATCTCGCGGCCGAGGATGTGTTCGATGATGTCTTCCATGGTCAGGACCCCTGCGGTCGCTCCGAACTCGTCGACCACGATCAGCATTTTGGTATGAACCTTGAGGCAAAGTTGAAGGGCCTGCGCGACGACGACAGTCTCGGGCACGAAGTGCGTCTCGGACATGAGCTGCTCGACGAGAATATGGTCTTGGTCGTTGCCTTTGGCTTTGAGCAGATCGCGCCGCCGGACGAGGCCGACGATGTCGTCGATGTTGCGCCCGTAGACGGGCATGCGACCGAAGGGTAGGCTGGGGAACTCGGTGATGACCTCACCGACGGTCGCGCTCCGGCGAAGTCCGGTGACGACGGTGCGCGGAGTCATGATCGTGCTCACGCGCACGTTGTCGAGGGAGAGGGCGTTGGCGATGATGCTGGATTCGCTTTTGGTCAGGGTGCCCTGTTGCGCGCCGCGCTCGGCCAGCAGGAGGATTTCCTCGTCGGAACGGTTCAGCTCGGGCGGCTTGCGGACAAAGACTCCGACGATCAATTTGCACACGTAGCTTACGGGCAGGAGCAAGCGTCGCATCCACCAAATCGGATAGACGACGTAGGGCAGGAGGCTCTTGCGGTAGGCGACTCCGAGGCTTTTGGGTAGCACTTCCGAAAACACCAACACGCCGATCGTGAGTGCGCCCGAAAGTATCCCGAGTGCAAAATCGCCGAGCAGCTGAGCGGCGAGGCCGCCGATGATCATCGATCCAAGGGTGTTCGCGATGGTGTTGAGGGTTAGGATGGCCGAAATCGTGGCGTCGAGCTCGTGCTTGATGATTTCAAAATACTGGCCTCGCCGAGGGTGGGTTTTCTTGAGCCGCTCGATCTCGGTCACCGTGGAGCTCATGGCGATTGCCTCTAGCAGTGAGCACAGAAAGGAAATCCCGATGGTCAGAAAGATCGTAAGAAATAGCCACTGCATGACCCCAGTTTATGCACGGGCCGCGTTTTACGAATAGAAAGTGAGGTCGCACCACCGCCGGTAAAACAGCCTTGCGGGGATTTCCCGGCCCGCCCGTAGTCGGGGCATGAGCGAACTCCAACGCACGCCGCTGCGCGATTTTCATGCCGCCCACGGAGGGCGATTGGTCGATTTTGCGGGTTGGGAAATGCCCGTCCAATACCGAAGCATTTTGGAAGAGCACAAGGCCGTGCGTCGCACCGCCGGCCTTTTCGATGTGAGCCACATGGGCGAAGTCGACGTGCGGGGACCCGAGGCGGGACGGTTCCTGAATCACCTCGTCACGAACGACGTCGCCAAACTTTTTCCGGGTCGGGTGCTTTACTCGCCCATGTGTTATCCGACGGGCGGCGTGGTCGACGACCTGCTCGTCTATCTGCGCGGACCGGACGATTATTTTTTGTGCATCAACGCCGGTAATATTGCCAAAGACTTGGCTTGGATCCGAGAACAGGCGGCCGGGTTTGCGGTTACGATCACGGATCGTTGCGAGGATTATGCGTTGCTCGCCGTGCAGGGGCCCAAGGCGGTCGAGATCGTGCAGACGCTGACCGGGGCCAAGCTGGGGTTGGTTAAATACTACCACTTCACCGAGGGGACCGTCGCCGGGATCAATTGCCTGATCAGCCGCACCGGATACACGGGCGAGGACGGCGTGGAACTCTATCACGCGGCGGGCGACGCAGTGGCCCTGGCCGAGGCGTTGCTCGCGGCGGGTTCGCCGCACGGCCTCGAACTCGCGGGGCTCGGGGCGCGGGACAGCCTGCGCTTGGAAGCTGGCTATCCGCTCTACGGCCACGAAATCACGGCGGACATTTCGCCGCTTACGGCCGGCTTGGGCTGGACGGTGAAACTCGACAAGGGCGCGGACTTCATCGGTCGGACCGCTCTGCTCGCTGAGCAGCAAAACGGGGCGCCGCAGAAGGTGATTTTCTTCAAGACCGGTGATCGTCGGATTGTAAGGGCGGAGACGCCGGTATTGGGCGAGGGTGGGGCGATCGTAGGCCGGGTGCTCTCGGGCACGCTTTCGCCGATCCTCAACGAGGCGATCGGGTCCGCGCTGGTCTCCACGGCTGCCGCGGGCCTGCCGCTCACGGTGGATATTCGTGGCACCGCGATCACTTTACACCTCGTCAAACCCCCGTTCGTTCCATTGAAAAAGACCTTATGAGCACTATCCCCGCTGATCTCCGCTACGCCAAATCGCACGAATGGCTGCGGGCCGAAGCCGACGGCACTGCGACTGTAGGTATCACCGACTACGCCCAATCGTCGCTGGGTGATATCACGTTTGTCCAGTTGCCCAAGGTCGGGGCAACGCTGAAGGCCGGCGAGACGTTCGGCGTGGTCGAATCCGTGAAGGCGGCGTCCGATCTTTATCTGCCGGTCGCAGGCACGGTCCTCGCGATCAATTCCGCGCTCGACGGAGCGCCGGAGATGGTGAACTCCGCGCCGTATGAGGGCGGCTGGATGCTCAAGCTCAAGCTCGCGGATCCGGCGGCGCTCGGGGCGTTGCTCGATCCGGCGGCTTACACGGCGCTGGTCGGTTGATTTCGGAAAGTAGGTCTAAGACCCGCCCTTGAGGGACGCAGGCTCATCGAGGGCGGGTCGGAGACCCTGCCCGACTACTCGGATGGGTGACGACGGCGGGCACAAAAAAGCCCGCCGTGCGATTTTTCGCAGAGCGGGCTGGATTCAATTCTTGTGCTCTTACTTCCCGGACTTAGCGGATTTTTGGCGAAGACCGTTATTCAGGATTCGCTTGCGCAGACGGAGGCTCTTCGGGGTGACCTCAAGGAGTTCGTCGGCGGCGATGTATTCGATCGCGCGTTCGAGACTGAACTTGGCGGCCGGGATGAGGCCGGTGGCGACGCCGGAACCCTGCGAACGGAAGTTCGTGAGAGCTTTTTCGCGGACGGCGTTACAGGCGATGTCTTCGTTACGAGGATTTTCCCCGACGATCATACCTTCGTAAACTTGCTCGCCGGGACCGACGAAGAGTTTACCGCGTTCCTGCACCATGAGGAGGGCGTAGGTGGTCGTCTCGCCGGCTTCGGTGGCGATGAGCGTGCCGGAGAGTCGGGTGAGCACTTCGCCCGCGTAGGGGCCGTATTCTTTAAACAGATGGCTCGTGATGCCACGGCCGCTGGTGGCGTTGATCACGTCGATTTCCATGCCGATGAGGCCGCGCGTGGTGATGGTCGCCTCGATCATGGTGGAGTGCGAAAGCTTCTCCATGTTGGTGAGAAGACCTTTGCGGTTGGCGAGATTCTGCATGACGGCGCCGATG
>CAMBRG010000148.1 GCA_945869845.1 Opitutus sp. GAS368 | reverse complement strand
AAATAGGGTGTGCGTGGCGAGCCAGCGGACGGTGGATTGCAGCGGATTCATAACGATGGACCGGACACTAAGACTTTTACCTCCATCCGCGCAAGCCGCTGCAAGTTTCTCCGCTCCGCCCGCACCGGCCACCAGTCGTAAAGATAAATCTCAAGCGGGCGCCACATCGCCACCCAACCCACAATCGAGAGGCTCTCACGAAAAATCTCTAGGGCTGTTCCATGCGGCTCCAGCGCGATCCATTGCGCGACAATCAAGCACCCGGCCAGAAAAACCAAACCCACCAAGAGGCTGAGCCGGCCCCGTCGCATCAGTTGCAAAAACTCCCGCTGCTTGTGCTCAGCCCGGTGGCAGAAATACGTCCGCACCGCCGACGGCACGTCCATCGTTGTCGCCGGCGGCGTCGCCACATGGATCACCAGCGCGAGTTCGCGGTGCTTCGGAATCTCAGCCGCCCAGCTTTCGATAAATTCCTCCGCCTTGGCATCGAGATCGCGCTCCAAAAACGGCGACGGATCCAGCGAGTTGAACAACTGCGCGATCTCCCGCAGCCGCAATTCGATCACCGCCGGATTCTCCGCTTTCATTTCTCCTCCAGTCGCGCCGCCCAGACGGCTTCATTGAAACCCACCAATCCCAAACCGTCGGCTCCGAGCAAAAAGGGGCGTTTCACCAAATTTCCGTTGCCCGCGAGCAACGCCAGCGCGGCCGCCTCCGTCATCGACGGTAACTTTTCGCCCAATCCTTGGGCCCGATAGTCGAGACCCGAGGTGTTGAAAAGTTTCCGCAGCTCACCGCCCTGCGCCGCGAGCATTTGCTTCAGCTCGGCCCCGCTCGGCGGCGTCTCGCGGATCGGTTTCTCGACAAAGTCCAGCCCACGACCGCGCAGCCAAGTCACGGCGCGCCGGCAGCTGTCGCAGTTCGAATAGGTGTAGACGGTAAGGGCGCTCATTTTACCCAACTCGGGTCTTGGACGACAAACTGCCAACGCTCCCGAAAGGTTCCGAGTTCGCCGTAAAACCGCAGCGTATCGCCGGCTTGGTGGTCCTCCCGCAGCTTGGCCAGCAGCGCGGGATCATGACTGTAAACATCATAAGTCTCACCCATGAACTCGACGCTGAGGCGCTTCGCCTTCCCCACTTTGCCTTCCACGCGGAAAAGTTTTCCTTTGAACGCGTCGGATCGGATGCTCTGGTCCGCCGGAATCTGCGCCGCCTTGAGCGCGGTCTTTTCCACGTCGATCCCGGCATAATCGATCTTCACCACCGCCACCGTTGCCGGCTCCGTCGAGGCGTTTTTCAGCGGCAGATACTTGTCCGCCCGGCCGTCCGGCACGGTCACGAATCGCGCGTAGATCGGAAAATGGTCCGAGAAACCCGAGCCGGTCGCGCCGTCGCCCGACCAGCGCACCGGCAAGCCTTTCGCATCGGCGTTCATCCCGGGAGTTTTCGCCACCGCAAACGAATTGTCCGCGTATTGCACCCCGCGGAAGTCATAGAGCCCACGGCTTACGATCAGGTGCATCAAGGTGCCCCACTCGCCGCGGAACGTGTCGCTCCCGCGTTGCTCCGCGGGCAGTTCATACCAGAGATTGTAGAGATCGCGCGTCGTCCCACGCACCGCGAGTTCGTTGCCTTGCGAGCCAAGCACGTCGTTGATGCCGGTCTGCTTCATCGTCTTCGCGTAACGCCGGCTGTGATTGTATTGGGAATTGAGATCTCCGCCCACGATCACATCGGCATGCGGGTCTTCTTTGAGAATATCCGTCAGTCGCGTGCGCAACGTGCGCGCGTTTTCGATGCGGTCTCGTTCCGTCGCCGGATCGCTCGCGCCCGACTTCCAGTGATTGTTGAAAAGATAGAGCGGAGCACCGTCCACCTCGATGAGCACTTCCTGCACCGCGCGGGCGTTGGCCGTCGCGTAGGACCGCGCGTGCTTCACGGGAAACCGCGTAAACACGACGCACTTCTGCTCCAGTTTTCGCTCGGGCGCGTCTTTCGGCGCGACCACCGCCGGCACTTCGACAAAATACCCCGTCATCCCCCGGTCGGCCAAGTTCTTCAACAGGAGTGCCTCCGACGGGAGGTCGGCGATTTCAGCGTTAAATTTCGCCCCGAGCATCGCGTCGATCTTTACCCCCGCGTAGCGCGCCAAAATCTCCGGATAGTTCGGCGCCGCTTTGCCGGGCGTAAAATCCGCCTCCAATTCCTGAAACAGGATCACATCGGGTCCGCGCCCGTCCTCGAATTGCGCCAAAACTTTCGCGATGTTGTTCAACTTCGTCAGCACATGGGTCTTGGAGTAACGCGCCGGCTGATAGTCCTCAAAGGTCGCCACGCCGTCCGCGTCGTGAAGATTCTCCACGTTGTAAACCATCACCATAAATGGCCGCGCTTGCGCCGCCGCCACGGCCAACACGAGCAGGCTAAAAAACAACCCGATAACGTTTCGCATCCGGCCAACGTGAGCCGTCACCACGCGCCGCGCAACTCCCGGTTCCTCCCCGGCCATTGACGCCGTGGGTTGCGAAATTTCATGCTCCCCTTCCATGTCTCTGATTCTCGACGTTTCAGGCCTCCGCGTGACGCGCGGCGACACCGTCATCCTCCACGGCCTCGACTGGCGGGTGCGACGCGGCGAACACTGGACGATCCTCGGGGCCAACGGCTGCGGCAAAACCACCCTGCTCAAGACCCTTCTCGGTTACCTCTCACCCACCGGCGGCGAGATCGCCGTCCTCGGCCAGCGCTACGGCGAAACCGACTGGCGCGACCTCCGCCTCAAACTCGGCATCGTCACCAGCGCGCTCCAAGCCAGCGTGCCCGCCGCCGAGCCTGCGATCGAAACCGTCGTCAGCGGCCGCTACGCCCAACTTGATCTCTGGCTGACGCCGACCCGAGCCGACCTCACCGCCGCGAAAAAACTCCTCCGCCTGCTCGGGGCCACCCGTCTCATTAATCGCGAGTGGCAGTTTCTCTCCCAAGGCGAGCGCCAGCGCATCCTCATCGCCCGCGCTCTCATGGCTCGCCCGCGTCTGCTCATTCTCGACGAGCCTTGCGCCGGCTTGGATCCCGTCGCCCGTGAAGAGTTTCTCCGCTTTCTACAAAAACTCTCCGGTCGGAAAAACTGCCCCGCCTTCGTCTTGGTCACGCACCACGTCGAAGAAATCCTGCCCTGCTTCACCCACGCGCTCTTGCTCCGGGCCGGCCGCGTGGTCGCCGCCGGCCCCCGCGCCACCACGCTCACGACCGCCCGACTCGCCGCCACCTTGGGTGCGCCGCTTCGCCTGCGCCGCCGCCAGGGCCGCTATGCCCTCAGCTGGGTCGCCGACCGCGCGTGAATCCCCGCGCCAAATCCATCGAATGCGGGCGAGACGCGGGCGTAAAACCACGCGGGCGCTTCGGCCGAACTTAGGTGGACAGCCCGCCCGCGATGTAGCTCTTCAGGTGCTCGGCTTCGTCGCGGTGAGTATCCGCCATCCAACGCGAAATATCGCCGATCGAGATCAACCCGCGCAGCCGCCCGTCGCTGAGCACCGGCAGATGCCGGCAACGGCGCTCGGCAAACATCACCATCGTCTGCTCCACCGTCGCGGCGGGGGAAACGGTCATCACGTTGGCCGACATGACGTCGGCGACCCGTTTCGTTTTCGGATCGACGCCCTCGCCGACCACTCGGCGCAGCACGTCGCGCTCAGTGAAGATTCCGACGAGGGTTTCGCCCTCGACGACGAGAATGCAACCGATGCGGTGCCGGTTCATTTCCGCAACCGTTTCGGCGATGGTGAGAGACGACGCGACGGTGTGCAGCGCGGGACCTTTGCGCTCAAGGAGCGCGGACAGCGGAGTATTCATAGGGTCACTGAGGGGGTTACCCGCAGCCTAGGCCGAGCCGCTCCTCCCACAATGCTTATCCTCCGGCGCCATGCATCCGTCGCATCATTCCATCCATAGTATCTCCCCGAAAGCTCCCGACGGTCGCGGGGAGTTAAAACCATCAATTCAGCTCACTCACCCATCTGATGAAAAGTCGTTCCCTCCCGCCCAAGCTCCTTGCCGTAGTCCTCCTCGGGGCTCTCGCGCCATTCGTCGTCATGGCCGCTCCGTCCACTGCCGCCAGAGCCGATATCGTCGACACCGCCGTCGCCGCCGGCTCGTTTAAAACGCTCGCCGCCGCCCTCACCGCCGCCGATCTCGTCGGTGCGCTCAAAAGCGCGGGACCGTTCACCGTCTTCGCCCCCACCGACGCCGCCTTTGCCAAACTGCCCAAGGGCACACTTGAGTCACTCCTTCAGCCCGAGAACAAAGCCCAACTCGTCGCGATCCTCAAACTTCACGTCATCGCCGCGCGCATCCCGCTTTCCACCGCCCTTGAAAAAGGCAGCGCAAAAACGCTCGCCGAGGAAACCGTCGCCATCGCCTTCAAAGACGGTTCCGTCCGCGTCAACGGCGCCAAGCTCACCACCGCCGACATCAACACGAGCAACGGCGTGATCCACGTCATCGACACCGTTCTTTTTCCCGATAAAAAAGCCGTCATCACCGCGGCCATGGTCGGCGGATCACCCGTCCGCCTGATCGCCCTCGCCATCGAACGCGGCGTCCCACTCTTCAACGACGGCCAACCCGCCGCTTGCGCCGCCATCTACGAAGTGACCGCCGAATCCCTGATCGCCTTCGCCCAACTCCCGGCCGCAGCGAGCCAAAGCCTCCGCACCGCGCTCGCCGAGTCGGCCAAAAATCCCGACCCCGCCGAGCGCGCTTGGACTCTCCGCCGCGCCCTCGACCGCACCCTCGCCGCCGTCGAACCCCTCCACCCCGCGCCACGCTGATCGGCGCTGCCGCCGCTGAGTTACCGCTGGATCAATTTATCAAGGGCGCCGAAATTTTTCAGCGGCGCGCTTTTTTTATCCGGCGTTTTCACGGTCGCCATCGGCACCGGCGCCACCGCCAACGCGGGTTTGGTCGCAATCGATTTTGGCGGCACTTCGGCCTTCGCTGCTTCCGGTCCCGTCTTCCCCGCGCCCGCCAACCAGCGGTCTAATTTTACCGCCGACACCGGCTCCGAAGTCCCCAGTTCTTGGGCAAAAACGCTCACCCGAAATTCCTCCACCAGCCAGCGAAACGCCACGCCGTCCTCCCGCCCGCGCAATTTCCCGACCGCCGCGACATACGGCGCCAACTGCCGGGCGCGCTCCGCGTCCTTGGCCGGATTCTGTCGCCAGCGATCCGCCCGTTGCTTCATCGCTTTTAAGTAGCGCGGAAACTGCGCGAGCTGCCCATTAGGCGTCACCCGCACAAAGTCCGCCGGCAAGAGCCCCGCCAGCTCCGCCGCCATGCCCGCATAGGGCGTCGGGTGCACCTCAAGCGTCAGCCGCAGATTTAGGATCTCGCGCAATTGGTCCACATAACGCGGCACCAGCCCGCGCAGATCCGCTTTCGCCCGGTTCACGGCCGCTGCAAACCCCGCCGCCGTCAGCGCGCCCACGCGCTGCGCATCGCAAATCCACGCCCGAATCGAGCCCAACGCGTGCACCTGCAAATCCGCCAGCGGCACCAGCGTCGCGAGCAGCGCCCCCAGCTCGCGCAGCGCCTTCAAATCCCGCTCCAGCCAGCCCAACTCGTAGCGCACCTGCGATTCCAACAACGCCGCCAGCCCTCGCGCCGTCGCCGCCTGCGCTTCCTCCGGCGTGCGGGCTAGCCGCAAGGCCACCCCTCCCGCCTCGACCGCCAGCGCCGGCCATGCCTCCACCGGCACGCCCGCCTGCTCGCTCACGTTCACCCGCGGCGGCAAATCCCCAAAGGTCCACGCCGTCTGCGGCGGCTGCTCCCACTGCGCCCGGGCGCGCCGCCACACCTCGGGTTCCGCCTTCGCCACGGCCACCGTCGCCTCGCGACCGCGTTGCTTCAGCGCCGCCTGAATCTCGCTCAGCTCCCGGCTCGCGCACAGCTCGACGCCGACGTCGTTCAACACCCGCACGCGCACGCGAAAATGATCTGGCGGCGCTTTGTCGTCCCAAATCTTCGCCTGCACCCCGAGGCCAAACCGCTCGCGCAACTCCGCCGCCAGCGCCTCGGTCAACGTCTCGCGCCGGTCCGTCAACCGGTCCCGCGCCACTACCCAGCCGGCGAACTTTTTCGCGTTTTCACTCAGCGGCACAAACGCCCGGCGCAATTCCTTGGGCAGCGCCCGCAGGTAATGCTCCACCTTCGCTTCGAGGTGCCCGGGCACCGCCCAATCGAGCGCCGCCGGCGTGAGCGACGCCGCGTCCCGCACATTCACCTCGAGCGTCACACCGTCGTCGGCCTGCCCCGGCTTGTAAGTATAGGCCAACGGCAACGCCGAATTCGCCAGCGCCACCGCCTCGGGAAACGCCACGGCATCGTGTACCAAGGTTTCCGGATCACGCAGGTCCTCCGGCTCCAGCATCAGGAATTTCGGTTCCGCACCTCGGCGTTCGCGCACCAGATCGACCAGCTCGGCCACCGTGCTGATCCCCGTCGGGGCGTCGCTCGACGACGCCCTTTCTTCCACCAACCGCGCCGCGTAGAACCGGTAGATCGCCTCGTCCAGATTTAGATACCCCGTGTCGCGCGTGCGCGTGAGCGCATTCTCAATCTTCGCCCGTACCGCCCGGTTGTGCAGCAGGCAATCGAGCGGGAAAACCACCGTGTCGTTCACGAGGGCTTCGCGGATAAATAGCTCCGTCGCGTGCGCCGGATTGATTTTGCCGTAGCCCACCGCGCGGCTCTCGAGTTCCAGTCCGTAAAGCCGCGTGCGTTGCTTCACCATCACGCGCCCCGCCTCTTCGTTCCAAAACGGCTCGCTGTGCGCCACCCGCACCACGTGAGACCCCAGCTCCAGCGCCCACATTGGGTCGAGCCGCGCACAGGTTCGCGCAAAAATCCGCGTCGTCTCCATCATCTCCGCCGCCATGATCCAGCGCGGCGTCTTCGGCCCTTTCTTCGGCGCGGCCGACGGGTCCGGTTTTCCCCGCTTCGGCTCCTCGCGCCTAAACAACACCGATCCCGGAAACAACGCCACGCGCCGGTCGTTGGTCGCCTTGTAGCCGCCATTGTCCTCATCCAGTTGCGCGATGTTTCCGAGCAAACCCGCGAGCAAGCTGCGGTGAATTGCCCGGTAGCCCGGCGTGCCAAAGGCCAGAGGTTGCTCCGGGTTTCGTTCCGCGTGCTCCCGCGTGCCGTCGTAGATCGACGTCATCCGAAACGCGTCGCGATCCCGCAACGTGTCGAGCAATTGCGCGTGCACGTCGCGCCACTCCCGGAGGCGCGTGTAGCTCAGAAAATGATCGCGGCAGAACCGACGCAGCTTCGCCTGGGTGAGCCGCTCGAACTCGTCGTGAAACGTCTCCCAGATGTTGAGCAACGTGAGAAAATCCGAATCCGGATGCGCGAACCGCCGGTGCGCCGCATCGGCCTGCTGCTGCTTGTCCATCGGCCGGTCGCGCGGATCTTGAATGCTGAGTCCG
>CAMBRG010000147.1 GCA_945869845.1 Opitutus sp. GAS368 | reverse complement strand
TTCCTCGGCGAAGACCGCCGCGAATTCTGGCAACGCACCGAGGACCGCAGCCGCCGCCTCGCCCAAGCCTACAACGCCCTCGGCCTCGCCGAATACGAAGCCATCGAAGCCTTCAAACGCTACGCCCCGGCCGACCTCCTCAAGTCCGGCGCGTTCTGAGCGAAAAGCGTCGCCCGCTCGGCGATCGGATTTCCCCCGATCAAAAGGTAGGAGCCCGCTTGCGGGCGATGGCGTCCGCGCACCCTCCTCGCATCGCGCGCCAGCGCGCTCCTACCTTCAGCTCCACCGCCGCTCAGATCTTCACAAACCACCGCTTTCGCCAGAGCACCCAGCCGAAGCCCAGAAACGCCCCGACGAACGCCCACGCAAAGGCCAGCGAGGCGTTGACCGGACTCAGATACGGCGTGAACCCGTTCGCATAGATCCAGCCTTTCAACGTGACCTTGGCCCCGGCCGCGTTTTGCCACGCGATCAAGCCCATCGTCTTCGCCACCAGCCCCGCACCCACGAAGATCACGATCGCATTCATCCCGTAGATGACCAACGGCGTCGCCCACGCGCGCCAACCGCGCACGTCGATCAACCAGTAAAACACCGCGAACAGCACCGCCGACCACCCCGCCATGAACAGGGCAAAGGCGCTCGTCCAAAGGTTTTTATTGATCGGCTGCCAGAGCCCGAGCAGCGCCCCAGCCAAGAGCAACGCCGCGCCCAATCCAAACAACCGCGTCGCCCGCACCGCCCTGGGCTGCGGCCCGCACAACACCGCGCCTGCGAGCGCCCCGAGCAACGTGGTCGCGATCGCGGCCAAGGTGGAAACAATGCCCTCCGGATCAAATCCCGGCGCTGGCGCGCCGCTCCACGTGTGCCCGGCGAGTAGGTTCGAATCGATCCACCACGGCAGACTACCCGTCGCCTCATCGATTTTTCCGGCGCCATACCCCGGCACCGGAATAAATTTCAATATCAAAGCGTAGCCCACCAGCAACCCCGCCGTCCAAGCGAGCTGCCCGCGCCATCGCCACCGCAGACAAATCACACCCGCGACCAGATAGCACAGGCCGATGCGCTGGAGCACGCCGGGGATCCGCATTTTTTCGAGGGAGAAATGGTGCGCCGGCAACCATCCAAACGGAAAAGCCGTCAACAACAGCCCGAGCCCGAAAATAATCGTTGAGCGCCGCAACACATGGCGGAACAGCTCCGCCGGATTCCCGCCCGCCTCGACGCGTTGGGCGAAAGAGAGCGTCATCGCCACGCCCACGATCCACAAAAACGCCGGGAAAATCAGATCGGTAAACGTCCATCCGTGCCACGGCGCATGCAGCAGCGGCGGATAAATGTTGCTCCACGAACCCGGGTTATTGACGAGCAACATTCCGGCGATCGTCGCGCCGCGAAACGCATCCAGAGAAACCAAGCGCGTGGACGAGGTGGAGGCAGGACTGCTCATGAAACCTCGCCAGCCGTAGGCCGCCCCGCTTTCTCCGACAAGGCGATTGTGGCCTCATCGTTTCCCGCCATACCGCGCCAACAGCAACGGAATCTCGTCCACCTCTCGGCTCGCCGAACGCTCCAACGTCCCAACGTGGCGGTTCAACATCACGGAAAACACCAACCGTTCGCCGCTCGCCGCCGTTACATAACCTGAAAGCGACGCCACCCAGCGGAGCCCGCCGGTCTTCGCCCGCACGTTGCCCTCCGCCGCCGTGCCCTTCATCCGGCGCCGCAGCGTCCCGTCCACCCCCGCCACCGGTTGCGCCGCCGTAAACGCCGCCGCCTCCCGGTGCTTCGCCATAAACTGCAACAGCGCCGCCGTCGCCGCCGTCGTCGTGAGATTGTTGCGGGAAAGCCCCGAGCCTTCGTCGAAAATCACTTCGTCCGCGCGCAGGCCGTGACGGGCCAAAAACTCCCCGAGCGCCTTCACCGCCAGCTCATCCGTGCGCGCCCCGGTCGGCGTGGCCGCGCCCCGCTGCGCCTCGCCGACTTGGGCAAAAATCAAATCCGTCTGCAGATTCTGCGACTCTTTCATAAAGTGCGCTACCAGCTCGCTGAGCGGCGGCGAGACGATTTCGCCGAGCGCCACCGCGCCCGGGCCCACCGCCGTCGCTTCAGGCCAACGCACGCCGCGCGCCCGGCCTTCGACCGCGATCCCCGCGCGCTCCAGCGCCGCCTTCAGTCCATTGGCAAACCATTGCGCCGGCCGCGGCACCGTCGTCTCAGTCAACCACTCCTGTCCGCCCAGCGGCAGCTCGCCGAAAATCTGCACCGTCATCTCACCCGGCACCCGCAGCACGCGGATGCGCGCCGCCCCGCCCGCCGCCGTGGTCACGCTGCGGTTGTCAATCACCAGCCCCGTGTGCGGCTGGAGCAATTCGACCGTGCCCGGCGCGCCCACCGTCGCCGCCGGCACGAGGCGTAGATCGACAAAATTATCGTTGAGCGTGATCGCCGCAATCTCCGCGCCGTAGTCGTCGTTCATGTCGTCCACCGTCCAACTCGCGCCCTGCGGCGTGCCTTGGTAAAACGTGCCGTCCGCCACGAGATCGCCCGCGATCCGGCGCACCCCGGCTTTTTTCACCGCCACCACCAACGGCTCAAACGCCGTCATAAACTCCCGCTTCGCCCGCCGCGGATCCCAACTCGAATCACCGCGCCCGCTTACGATCAGATCGCCTAAAAGTTCGCCCGCGGCATTCACCGCCACCGACCCTAACAACGGCGTGCGAATCCGAAAATCGCCGCCCAACGCGTCGAGTGCGAGCGCGCCCACGTAGAGTTTGCTGTTCGACGCCGGACTCATCCGCCGTGTCGGGGCGTATTCGTAGAGCGTGCGCCCCGAATCGAGCGACACCACCTTCACGCTCCACAACGCGCCGAGAAACTTCGGTTGGCTCACCTGGGCCTCAAGCGCCGCCTGCAACTCCGTCAACGTGCTCACCGGCACCGTTGGCACCACCGGCGCGCCGGGCGCCGCTCCCTCCGCCGCGCCCCACGCCCGTCCCGCGACGAGCAAAACCAAGAAAAAACAACTCCACCGTAGACGACCGGTTTTCATGGGCGCAGACCGTGGCGGGCCGGGCGCCGAAGCACAACTACGGAGCGCCGCACGCTAGGGTTACGTGAATGAGGCCCGGGCCTGGCGTGGCATGGGCGTCCCGCCCATGGATTCGGGCTGGAGCGGGCGAGACGCCCGTGCCACTTTCCTCGGGACCTTTATGCAATTTTCCGCCATCGCCGCCGCTCTGCCTTCCACCGCCGTCACCCGTTTTGATCACGTCCCGTTTCCCTTGGTCGCCTCGGGCAAGGTCCGCGAAATCTTCGACCTCGGCGACGCCTTGCTGCTCGTCGCCAGCGACCGACTTTCCGCGTTCGATGTGATCTTGCCCGACGGCATTCCGGGCAAGGGCATCGTCCTCACCCAAATGAGCAATTGGTGGTTCGCCCAAACCTCGGCGCTCATCGCCAACCACCTCTTGCCCGATCAACCGGGTGAATTTGCCCGCCGCGGCCTGCCCGACCGCGATCTTCAACTGCGCAGCATGATCGTGAAAAAACTCACGCCGCTCACCATCGAGTGCGTCACCCGCGGCTACCTCATCGGCAGCGGTTGGAACAGTTATCAAAAGACGGGCGAGGTCTGCGGCCTCCGTCTTCCCATCGGTCTCCGCCAAGCCGAGCGTCTGCCCGAACCGATCTTCACCCCCACCACCAAAGCCCCCAAGGGCGAGCACGACGAACCCATCAACGACGCCCAAGCCGCCGCCCGCATCGGCCCCGCGCTCTACGAAAAAGTGAAGGCGACGAGTCTCGCACTCTACCGCTTTGGCCACGAGCGCGCGCGCGCCGCCGGCATGATCTTGGCCGACACAAAATTCGAATTCGGCACCGATGCCGCCGGTAACCTTGTCCTGATCGACGAAGTCCTCACGCCCGATTCGTCCCGCTACTGGCCCGCGGAGAGCTACGTCCCCGGCGGCTCGCCGCCGAGCTACGACAAGCAATTCGTCCGCGACCACCTGCTCGCCCTGCACTGGAACCAGCAGGCCCCCGCCCCGCACCTGCCCGCCGAGGTCATCGCCCGCACGCAGGAAAAATATCTCGCTGCGTTGAAAAATCTGCTCGGTTAAGCGTCGCTCCGAGAGCGCTCACGCGCACCGCTTGCCGTCACTGCCGCGCGCCCAGCGGGGCCGTCACCGCCCCGCGCCCCGCCCGCACCAACTCGCGCCGCAGCCAGTCGAGCGCCGCGTTCACCGCCCGCACTTTGACCGTCGTGCGCGGTCCCGGATAGTTCAGCTTTTTCGACCACACGCCGTGCGGCGCGTGCAGCGCCAGATAAAACGTCCCCACGGGATTCTCCGCCGTCCCGCCGCAGGGACCGGCAAATCCCGTGATCGCGATCCCGTAATCGGCCCCGAGGATCTCCGCGGCGCCCGTCGCCATGGCGACGGCGTTTTCCGCGCTCACCGCACCGTGCTGCGCGAGCAGGCACTCCGGCACGTCGAGCAACTGCATCTTGGACTCGTTGGAATAGCACACCACTCCGCCCGAGAAAAACTTGGACGCACCGCAGATGTCCGTAAACGAGTTCGCCAGCAACCCGCCGCTCGCCGTCTCCGCGCACGCGAGCGTCTTCTCCTGCCCCCGCAACAGATCCGCACACACCCGCGCCAGCGGGTCGTGCCCGTAGCAGACAAAATCTTCGCCCAACAGCGCCGCGCATTCCTCCGCGACCGCGCGCAGCCGAGGGTCATCCAACTGCCCGTTCGGCGAGCTCAACCGGCAATCGACATGGCCCGAGTGCGCGCAAAACGCGATGCTCAGCGCCGTCCCGAAGCGGTCAAAGATCGGCTGCAGCTTCGTCTCGAGCGCGCTCTCGCCCACGCCCGAGGTGCGGATCTGCACATAGGCCTCGCGCTCCGTCAGCAAACCCCGCGCCGCCAGCCGTGGGACGACTTGCTCGGTGAACATCGGTTGCAGCTCGTTCGGCGGCCCGGGCAACATCACCAAAATCTTCCCGTCCTGCTCCACCCAGAGGCCCGGCGCCGTGCCGTTGGCGTTGATCAACACTTCGCCTCGCTCGAAAACCTGCGCCTGCTTGAGATTGTTCGGCGTCATCTTTCGGCCCAGGCGCTCGAAACGCGCCTCGATACTCGCCTCGATCTCGGCGTTGCGCACGAGTTTTTGCCCCAACACCTCCGCGATGCACTCGCGCGTGCGGTCGTCGCACGTCGGCCCAAGGCCCCCCGTCGTAATCACCACATCCGCCCGCGACCAGCTTTCGCGAAACTGCGCCACGATCGCATCGGCCTCGTCGGTGATGGTGATATTCCGCCGGAGCGTCACCCCCCGCCGGCCGAGTTGCGCGCCGACAAAGGTGAGATGACCGTTGGCCGTCAGGCCCAACAGCAACTCGTCTCCGAGCGTGAGAAGCTCGTAATAGAATTGGGCGACAGGCTTGGAGGCGGCGGGGGAGTTGCTGGATGAAACCATACTTGCGAGATCCGACGTTAGGCGGATTCTTCGAAAATGCCAACCGGCGAAACCGTAAATCTCAAAGAGAAGGTCCGCCATCTCTCCGACAAGCCCGGCGTCTACCTCATGAAGGACCGCCTCGGCCGCATCATCTACGTCGGCAAGGCCAAGAACTTAAAAAAACGTGTCTCCACCTATTTTACGCCGTCCCGCGCGATGACGTGGCACCCGAAGATTCGCGCGCTCATCGAGATGATCGCCGATTTCGATGTGCACGAGGTGAGGTCCGAACCCGAGGCCCTGATTCTCGAGGGCAAGCTAATCAAGCAGTGGAAACCGAAATACAACACCGACTTCACCGACGACAAACGCTTCCTCCTCGTCCGCGTTGATCTTACCGAAGAGCTCCCGCGCTTCCGCCTCACCCGGTTTAAAAAAGAGGATCGCTCCCGCTATTTCGGCCCCTTCGCCCACAGCGGGCTCCTGCGCAAATCCCTCGCCCAGATGCGCCGCCAGTTCGGCATTCTCCTCGGCGACGCCACCCCGCAGCAACGCCCCGACGGCACCTGGCAACTCTACGACGACGTGCGCCAGGAACTCTACGGTTTCGAAAACACCGTCACGCCCGACGCCTACCGCGCCCGCGTGGACGACGCCTGCACCTTCCTCGAAGGCAAGTCCCGCGAGTGGCTCGAAACTCTCCGCGCCGAGATGCTCGCCGCCGCCGAAAAACAACAATTCGAAAAAGCCGCCGAGCTTCGCGACATCGTCTTCGCCCTTGGCAAGACCCTCGCAAAAACTCGCAACTTCGAGCGCACCGATCCCACCCTGGCGCTCCCCGATGCAAGCACCGAAGCCCTGCGCCTGCTCGGCGAGGTCCTCGCGCTCAAATCCCCACCGCGCACGTTGGAGTGCTTCGATATCTCCCACATTTCCGGCACCTTCGTCGTCGCCTCGATGGTCGCGTTTTCCGACGGCCGCCCCGACAAGGACAACTACCGCCGTTTCCAGATCAAAAGCTTCATGGGTAACGATGATTTCCGCGCGATGGAGGAAGTCGTCGGCCGCCGCTACCGCCGCCTCCGCGACGAGGGCAAACCACTGCCCGATCTCGTCGTGATCGACGGCGGTCGCGGCCAGATCGGCGCCGCGCTCAAAGCCTTCGTCGCCCTCGATCTCGAGCCGCCCCCGCTCATCGGCCTCGCGAAAAAACACGAGACGATCATCTTCCCCGACGCCCGCCCGCCGCTGAATCTCTCGCTGCATTCACCCGCGCTCAACTTACTCCAACGCCTGCGCGACGAAGCCCACCGCTTCGCCAACACCTACAACGCCGATCTCCGTTCGCGTAAAATCCGCGAGAGCGTGCTCGACGATTTTTCAGGGCTTGGCGCCGTCCGCCGGGCGGCGCTGCTCGCTCATTTTGGCGACATCGAGAAACTTCGTGCCGCCCCCATCGAAGCCATCGCCGAAGTCCCCGGCTTCGGCGGCAAACTGGCCACCGAGCTGCACGCGTTTCTCCACCGCGCCGCACCCGCCACGTCCTCTTTCCCGGCTTCACTACCAGCTCCGGATTCAGCGGTGAAATCCGTGGTGAACTAAATTCTGCGTTTCCGCCGCCAGGCCAACGGATCGACGACCTCGAAAAAACCGAAGCCGGAAACACCCCCGCGATTTCCGCCAAAACCGGTTGCCTCGGTCGGATGCGCCCGCCTCGCTCCGAGCTGCGCCACCCCCGCCCGAAAATTTCCAAAAAAAATTTTCCCTATCCCAGCCAATGTCCCACCCCCGTCGCTAAGATCATGCGCAATTCGACGCCCTTTTGCGCATGACCTATTACGCCCACACTGCCGAAGACCCCGAGGGCAACCGTCTCCCCGAATCCTCCGGGAAATGGCAATCGCTGTGCACCCACCGCGAAAACGTCGCCGCGCTCGCAAAGCAATTTTCTATACTACAGAAGATTGTTCTGCGCTGAGTAAAAAATTTCCCATGAAAATGAAAACATATGAGGTCGCTGT
>CAMBRG010000146.1 GCA_945869845.1 Opitutus sp. GAS368 | reverse complement strand
GGCGCCCTCCACGTCGAAAACGCCACCGCATCAATCATCCCCGGTCGCAGCGCGGAGAGTGAACTCATTTTCCGCATCACGAGCGATGATCCCGAAGAAATCATGCCGCCACCCGACGCGAAGATCGGCCGGCTCACCCCCACCGAGGTAGCCATTCTCAAACGCTGGATCGACGAGGGCGCCCCCTACCAAAACCACTGGTCCTTCGAAGCGCTCAAACCCGTCGCCCCGCCCGAGACTGCGGTCTCTCAGCTTTCAACTCTCACTTCTCATCGCCCAAAAAATCCCATCGACCGTTTCATCACTACCGGACTCGCCCGCCGTCAACTCGCCCTCCAACCCGCCGCCGATCCCACCACCTTCATCCGCCGCCTCACCTTCGATCTCACCGGCCTGCCGCCAACGGTCGCCGAAATCGAGGCCTTC
Source organism: Opitutus sp. GAS368 (assembly GCA_945869845.1). Lineage (GTDB taxonomy): Bacteria > Verrucomicrobiota > Verrucomicrobiia > Opitutales > Opitutaceae > Tous-C4FEB. Next base: position 7,370 of record CAMBRG010000146.1, on the reverse strand, counting down.
ACCTCCGCCTCAATCGAGAATCGAGAATCCAAAATCGAAAATCTGATCGACCGCCTGCTCGCCTCGCCCCGCTACGGCGAACGCATGACCGCCGATTGGCTCGACCTCGCGCGCTACGCCGACAGCTACGGTTTCCAAGTCGACCGCGAACGCGACATGTGGCCGTGGCGCGATTGGGTCATCAAAGCCTTCAACGAAAATCTCCCGTGGGATAAATTCGTCACCTACCAACTCGCAGGCGATCTGCTGCCCAATCCCACCGACGAGCAAATTCTAGCCACCGCGTTTAACCGGCTTCACCCGCAGGAGGCCGAGGGCGGATCCATCGAGGAGGAATACCGCATCAACCACGTCAACGACCGCGTCACCACCTTCGGCACCGCCTTCCTCGGCCTCACCCTCGAATGCTGCCGTTGCCACGACCATAAATTCGATCCGATCCCCCAAAAAGATTTCTACGCCCTCGCCGCTTTTTTCCAAAACATCGACGAGGCCGGCCTCTATTCTTACTTCACCCAGTCGGTCCCCACCCCCGCGCTCCGTCTCACTGATTCAGCCCAACGCGAACCGTTCGCCCGCGCCGCCTCTGCGATCGAATCCGCCACGTCCGCCCTCACCGGCCTTCGCGAAACTCGCCGCGACGCCTTCGCGGCCTGGCTCGCGGCGCTTCCGGCCTCCGCGCCCGCGGTCCCCGACGAAATCGCCCGCTTCGACTTCGACGCTCGCGACACTTCTCCGCTCCCGCCCAAAACCGCTCCCGCCACCGCTCCGGCCGAGCCCGTCGTGGTCGTTCCTTCTGAGGAAAAACCAGCCAACCTCGCCCGCTTCGCCAACCCGCTCGCTCCCGCCGACCCCGCCATCACGCCCCCAGAAAACGAATCCGTCCCCGGCCGCCCCGGTGCCGGCCAAGCCCTTCGTCTCACCGGTGACCACGCCGTAAAAACCAAAGTCGGCAACTTCCACCGTCACGATCCTTTCACAATTTCCGTCTGGCTCCAAACTCCCGACCTCAAGGAGCGCGCCGTCATCTTCCATCGCTCGCGCGCCTGGACCGATGCCGGCAGCCGCGGCTACGAACTCCTCATCGAGGAGGGCCGCGCCAAATGGTCCCTCATCCACTTCTGGCCCGGCGACGCGATTTCCATCCGCGCCCTCGACCCGCTCCCCGTCGGTGCTTGGGTCAACGTTACCGTGACCAACGATGGTTCCAGCCGCGCGGCCGGCCTTCGCCTCTTCATCAACGGCCAACCTGCCCGCACCGAAATCATCCGCGACCACCTCACCAAAGACATCACCGGCGGTGGCGGTGATACCATCGCCCTCGGCGAACGTTTCCGCGATCGCGGCTTCAAAGGCGGTCTCATCGACGACCTCCGCGTCTTCGCCCGCGAACTCACCGCCGCCGAAGTCCTCTCCGTAAGTGGCACGGGCGTCCCGCCCGTGATTTCGGATCGTATTGCCGCAGGCGTCCCGCCCGTGCCCGAACCCAACGCCGCGCTCCGAAACGCTCAGCTCGCAACGCTCAGCTCTCAACTTTCCGCGCTCCCCGATTTCCCCACCTACCTCTCCGCCCACGACGCCCCCTTCCGCACCGCCGTCGCGACGCTCACCGCCGCCCGCGCCGCCCAGAGCACCCTCGCCGACGCCGCCAAAGAGATCATGGTCATGCGCGAGCTACCGACCCCCAAGACCGCCTACATCCTCAAGCGCGGTGAGTATGACCATCGTGGCGCCGCTGTCTCCGCCGACACCCCTTCCGCGCTTCCCGCCTTCCCCGCCGACCAACCCCGCAACCGCCTCGGCCTCGCCCGCTGGCTGACCGCCCCCGACCACCCGCTGCTCGCCCGCGTGACGGTGAATCGCTTTTGGCAATCCCTCTTCGGACAAGGCCTCGTCAAGACCTCCGACGACTTCGGCACCCAAGGCGACCGCCCCCAATATCCCGAACTTCTCGACTGGCTCGCCGGCGAATTCGTCCGCTCGGGCTGGGATGTGAAGGCTCTCCTCAAAACCATCGTCCTCTCCGATACCTACCGCCAACGCAGCTTTGCGACCCCGGAGATCATGTCCGATGATCCGGAGAACACCTGGCTCGCTCGCGGTCCCCGCTATCGCCTCCCCGCCGAGATGATTCGCGACCAAGCCCTCGCCACGAGCGGCCTGCTCGTGGAGAAAATCGGCGGTCCGCCCGTCTACACCTACGACATCCCCGAGTCCTTCAAACCCGCCCCCGCCGGCAAAGGTGAGGCTCTCTACCGCCGCAGCCTCTACACCTTTTGGCGCCGCACCGGCCCAGCCCCCGTGCTCGAAGCGTTCGACGTCCCGAAGCGCGTCGTCTGCGTCACGCGGCGCGACACCACCAACACGCCCTTGCAAGCCCTCGTCCTGCTCAACGGCCCGCAATTCGTCGAAGCCTCCCGCGCCTTCGCCGAGCGCCTCCAACGCGAACACGCCGGCGATCCCGCTGCCCTCGTCACCTCCGCCTTCCGCACCCTCACGTCCCGCCCGCCCGACGCCGCCGAACAAAAAATTCTCCTCCGGCTCTTCAACGAGCAAATCGGCCACTACCGCGCTCACCCCGCAGCCGCTACCGCATTCCTTGCGATCGGCGACGCTCCGGCCGACGCTTCCCTCACCGCACCCGAACTCGCGGCCGCCGCCACCGTCATCAACACCCTCATGAACCACGACGCTTTCGCCGTGAAACGCTAACCCTCCGAAGTGGCACGGGCGTCCCGCCCGTGTTCCGCCCTCCGCCCTCTATCCTTCGTTTTTCGCCCTCCGCCCTCCGATGACTCCCCCTCCGCTCTGCACCGGCCACGCCCCCTGGCTCTCGATGAGCCGCCGCGAATGCCTCAACCGCCTCGCCCTCGGCGTCGGCGGCATCGCCCTCGCCGATCTCCTCGCCCAAGACGCCACCGCCGCGCCCCCGAATTCTCCCGCTCTCCCTCCCTCCCTCTCCCCCTCTTCCGCAACCGGCCTGCCCCACTTCCCCGCCAAGGCCAAACGCATCATCTACCTTTTCCAATCCGGCGGCCCCTCGCAACTCGACCTCTACGATCACAAGCCGCTCCTCAACGCCCGCCACGGCGAACAGCTCCCCGACAGCGTGCGCGGCAGTCAACGCCTCACCGGCATGTCGGGCAACCAAAGCTCCATTCCCATTGCCGGCTCACCCTTTAAGTTTTCCCGCTACGGTCAGAGCGGCGCCTGGATCAGCGATCTCCTCCCGTACACCGCCAAAATCGCCGACGACCTTTGCGTCATCCGCTCGATGCACACCGAGGCCATCAACCACGGTCCCGGCGTTACGTTCATGCAGACCGGCTCGCAGATCCCCGGCCGCCCCAGCTTCGGGTCATGGCTCGACTACGGCCTCGGCAGCGCCAACGCCAACCTGCCGTCCTTCGTGGTCCTCATCACGAAAGATAAAAAAGGCCAACCCCTCATGTCGCACCTCTGGGGCGCCGGCTTCATCCCCGCCAAGCACCAGGGTGTCCGCTTCCGCTCTGGCGCCGATCCCGTCCTCTACCTCAATAATCCCGCCGGCGTCTCCCCCGAAAATCGCCGCCTCGCCCTCGACCGCCTCCGCGAACTGCACGAACACCAATTCGCCGGCACCCCCGACGCCGAGATCTCGACGCGCATCTCCAATTACGAGATGGCGTTTAACCTTCAGACGAGCGTCCCCGAGGTAACCGATCTCTCCGCGGAACCCGCTGCCGTCGTCGATTCCTACGGCCCCGAAGCCCGCACGCCCGGCTCGTTCGCCGCCAACTGCCTGCTCGCCCGCCGTCTCGCCGAGCGGGGCGTGAAATTCATCCAGCTTTACCATCAGGATTGGGACCACCACGGCAGCCTCCCCAGCGGCATCAAGCGGGAGTGCCTCCAGACGGATCAACCCGCCGCCGCCCTCATTGCCGATCTGAAACAACGCGGGATGCTCGACGAGACCCTCGTCGTCTGGGGCGGCGAATTCGGCCGCACCAACTACTCGCAGGGCATCATGACGGCAAACAACTTTGGCCGCGACCACCACCCGCGCTGCTTCTCGTTGTGGATGGCCGGCGGCGGCGTGAAGCCCGGCATCACCTACGGCGAGACCGACGACTACGGTTACAACGTCACGAAAAACCCCGTGCACGTCCACGACCTGCACGCCACCATCCTGCACTTGTTCGGCGTCGATCACGAACGCCTCACCTACCGTTTTCAAGGTCGCCGCTACCGCCTCACCGACGTCTTCGGCAAAGTCGTGAACGACATTTTGACTTAACGGAGCCACGATTTCCCGTCGCCGGATCCTGCCGACTCCATGTCCGACGCTCTCGCTCGCGCCCGCGCGCTCATCGCCACGCTCCGCGAGCCACTCTCGACCATCATTCTCGGCACCGCCGCGCCCGACGGCACCCCCGACGCCTCCGTCGCCGCCGCCCTCCTCGACGCCGACGGTGCCTTTGTCATCTATGTCAGCGGGCTCGCCGCCCACACCCGGAACCTCCGCGCCAATCCGCGCGCGAGCGTCCTCCTCGTCGAGCCAGAAACCAACCCAGGCAACCCCCTCGCCCGCCGTCGCCTCACCTTCGCCTGCGCCGCCGAGCCGGTCGCCCGCGACTCCACGCCCCACGCCGAGATGGTCTCCGCCTTTCGCCAAAAATTCGGCGCCACCATCGACGTCATGGCGCCGCTCCCTGACTTCCAGTTTTTTCGTCTCCTGCCCCAAACCGGCCGCGTCGTCGCCGGCTTCGGCGCCGCCTTCGAGGTCAACCCCCGCGACTGGAGCGACCTCACCCCCGTCGCCCGCGCCTCTGGCCGCCCCGCCTAAGCGCGCTGCGCCCCGTGCTTCGCCCGATACGCAAACGGGCTCAGCCCCGTCTCCCTTCGAAACGCCACACTCAAGTAGCTCGCGTTATCAAAGCCCGCCTGCTCCGCCACCTCGCTGATCGCGACTTTGCTCTCCGCGAGCAGATGCTTCGCCCGCGCGATTCGCTGCTGCACGATCTGCCGGTGCGGCGAGTGCCCGAGCAACGCCTTGAACTTCTGTTCCAAGCGCGTCCGCGACATCGGCACTGCTCGCAACACGTCGCCCACGTCCACGCCTTCACACGCGTGTTGCCGGATAAATTTCAACGCCGCCGCCACCTTCGCATCCGCCACCGCCACCACATCCGTGGACTGCCGCTCCACCACGCGCACCGGCTGCACCTGCTGCGTCGGCGAATCGGTATGCTTTTCCCCGCCCATCATCCGCGCCAGCAACGCCGCCGCCTCGTAGCCCGAGCGCCGCGCATTCGGCTGCACGCTGCTGAGCGGCGGATTCGCCAGCTCGCACACCAGCTCGTCGTTATCGACCCCCAGCACCGCCACCTCCTCGGGCACTTGCAACCCGAGCAGTTGACACGCCTCCAACACCTGCAACGCCCGGCCGTCATAACACGCAAACACCGCCACCGGTTTCGGCAGACCTTTTAGCCAACGGGCAATCGCGCGGATCTCCGCATCCGACCCCGGCCGGCCCCCCGCCGCCTTATCCGGAAATGAATCCGCGCAACGTCGCCCCGCGGCCGCCAGCCACCGCTTGAACTCAGCCCCACGCTGCCGCGACCAGAGAAACCGCCGATCCCCACAATACGCGAAATCCAAAAATCCCTTCGTTTCCAAATGCTCCGCCGCCAAGCGCGCCACCGCGTCATTGTCGATACTCACCCTCGAAAACTCCGAGCTGAACCGCTCCGCACTCACATCCACCACCGGCAACCGCGTCCGCCGCAACGCCGCCGCGATCTGCGGTGAATCCACCCGCGCGATGATGCCATCGCCCCGCCAATCCTTGAGCCACGTCGGCAACGGCGCCCGCCGCCCCTGCTCCGTAAACCGGATCGCCCACCGCTCGCCTTCTCGCATCCAGTCGCGCACCCCATACAATAAGTCCCTGCCATACCGGTTGGACGTTTCAATCAGCAGCGCGACCTTCCTCACCTCGTCCGAGTTTTTCTTGTCCGTGTTCATCCGTGTCATCCGTGGCCCAATCCTCGGCCATTACCCGCATGGTCTTGCCCTACTCCGCTGCTTTGCCGGTGGTCTGGTGGTGGGAGCGAGCTTGCTCGCGACTCCGGGCCCACCCTCTCGCGAGCTAGCTCGCTCCCACAGTTTCTACTCCATCGTTCCACCTCAAAATTAGCGTCCATTAGCGTAAATTGGCGGTTATAAATTCAGTTTCCACGCCATCGATCCAGCCCGCGTCAGCGTTAAAAATCAAAATTTATATATGGATTCTCACATACCTCTCGCCTCGCCCCTTCGCCCAAACTTCTCTCACTTTCTTCTCTCAGCTCTCGCATCCTCCCTCCCATGAAAAAACCCACCACCCACTTCCCGAAAATAAAGTCGATCGCCTACGAAGGCCCCGGCTCTGCCAACGCCCTCGCTTTCCGCCACTACAACCCGGCCGAGCTCGTTGATGGCAAAACCATGGAGCAGCACATGCGCTTCTCCGTCGCCTACTGGCACGCGTTCCGCGGCACCGGCTCCGATCCTTTCGGCCCCGGCACCATCGTCCGTCCCTGGGAAAAGGGCAAAGACGCCGTCTCCGTCGCCAAGGTCCGCATGGACGCCGCCTTCGAGTTTTTCCAAAAAATTCGCGCCCCATTCTATTGCTTCCACGACCGCGACATCGCCCCCGAGGGCGCCACGCTCGCTCAGTCCAACAAAAATCTCGCCGCCATCGTCGCCCACGCAAAGTCCCTCCAAAAGGCCACCGGGGTTAAACTTCTCTGGGGCACCGCCAATCTGTTCTCCAACCCGCGCTACATGTGCGGCGCCTCGACCAACCCCGACGCCCACGTCTTCGCTTACGCCGCCGCACAAGTTAAGAGCGCGATCGACGCCACGAAAGAACTCGGCGGCGAAAACTACGTTTTCTGGGGCGGCCGCGAGGGCTACGAGACGCTGCTCAACACCAACCTGAAACGCGAACAGGACCACCTCGCCGCGTTCCTGCACCTGGCGGTCGATTACGCGAAAAGCATCGGCTTCAAGGGGCAGTTCCTCATCGAACCCAAGCCCAAGGAGCCCACCAAGCACCAATACGATTTCGACGTCGCCAGCGGCATCGCCTTCCTCCGCACCTACGGCCTCGAAAAATATTTCAAGTTCAACATCGAGACCAACCACGCCACCCTCGCCGGCCACACGTTCCAACACGAGATCGAGGTCGCCGCTTCGCAACACATGCTCGGCTCCATCGACGCCAACGCCGGCGACGAACTCCTCGGCTGGGACACCGACCAGTTCAACACCAACGTCAAAGAGCTCACCCTCGCCATGACGAGCATCCTCAAAGCCGGCGGCCTCGGCACGGGCGGCTTCAA
>CAMBRG010000145.1 GCA_945869845.1 Opitutus sp. GAS368 | reverse complement strand
GGGCGGTCCATCGTGCAGACGACGATTTCGCGCACGCGTTTGCCGAGGGCGAGGGCGACGATGTCGAGGATGTTGGTGAGCGGGGTGTCGAGGTTGAACGCGGGCACGCGGCGCAGCTCCATCTGCTCCACCACGCGCGGGCCGTAGGTGAGTTTCTCCGCGTAGAACGACGGCAGGCTCATCATCGCACGCGGCGCGCCGGGCGGGGCGAAGGTCGCCGCCATCACCGAGATGGAGTTGGGCATGCCCTTCGAAAGATTGGTGGTGCCGTCGATGGGATCGACCGCGACATCGACATGCCAGCTGCCGGGGGCCCAGGTGCCGAGCTTGTCGCCGATGAAAATGCCCGGGGCGTTGTCCTTGATGCCTTCGCCGATCACGCACTCGCCGCAGATGTCCACGTATTCGAGCACGCCGAGGATGGCGCGGCTGGCGGCGTCGTCGGCGGTTTCTTTGGCGTCGCGGCCGAGCCAAGGCAGGCAGGCGAGCGCGGCGTTTTCGGTGGCGCGGACGAACTCGAACTGGAGCGAACGTTCCGGGTTGCGCTCGAGGTCGCCGATGGCGGAAAGGTCGGGAGAAGGGATAGGCATGGGGTGGTTGCGAGTGTCGGTCGATGTTGGTCGGCGACCGGGCCGCGCCAATGCGAAAAGGGCGGTGGGCGGCGGGGTATAAGCGGAAAAGATTGATGCGGAAGTTGGGGGCGGGACGAGGGTTGAGAGTTGAGCGTCGAGGGCGCAGCGGGGTGCTTGATTTCGGTTTCGTCTGGAAGCCGTTGGGGCGGTGCGCATCGTCGTCGACGTATGCCCCAGACTTTTCTCCTGCACGACGCCGGTCGCCTGCCCGCCCCCGGGGACAATGTTGCGATCGCGGTGCGGTCCTTGGAGGCGGGGACGGTGATCGAGCTCGACGGGACTCTGCGCCCGCTCGCGCAGCACATTCTTGAAGGTCATCGCTTCGCCATTCGGGCCATCGCGCCGGGCGAGGCGTTGCTCTCGTGGGGGCTGCCCTTCGGCCATGCGCTCACGGCGATCACGGCGGGCGACTACGTGTGCAACGCCTCGATGCTTGAATCGCTCGCGGTGCGGCGGTTGCCGTTCGCGTTGCCGGCGCGGGCGAATTTCGCGGACCACCTCGAGCCGTTTGAGTTGAACGAGGCGACCTTCCGGCCCGGCCCGGCGGTGGAGCCGGCGCCGGTGGCGCGCACCTTTGCCGGTTATCGCCGGCCGGGGGCGCGCGGCGTGGGCACGCGCAACACCGTGGTCATCCTCGGCACGACGTCGCGCACGGCGAGTTTTGCGCGGCAACTCGCGGCGCGGTTGCAGGTGATGGCGCGGGTGTTTCCGGCGCTCGATGGCATCGTGGCCATCGCGCACACCGAGGGCGGCGGGCCGGGCGAGCCGAACAACGCGACCGAAGTCCTGCGGGCGCTCGCGGGGTTCATGGTGCACCCGAATGTGGGCGCGGTGCTCGCGGTGGATGCGGGCGGCGAGCCGATCACCAACGCCCGGCTGCGCGCGTTTATGGCCGCGCACGGCTACCCGCTCGGCGATGTGCCCCACGCGTTTCTCAGCAGCGGTGGCGGGCTCGCGGCGGCGCTGGCCGAGGGCGAGGCGCTCGTGCGCAGGTGGTTGCCGGCGGTGGCGGCGCAGCGGCGCACGGCGGAGCCGTTAAGCGCGTTGCGGGTGGCGCTCCAGTGCGGCGGGTCGGATGCGTTTTCGGGTGTATCGGGTAATCCGCTCGCCGGGGCGATGGTGCACGAGCTGGTGCGCCACGGCGGGATCGGCGTGCTGTGCGAGACCGACGAAGTGGCCGGCGGCGAGGCCTACATCATGAAAGCCGTGCGCGACTTGCCGACGGCGCGGGCGTTGCTCGGGAGCATTGCGCGGTTCCGCGCGCGGCTCGGCTGGCACGGGCTCAGCCCCGAGGCCAATCCCTCGGCGGGCAACAAATTCCGCGGACTCTACAACATCGCGCTCAAGTCCCTCGGCGCCGTGCACAAAAAAGATCCGCGCACGCCGGTGAACTCCGTGATCAACTACGGTGAGCCGCTGACCGCGCCCGGTTTTTACTTCATGGACAGCCCGGGCAACGACCTCGAAGGTATTGCCGGGCAAGTGGCGGCCGGGTGCAACTTGATCCTCTTCGTCACGGGGAACGGCTCGATCACCAACTTTCCGTTTGTCCCCACGCTCAAGGTGACGACGACCACGCGGCGGCACCAACTGCTCATCCACGAGATGGACATCAACGCCGGCCGCTACCTCGACGGCGAGACGATGGCCGCGCTCACGGAGGATTCGTTCAACCTGCTCGTGGAGACGGCGTCGGGGAAAAAATCTCGCGGGGAACACGCGGGGCACGCGCAGACCTCGCTCTGGCGGAATTGGCGGCAGACCGATGGCTCGCAGCTCGCGGCCCTGCGCGCGCGGACGGAGCCGGATGGCCGGCCGCTGCCGTGGGCGGGCGTCCCGGATGCGGCGACGAAGAAAACTCCCGCTGGGGACAGCGGCCTCCACCGGTTGCATGAGGGTGCGCGGATCGCGACGGAGCGGGTGGGGCTGGTGTTGCCGACGAGCATGTGTGCGGCGCAGATCGCGCGACTTGCCGCCGACCGGATGAACGCGAGCGGGCGGGCGCAGGCGCTTGGGCTCGACCGGTTTGTGGCGCTCACGCACACGGAGGGCTGCGGGTTTGGCGGCGAGTCGATGTATCGCCTGCTGCTGCGCACCTATCTCGGCTACGTGACGCATCCGAATGTCGCCGCCGCGCTCCTGCTCGAGCACGGCTGCGAAAAAATCACCAACGATTCGATGCGCCAGCAATTCGACCGCGCGGGTCTGCCGCTGGCGCGTTTCGGCTGGGCGAGCGTGCAGCTCGACGGCGGCATCGATCTCGCGCTTGGCCGGATCGAGGCATGGTTCGCCGCGGCCGGTGCCGCGCTACCGCCGGCGTCGGGGCGGCCGACGGATCTCGGCGCGCTTACCGTGGGCCTGTTGAGCGCCGGCCCGGTGGACGCGACGAGCGCGGCGACGTTGGCCCGACTGGCGCGCGCGATCCTTGCGGCGGGCGGCACGGTGTTGTTGCCCGAAGGCGACGGCTTGTTGGCGGCGGCGGAGTTTCGGACCGCAGTGCTCGGGGCGACGCCTGCGCGCGCGACGCTGGCCTACGGCCAGCCGGTGACGGCGGCGGGCCTGCACCTCGTGGCGACCGAGACCGATCACTGGAGCGAGAACGTCGCGGGCCTCGGCGGCAGCGGAGCGCACGTGCTGCTGGGGTTGGTGGGTGATTCGCCGCAGCAAGGGCATCCCATGGTGCCGGTGGTGCAGGTAGCGGCGCCGGGCGCGCTCGCACCGACGGCGGTGGGTGATGTGGATATTGTGCTGGCCGGTGAGGTGTCGGTCGACGAAGCGACGTTGCGCGAACTGCTGTTGACGATCGTCCAACGCGAGCGGCAACCCGTGGCGAACGCGGGTGGTTTCGTGGATTTCCAACTCTCGCGGGGATTGCTCGGGGTCTCGACGTGAGCGCTTGGTGGTTCGCCCACTCGCTCACGCTTGAAGCTACGCTCAGAAGACTCAAAACGGGTAAAGGCTAGCGGGACGCGCGGGCCGTTTTATACCGGCGGCTGATGAGTTCTGGATTTTCGTAGGCCGTCCGCTGGCGGACGCTCCGAGCGCCTGCGAGCGGGCGGACGGCTGGGGAGCCCGACCACCGGTCGGGCCTACAGGTGACCTGAAGGCGGAGGGCGGCGGCGAGCGCCGCCCCTACACGGACTCACGATCCCACGGGGGACGCCCGGGCGACATTCGACGGCGGCTCAGAAGCTGAAGGTGAGCGTCACGCGGCGGTTGAGGCCGGGTTGGGTGAAGCGTGGGAGGTCGACGCTATTGCTGTGCGGCGGCGGAAAGCGGCGGCAGTCAGAAGCTAGCCTGAACACCGGAGCCGGTCACCGCAGCGCATCGTCAGGCTCTGCGATTAGAGCGTCATTTGCCGGTTCCAAGTCTCGCGAACGGCGGCCAAATCGGCGGCCCCCAACACCCCGAGGCGTCGCAGAAAAATAGTTTTCTCGGCAGTCACAAGTCGGAGGAATCTGCTGCACGATGAGCCGACCGGAGATTCACTCCTACAACGGTTGGTATCGACCCCAGAGGATCGGACCACGTCGGCAAAATGCCTAACGTTATCGCGACTGCATTTTTGTAAGCGGAAGATGTCGCTCGGTGGGGTCTTTCCGGACGAATACAGCCCGAAACAACACTCCGAATGGGGGAGCGGGCCGCCTCGATTGTCATGATGGGTAACAATCGATGCCCGCCACCCGCACATTGCAGTTTTACTCCGGACCGCGCCGGCGGTAAGAAACCCTCCGATGTCCGATCCCGACCCACGCCTTCGCGAGTTTACGTCGCTCTACCGCGCGACCCTCGCGCCGTTGCGGCGTTACCTGGCTCGGCTGCTGGGCAACCGCTCCGATGCACAGGACGTGGCGCACGACGCCTATGCGCGCGTCTACCGCACGATGGAGAAAGAAGCGGTCGGTCGGCCGGAAGGTTTGCTTTTCACGACCGCCCGCCGCCTTGCCATCAACCAGCTCAAGCGCCGCGAAATCGCCCCGGTGCAGTCGGCTGACAGTAACATCATTGAGCTTTCGCCCGCGCAGGCGCCCGGCGTTGAGCGCGTCGTGATGGCGCGGCAGGAATGGGCGGCGACAGAGTTGGCCATCTCGCGTTTGCCGCCGGGTTGTCGGGCGGTGCTCATACTATGCACACTCCGTGGCTGCACGCATCCGGAGGCCGCAGCCCGGCTCGGAATCTCCCGCAAGACCGTCGAAAAACAACACTCCCGCGCGCTCCGGCTCCTGCGCGCGTCGCTGCAATCGAACGATGAACCATCCGCCGCAGACGACGTGCGCGGCGCCGCCGGACGGTGATCGCCATGACCGTGTCCCCGAACGACAATCGTGAAGAGACGGAGAAACAAGCGGCCCGATGGACGGCTCGCCTTGAAACCGGTCCGTTGACCGCGGGCGAGCGGAGCGAGCTTGCCGGCTGGTTGGACGCGAATCCGGACCATCGCTGGCTGCTTTCCCGCTACCGGGAGCTTTGCGCGCTGCTCCGCACCCAACTCCCCGTGCTCACTGATGCAGGCGAGGCGGATGCGCTCATCGACGGAGCTGCCGCCCGCCACCGCCGCTGGCGCTGGGCCGGCCGCGCGCTCGCGGCCGTCGCCTCGTTGGCCGTCGCGGGATTCGTCTGGTCGATGTGGTCGCAAAATGCCGGAACGGGTTTCGGCGAGCGACGCGCCCTCGCGCTCGCCGACGGCTCACGGGTCGAACTCAACGCGCAGACCGAACTTGCCATCACCCTCGGCCGCCACGAACGACGCGTCACGCTGGGGCGCGGCGAAGCGTTTTTCCGTGTGGCGCATGATCCTGCGCGACCTTTTTTCGTCGCGACCCCCGGGGGGGCCGTGCGCGTGACCGGCACCGTGTTTAACGTCCGCTCGACCGCGGCCGGTCGCGCCGAAGTTACGGTGCTCGAGGGCACCGTGCGGGTGCAGCCGGCTGCCGCTGCCGGGGAGGCGCAAGTGCCCGTTCCGCTTGGCGCGGGCGAGCAGGCCATGCTCGGTGCTTCCGGCGTGGCGGTGCGCACGCTTTCGCCCGAGACCGCGCAGAACGTCACCGCGTGGCGCGTGGGCCAGGCGGCTTTCGAGTCCGAGCCGCTGGCTGATGCGCTCGGCCGATTCGCCGCCTACCATGTGAAACCCGTAATCGTGGCAGCCGATGCCGCCGCCCTGCGCGTGGGTGGCCGCTACAGCCTCGACGACCGCGAAGGCTTTCTCGCGGCTGTGGAGCAAGCGCTGCCGGTGGGCGTGGTCCACGATGCCGACGGTTCGGTGCGAGTCGTCGCCCGCCCGTCCGCCCGGCGTTGAAAAATTTTCCCTTCAACGGGGGGAGGCGCGCGTCTCGTTTGTCGTAATGCAGTAAGAGTCGCGTTCCTAATACCCCGCCCCGCCAACACGCCATGCTTCTCAAACGAATCCGCCTAGTTCTCGCCTTCGCCCTCGCGAATCTGGCCGTTGTGGGCCTTGCCGCGCCCGTGAAATTCGAAATCAAGGCCCAGTCGGGATCGTCGGCGTTGATGGCTTTCTCCGCGCAGGCCGCCGTGGAGGTGGTTTTCTCCGCTGAAGATCTGAAGGAGGTCCGGGCCAACGAAGTCATCGGCCAATTCGAGCCGGAGGACGCGATCGCGCGTTTGCTGCAAGGCACGGGATTCGCGGCCCGCCGCAATAGCGGGGGCAAGTTTGTGGTCACCGCGGTGCGTGGCGCCGCCACACCTGCGGTCAGCGCCGTAGGATCGGTGCGTGGTTCGTTGGGTTGGAGTGACGGTCGACCGGCGGCCGGCCTGACCGTGGCCGCCAGTGAGACTGGCCAGACGGTAAAAACGGACAAGTATGGCGAGTATTACTTTTCCGCCCTGAAGGCTGGCACCTACCTCTTGGTTGCCACGGCCGACGGCTACCAGCCCCTCCATATCGCGAATGTGGTGGTGGGCGCGGGCGAGGATCTCACGCTCACCGGCCAAACCATGCGCAAGGCACTCGATGTCACCAAGCTCGAGCCCTACTTGGTGCGAGCCGGTGCCGCGACGGTGCTCGACCCCTACGAGGTCGCGAGCAACCGGGTGCAACCGTTCCAGAGTGCGAATGTGGATCTGCCCCGCACGATGGATGACGCGCAGCCGTATCTTATCTTTGAACGCCGGGCCATCGAACAATCGGGTGCTACCAGCGTGGAGAATTTCCTTCGCCAGCGGCTGCCGATGGATGCAACCGAGGCACCGAGCAATTTCTCCGCCAACAATGGGAATTTTAGCTCCTTCAACCTCCGCGGGCTCGGCGCCGACCACACCTTGGTTCTAATCGACGGGCGCCGACCCGCCGACTACAACCTGCTCGCCACCGGCAACCAGGCCGACATCAACGGCGTGCCCCTCGCCGCCATCGATCGCATCGAAGTGTTGCCGGCGGCGGCCTCCGGCATCTACGGCGCGAGCGCGGTCGGCGGCGTCATCAACGTCGTGCTCCGCCGCAATTACGTCGGCGTCCAGGTGAGCACGTCCTTCAACAACACGTTTTCGAGCGATGCGCCGATCCGCAGCGTGAACTTTGCCGGCGGAATGTCGCTGGAAGGCGGCAAGACGCAGGTGATGGTGACGGGGAGCTACTCCGATACCAAGGCGCTGTTGGTGCAGGACCGCAGCTTCGTGCAGGACGGCCTCGCGTCGATCCGGCGGAATTCGCCGGCGTTCTTTCTCCCGCCTAATTCGCCGCCCTTGGGCTCGACGCCGAACATCCGCAGCAACACCAACACGCCGCTGTTTGGCCCCGGCACCGCCACCTACACCTCGGTGCCGGCCGGCTTTGCCGGGGGTAATCTATCCGTCACTCTGGCTGCGCTGCAAAGCAAGGCCGGCGCCTACAACTACGATCTCGCCCCCACCCACCAGAACGGAGCCGCCCGCTACATGATCGGGTCGCCGGGCACCGTCGCGGCCCAGCAGGTAAAAATATCCCGGCAGTTCTACCCGTGGCTCGAGGCGTTCGTCGAATACCGCCGCAGCACCAATATTAACCAAAACTCCGAGCAGATGCCGTTTTCGGCCACGGCCAATTTTTCGGTCGCTGCCGCCGCGCCGACCAATCCTTTCGGCCAGGTGGTGCGCCTTTCCATCCCCACGGATCCCGCGGACGCCATCGGGGAATTCGAGCTGCGGCTCGTCAACCTTCGCGCTCTTGCCGGCGTGATTGTGAGCCTCCCGCATGAATGGCGGTTGCACGCCGACCTCACTTGGAACCGCGCCCGGACGACTCAATCGCAGGTCGCG
>CAMBRG010000144.1 GCA_945869845.1 Opitutus sp. GAS368 | reverse complement strand
TGGCTGGTTTTGCGGCCCTCTTTGTCCACGGAGGCTTGCACGCGCTTGGTGAGGCCGGCGCCTTGTTTTTGGAGAAAGGCTTGGGCTTTAGCTTCATCCTTGGGCGCGTCGAGGCTGATGGTGATGAGCTCGAAATCGTTTTCGCGCATGTCGAACTGACGCTTGATCGCGATGAGCGCGGGGAATTCTTCGACGCACGGGGCGCACCAAGTGGCCCAGACGTTGATCATGCGCACCTTGTTGGTGGGGTTAGCACGGAGCGCAGCGACGCCGGCCGCGTCGATGCGGTCAAGGCTGACGGGGATCTGGGTCCAGCCGATCTCGGTGGCGACGTTGCGTTCTTTTTTCTCGCGCCACTTGGTGGAGCAGCCGTGAGGTTTGGTGAGTTCGACGGGAACGGGTTTGCCGTCGAGCAGGGCGAAGATGGCGTTGCGGGCATCGGGCGATTTGACGGAGTTCTCCTCGACGAGGCGCGAGTCGTCGAATCGGCCGGCGTAGCGGAGGCGGCGGGCTTTATCAAAGATGAACACGTGGGGCGTCGCGAGGCAGCCGTAGGCGCGGGCGATGAGTTGTTTTTCGCCGTCGTAGAGATACGGGAAGTCCCAGCCGAGGCTGGCGGCGTAGGGCTTCATGTCTTCGAACGAGTCGCTGTATTCGCCGTAGCCGAGTTCGTTGAGGGTGAGGCCTTCGGGGTGATTGGGATTGATGGCGACGAGACCGAAGCTCCGGCCCTTGACCTCGTCGCGGAGGGTTTGCAGGCGTCGTTCGATCCCGTGGGAGGTGGGGCAGTGGTTCGAGGTGAACAGCACCATCAACACGTCGGGGCCGGCGAAGTCGGCGAGTTTGTAAGTGCGGCCATCGATGCCAGGCAGGGAAAAATCGGGAGCGGCGTCGCCGATCGCGAGCGTGCGTAACGTGGGCGGATGACCGGATTTATCGAGGAGCGGCGCGGGTGCAGTGGCGGGAGTCTGGGCGAAGCTGGCGGAGCCAGCGGTGAGGAACAAAAGCGCGGCGGCGAAGCCGGGGGACACGCGGAAGCGAAGAGTAAGGGGCATGGGAGAAATGGGTCCGACGGCACGGCTACTGGCAAGAATTCTGGTGGGGGTTGGAAAAACGCCGGGTCCGTCCACGCGCGTGTGGCGATGGCCCCGGGCGGGGCCCGGCTAGGATTTCGGCAATGAGCCGGCGGCTCCCCGCCGAAACTCAGAAAAGCTCAACACGGCCTGAGAAACGTGGTCCGGTCCCGAGTCGAATTCTTGCCCTCTATCAGCCTTTTTCGCCGGGCGTCGTTTGATGTTTTACCCGTGAGCCAATCGATCTCCTTCGGCCTTGTTCACCGCCGCTGCCACTTTCATTTCCACACCGGCCAAGGTGATTATCACCACGCATTCGCCGATGAAGTAGGCCAACCCCAGGGTGGTAACTTGGGTGCGGTAAACAACGCATAGGGCCACCGTAGCGACGCAATATCCCAAATTGGCCAGAGCGATGATGCGCAGGAACGGCGAAAAATTGCGGCGGACAAAAAGTAAGCAATCAAAGGAATACAGAGCGAAAACTGAGCCCGCCATTGCCAGTTTATACAGCGCCACGGCCGGCATCCCGAACCATTGCGACCAAGGGGCCAGCACTCCAACGGTGAGGGCTACCGTGAGCACGGCGCCGAGGGCATCGGTTAAAAAAAGTTTTCGGGGCGAAGCTATAAAATAGTTCATCGTTTTCGTTGCAGTTCGATCACATCCAACCGCGTCTTTTCAATACGGTATGATCATGGGGAAAGCTCTTTCCCGCCGCGAGTCCCGAGCGAATTGCGATCCGTCTGGCTAAATCCGTTTTCCCCCCGGTCTTACGGTAGCCCCGCGATCAACTCCCCCATCAGATTTTCCACGCGGCGATGCCGGATCAGCGATGCGGCTTGTCGGGCCGGGCGGCAATAGGCGTCAAGAGGCGTAATAAGAGGAGAAATAAGGGCCAGGCTGACCAGCGCCGTCTTGGTCCCTGTCGGCATGTCGCGGCTAAGGGCAACCAGCGAAGCTGCGGAAAACTCCACTTTATGGCTGCCCAATGGGGGCGCCGTTTGCCCCTTTTTTCCGCCTCGGGCGCGGAGCGGAAGAGTCCAAGGTGCCGGAGGATTTTCGCGCGATGGCGCAGCGTGGTGCTTGGTCCGGGTGCGAGGGATTTTTTTGCCGCAGGGGACGTGGATTTTGGAACGCCAACGGTGGATAATTTTGCCTAGTGATATGCAAGTAATTGCTAAACAACTAAAAAAGATTGTGGCATGTAGATTGCCAAATTCACGCACGCGCATGACTCACCTCGTTCAAGCTTCCGCCGGCACTTCGGTTCGCGATGCCGCGACGATCTGGCAGCAGATCGAACACGGCGTGCGCGAGGCGTGCATGATGCGCGGTGAAGGCCGCGCCGCGGAAGCGACGGCGTTGCTGCAGACGGCGCTGCCGCCCTTGATCCGCGACTGGTCGGAAAACTCCGGGCTTCCCGGTGAGACGTGCCGCGCGGAACTCCGTGCACTGTTTGCCAAAGTGCAGGAACAGGTGGCGAAGGCGATGGTGTCACGCCGGTCGGTGCTCGCCTCAATCCGCGCCGACAATGTCCGCGCCGGGACGAGCGTGAGCGGTGCACTGCACGTCAACCGGCGCATCCCGCTCGACGACGTCCCCGACATGTTGGACGCGCTGCAGGACAGCGAGCGCGCGGCCATGGCGGCGCTCGGCGATTACTTTTCAACCCCGTCGTCCCGGTCGCTCGCGACCGCGGTGGCGGGCTGAAACAAATGAACACAAACAGCAGCTCAACAATCCGTAGCCCAGTCCCATGAAAGCCAACTCAGCCAAAGCCAACGCCGGCGCCGCCGTGCTCGATGCCGAACGTCCCGCCACCACCGAAACCCTGCTCGTCGGCCTCGACCTCGGCACGAACATGTCGTGCCTGATGTCCGCCCCGCGCGGTTCCGATGAAAAACCCGTCCGTGAGCTGATCCCCACCGTGGTCGGTTACGCGAAGGAGGACGTGCTCAACGGCATTCTGCCCTGTGAGGCCAAGGTGCTCTTCGGCCGCCTCGCGCAGAAACACCGCCAGAATCTCAATCTCGTGCGTCCGTTGCAGGGCGGCGTGATCGCCCACCCGGAAGCCGCCCGCCAGTTCGCGACGCACCTGCGCGACACGCTGCAGGCTGACGGCCGCGAAGTTCGCGCCGTGATCGGCACGCCTGCGTGCTCCGATCTGGCGGCCCGCGACAGCGCCCGCAACGCCTTCCGCGGCATGGTCGCGAAAGTTATCTTCGTCCCGGAGCCGTTTCTCGCGGTGATCGGTTACCGCGACGACGCGCGCATCTCCGACGCGAACTACCACGACCCCGTGCTCAACTCGCTCTGCATCGACATCGGCGCCGGCTCGACCGACGTGTGTCTGGTGCAGGGTCACTACCCGACGGTCGACGACCAGCTGAGCGTGCCGTTTGCCGGTGACGCCGTGGACCAGATCATTCTCGACCGCATCCTCGCGGAATATCCCGAGAGCGGGCTCACGGTGAGCCGCATTCGCGAAATCAAAGAGCGTCACTCGTGGGTGCTCGCCGAAGACGGCGCCACACCCGCGGTCGCGACCGTCATGGTCGGCGGCAAGTCGCGCAAGATCGACGTCACCGCGCAGGTGGGCGCCGGCTGCGACGCGCTGCTCCAAAAAGTCTTCGAGATGGCGCGCGACCTCATCAGCCGCGCCGAGCCGGAGACGGTTTCTGAATTGCTCCAAAACGTGATCGTGACCGGCGGCGGCAGCCTCACGAAGGGCTTCGGCGTCGCGTTGCAGGCGAAGCTGCTCGAGGAGGGTTTTGAAAATCCCCGCGTGCAGGTGCTCGGCGACAACTACAAGGATTTCGTGGCCCTCGGCGCGCTCAAGATCGCCCGCCGCGCCCGCGAGAACCAGTGGCAAACCTTGCTCGGCTAATTCGGCCGGGCTGCTGTGCAGTGTTCATCCCACGGTCGGCCTCTCGGCCGGCCGTGGGCTTGTTTTTTCCTGCCACCGGGCCGTGGCCAAAACAGGTCGGGCATCGGCTCAATCCCACCGGACCCGCTCGAATGCGAGAGAGTGTAAGTCGGTAACTCCGGGTCGCGCTTAAGGAGCCGTATTTACCGGTCCCGATCGTGTGGCAAAACGCCCATGGTGACGCCGACGTGGTTTGCGGTGGTTTGTCGGAGGACGTAGTGGGCGCGCACGACGTCGCCGTATTTGATTCCGTCACGGGTGCAGGCGCCGATTGGAGGCTTGGTTGATTTTGAGGAGACCGTTGACGGTCGCGACGAGTTCGGAGGAACCGACGTCAAGATGCCGGGCTTGGCAGCGATTTCTTTGATGGGATCGCGGGCGGACTATGACGGAGGGAAGCATCGCGACACAAACTACTAAGCCTAACTTTTTAAATCGGCTTGGCGTAACGCCGCCGTTTGGCCACTTGGCCGACATTAAAAGTTAAAACCTGACTGCTTTTTCGGTCCCTGCCCTCATCGCGGGGCCGCCGACGGTGAAAACTGGCCGAAGAGGCCGACCCATGGTTGTGCAATTTGGCCAGCCATTTTGGTCGTGCTGGCCGCGCTCGCTGCCCGAAATATTAAAGGTTAAAACTACGTCACTCTTTGCCCGCATCGCGATTGGGCGGAGCAGGAACTCCGGATCAGGATTTTTCCGCGTCCTTCGCGGTCGGCACCAACCGTAGCGAGTCGCCGGAGGCCTTCTGCCATTCGTCGATTAGGCCGGTTAACCGTGCGACGACTTCCGGCGGCGGCTCGGGCATGAGGTTCCTCATTTCACCGGGATCTTTCGGTAGGTGATACAATTCTGGGTGGTCGGTATCGCGGAGTGACAGCTTCCAGCCGTCAGGCGTGACAACGGTTCGCGTCGATTCGCCGCAGGCGCGGGCGATCGCATCTGGCGAGGCGAGTCGGGTGTCTTTCTTCATGCGTTCGGTGCGGCCGGGTTTGGGCGACCATTGGATGAAGACAGGAGACTGCGGCTTCGCTTCCCGACGCAGACAGGGCGCTAGACTGCGGCCGGCGCATTGGCTGTGCGGCGGACGACCGAGCACGTCGAGCATCGTCGGCACGAAATCGATATGACTGACCGGCTCCGCGATTCGATTCTGCTGTTGCTGGCCGGGGAGACGCACGAGAAAGGGCACACGCACAGACTCCTCGAACATCACTTCTTTTTCGAAGAGCCGGTGCGACCCCATCATATCGCCGTGGTCGCTCGTGTGCACGACGACGGTGTGGTCGGCGAGGGCGAGATCATCGAGTTTCTTCAGAACCCCGCCGATACTGCGGTCGATTTGGGTAACGAGTCCCAGGTAGTTGCGCTTGATCGGGCGAAACTCATCGGGTGTGCGTCCGTATTCCTCGGCTTGGGCCTCTTGTTTGAGCCGGTATTTCAACGGCATACTTTCACCGAATGTATGGGTGGCGTTGGCGTCAAACTCGACCTCGTCGAGCCGATGCTCGTGGTTGAGCGGGCCGGAGTAGGGGGTGTGCGGTTCGAGGAAACTGATGAAAAGGATGAAAGGCTGACGACGGTTGCGCTCGATGAAATCACAGGCGTGGCGTTCGAGAAAGACCGGCTTCGAGAGCTCGATCGGGAGCTGGCTGGCAAATCTCCGACTAAACGCGCCGCGGGCGACCGAGTCGGGCTGGAGGCCTTTTTCGAGGAGGAACCGGGAATAGTCGCTGAGCCGGCCGCGATCCCGGCCGGCACTGAAGTGCTCTTGGTAAATGTCCTCGATCGAGACCCAGTTGTGAAAACCGCGCTGGGCGAACACCTCGTCGCCGAGATGCCATTTGCCGAAATAGCCGCACCGGTAGTCCGGATCTGCCAAGAGCTCGGGCAGGGTCTGGGCGCGGCTAGGCAGCGCCCGGTTATTTTCGGTGCAACCGGATTGATGCGGCCAGAGGCCCGTCAGCAGCGATGAGCGCGCTGGCGTGCACACCGGCTGCGTGACGTAGGCTCGCTCGAAGACCGTGGATTGGGTCGAGAGTTTGTTCAGGTTAGGCGCGTGCGTGCGGCCGTTGCCGTAAGGCGCGAGGGTATCGGCACGTTGTTGATCGGGAAGAAAGACGATCAGGTTCGGCTTGCGGGGCAGGCGGGCGGAGGCGGGGAGACGAGGTGCGAGCCCGAGGGCGGTGCCGCCGACGACGGTGTGGTGCAGAAACGTGCGGCGATGCATGGGGGCGTTGGGAATTGGGGCGGGCAGGGCAGGCGGGATTGAGGGTTCGTATTGATAGCGGCGCGCAAGGTCAGCGTTCGCCGATTGTAACCGTTACATAATTTGCGTCCTGACTTTGGGCGACAATGCGCTGACTTCGGACGTCATGAAGTTCATCCCACCCGGTATGGCAGTTGCGATCGCGTTCGTCGTAGCGAGTGCGTTCGCCGCCACTCCGCGGATGGACCAACCGGTGGTGGTGGACGTGCGTGCGGCTTTTGCGCGGATCGCAGTGGAGGGGAATCGCTTGGGGGCGTGGAGCGACGGGCAGTTGCCGTATCCCTCCTATTCACTGAACCCGGATCACGATATCGGAGACAATCATTTCCAAGGCGTGCAGCGCCTCCGGGCGGGGCCTTACCTCGTGGTCTCGGGAAGCAATATCGGTAGAGACGGTAATCCGAACCGCCTTCAGCTTCCCGTGTCGGCGAGGTGGAGCGAACTGCCGCCGCCGCAGGGCGATCTCATCGTGATGCGCGTCGCCTCCAATGCGACTCCGGGGCCGCTCGGACCGAATATCAACGCCGCGGGATTACCGACGGAAACGGCGAAGGTCGTCGCGCGCGTGCCGATCCGGCTGCCGCTCAGCTCCGGGACGACGCTCTGGCATCCGGGCGGTCTCAACGCCTGCGGTGATATTTTGGTGGTGCCGGTCGAAAACTATAACGCGAAGCATGGCGAAGTTTGCTCGCAGATTTTGTTCTACGATTTTTCCGAGCCTGAGATGCCCCGGCGACTGCCGGTGATGATTGACCGGGCCAATGCCACGGTGAAAGACAAGGCCGGCGCGGCGGCGATGATCCGACTGGCCGACGGGCGGTTCCTCGTGGTGAGCCGGACGACGACCGTCGTTTCATTTTACGTCTCGCGCACGAGCATACTCGCAGACGGATTCGATCTGAAGCCGACCTCGGTGATCGATGAGAAAGCGGTGCGTGCGGCGCCCGGGTTGGCGTTCACGAAGTTCGGCGGATCGAGCATCAATCTTATCCAACAGCGGGATGGAAAACTGTTCTTGGTCGGTTTCAGTCGCACCAAGGCGGACGATAAAACCGGAGCCAAAGAACGGCACACAGCTTCGTTGTGGAGCGTTGAGTTTCCTCGGGGGGATTTCGGCGCGGAACCGGAGCTGACTCGCGTGGCGGACCGCACCTTTGGCGGCGAACTCTTAGGGGACGACGGCTGGGGCATCTTCGGGGCCGCCGCCGGAATTTTTGTGACCGATGAGGGTGCTCTCGCGATTTATTCGACGCCGCGGTGGCAGGTGCGCCGGGTAGGGGAGTTTACGATCAACGACCTCCTCGCCGGGCGCGGCATCGAGCGCAACGACCGATTGTTTTTACCCGCCATCGAGCTGTGGCCGAAACCCTGACGAGCAGCGTGGGCGGTTCGACGCCTACTCACGCGGCGTAGCCGGTTTTCCGGGTATGGGTGGCAAGGTCGGACCGTCGACCCAGAGGCCGCGAATCATGATGTTGCGTGGATGTTCGGGGCGGCCGCGCTCGTGGCGGTGAACTTGACCGATCACGGATTCAGCGGCGACGCTGCCCTGCAACTCGGGTAGAATATCGAGGCCGGCGCAGGGGCGCTTGCGGGCGGTCCAGTTCAAGTTGAAGAAGGCCGTGGTTTCCGGGACCCGCACGCCATCCGCCTGTAACCAA
>CAMBRG010000143.1 GCA_945869845.1 Opitutus sp. GAS368 | reverse complement strand
GGATTGGGTTCCGAAAAGGCCGAAGCGAGCGGACCGGCCATGCGGTAGCCGCGCATGAGTGTGATGTCGCCGATCTCGCCGTCGCCGATGCGTTGGTGGAGTTCTTGGAGCGCGCGGCTGTGGCGGGACATGAGGCCGACGCCGACCTTCAGGTTCTGCGCTGAGGCGTCCTCGGCTAGTTGGATCATGCGGCGTGAGGTGGGGCCGTCCGCGGTGAGCGGTTTCTCCATGAAGACGTTGAGTTTTTTCGCGATGG
This sequence comes from Opitutus sp. GAS368, assembly GCA_945869845.1. Classification (GTDB taxonomy): domain Bacteria; phylum Verrucomicrobiota; class Verrucomicrobiia; order Opitutales; family Opitutaceae; genus Tous-C4FEB. The sequence goes on along the minus strand of CAMBRG010000143.1, from coordinate 7,700 downwards.
CGTAGGCGAAGTGGACCCAGCGGAACGCGAGCGGCGTGGTGAAGATCGCGATGTCGCCGGGGCGGAGGCAGTCCATGGCGTGTTTGTAGGCGTCGAAGCCGACAAACTTGCGGTCCTCGGGCACGTCGACGCTGGCGGCGTGTTTGCGTTTAAGGGCGTCGTAGGCGGCGGTGAGGCGAGGCGCGAAGACATCGGCCATGGCGACGAGTTTGACGGGGCCGGTGTTGACGGAGAGGGCGTTGGAGGCGGCTCCGGCGCCGCGGCCGCCGCAACCGATGAGCGCGACTTGGAGGACATCGGTGCCCTGGGCGTGGACGTGGGGCAGGGCGATGCCGGCGAGAGCGGAGACGGCGGCGAAGCGGGAGGAGGTGCGGATAAATTCGCGGCGAGTGGGGTGAACGGGGTTCATGGGTGGGTGGAAGAAAGACGTGGTGCCGGGGTGAGAGGAGCGATGTTTTTTACGCGAGGTCGGAGAAATCGGCTGGCGTGGCGGGGCGGAAAGCGGGCGGTGTGACCTTTACGTGGGCGCGATTCAGAGCGCGGTGAGTTTTACGGTCAACGTGTGATAGCCGAGTTTGCGGTCGAAGGCGGCCTCGTGTTCCACGCGTTCTTCGGCGTGGAGGACGGTGATGGCGCGAACTTTTTCGCAGCAGAGCCGGAGCAGGGTGCGGAGGATCAGGCGGGCGTGGGGGGCGCCGAGGCAGAGGTGAGGGCCGAAGCCAAAGGAGAGGTGAGGATTGGGTTTGCGGTCGAGGCGGACCTCTTCGGGCGCGGGGAAAACGGTCTCGTCGAAATTGGCGGAGGCCCAGGCGAGCGAGATGCGTTCGCCGGCTTTCACGGTGGTGCCGTGGACGGTGGTATCGGCGGGGCACACGCGGCCGATGTGGGTGAGCGGCATGAATACGCGGAAAAACTCTTCGCTCGCGAGGGTGATGCGCTTGGGGTCGGCGCGTAGAAAGTCGAGCGCCTCGGGGTGCTCGGCGAGGTGGCCGAGAGCGCAGGAGATGGTGTGGATGATGGTGTCGCGGCCGCCGGCGAAGGCGAGGTTGGCGAAGCCCATCATCTCGTCGCGCGTGAGCGGCCGGCGGCGGTAAGTGGCCTGCGTGAGCGCGCTAAAAAAATCGGGACCGGGGTGGGCCTGGGCCTCGTCGAATTTGCGGTGCAGGTAGTCTTCGAGGACGGAGCCGGTTTTGAATTCGCCGCCGGTGACTTTGAAAACGTGGATGCCCCAGCCGAGCCAGATTTCGCCCTCGCTGGCGGGGACGTTCAGCAGGTGGGTGAGGGCGCGCGACTGCACGGGCAGGGCGAACCCGTGGACGATCTCGATGGAATCGCGCGCGAGGGCTTGGTCGAGCAGACCCGCGATCAAGGTCTCGACCTGCGCGATGACGGCGGGGTCTTTGGCGCGGGCGAAAAACGGTTCGACGAGGGCGCGGTAGTCGCCGTGCTCGGGCGGGTCGGTCTCGATGGGCAGTTGCCGCATGGAGCGGACTTTTTCCTCGGAGGGAATCGGCACGCGGAACGGCGCGTCGGAGCTGAACGTCTGCCAGTCCTTCGCGGCTTGGCGCACGTCCTCGTGGCGGAGGAGCATCGTGATGTCCTCACCGTGAAACGGGCATTTGAGGATGCCGGATTTTTGGCGGGCCTCGTGGAGCGGGTCGGAGAAAGCAGACATGGACAAAGTGAACGCGGTGAACGGGTGCCGCTGGCAGCGGGATCGTTTTCGGAGAACAACGTCGCGCCCGGACGTGGCGACGCTACCTGACGAAGCGAACGACGCGGGCGGCGAAAGCTATTTTCCCTTGGGGCCGAAGCCGGCGGTGGGGCGGCCGTCGTCGCCGAGTTTACCGACGGCCCACAGGGCGCCGCGGGTGACGAGGTCGAGAAAACGCGGGTCGCCGACGGTGGCGTTGGTGTGGCCGATGGTGGTGCTGAAGACGCGGGCTTGTTTGGGACCGTAAAGATTGGTCCAGGCGACGACCGCGGTTTTATCGCTTTTATTGCCCTGTTTGTCGGTCACGGTTTGGAGGCCTGTCGCGAGCGAGCGGTGGCTGGGGAAGTTTTTCGGATCTTGGACGTTGTTGTAGAGCTCCTCGTTGCCCGTGAGCCAGTTTTCCAGGCCCTTGGTGATGGGACTGCTCGAGACCGAAAACGAAATCATGATCGGTTCTTTCGGACCATGGGAGCTGGATTGCAGGCCGAGGTAGTCGAACCACAACGCGCCGGCGGAACCGGGAGCGAGGGGCGTCTTAAAATCTTTGGTGACGCGGTAGCTGTGCATGGCGCAGTGGAGGTTCACGCCGGGCAGGCCGGCCACGTGCGGCGCGAGGACGTTTTGCACCATCGCGGGATCGGCGATGTCGGCGGCACATTCGTTGTGGATGACGAGATCGTAGCCCTTGGCGTAGTCGGGATTGGTGTGGGAGGGAAACACGGGACGCGTGGTTTTGTCGGCCGTGTGCATGTGCTCGATCACGACGTGGGCGCGGGCTTCGAGGCCCTCTTTGAGAATGTCTTTCTGCGCGGCGTAGTCATGACAGCAGCCGCCGGTGATGAGGAGAATGCGGAGCGGTTTTGGCGCGGGCGCGGTGGCTGCGGAAGCGAAGCCGGGCAGGGCGGCAAGGAGGGCGACGATGAGGGCTTGGCGGGATTTCATATTGAAAGATCGATGGGTAACGGGTGGATTTCGGGGCGGCGGGCAGGGGCGGAAAAGCAGCTGAAAGCGTGATGAAGAGCCGGGGAGCGGGAGAAATCAAGGGCGCGGGAGCAGCGGAGCGGTTGATTTTGAATGCGCGAATAACAGTCGGACGAGTTCACGTCGAAGACGGAGCGATGGCGGGTTCCGGGCGTAAGGTAGGCCTGCAAAATCGGATCTTTTTTTGATCCACGGTCGGGGAAATTCTAGAACTACGGCCACGAGTCTTTGAGGCGAAAAGCGGGAAGAGTTACCCGTTGTTTGCGCAGAAATGGCTACATTTCCGGATTAACTCGAGATTCATGCCACAGGGTTTAATCGCCTTGATCTAAAGGTGTATTTTTAAATAGAACAAAGGTGTGTTATTACGAAATACACTATTGGAGGTGCTGCGGGATCAACGGCCGCCGGTCGCCGCCGACCCGGAAATCCCCAGAGCCGTGACCCGCCAGCTTCCGACGGGAGATTCGGAGCATGCTTTGGTTCTGACCGGTGTGCGCCGATGCGGAAAAAGCGTCTTGCAAGCGCAGCTCCTCCGCAGCCACCCCGGGGCTCTTTACGTCAACGTGGAGGATACGCGTCTCTATGGGATGGGTCCGGAAGATTTTCCGGCGCTCTTGGACGTCATCCATGAGCTCGCGGGAAAACAGGCGGTCTTTCTGGATGAGATCCAAGAATTGCCCGAATGGCAGCGGTTGGTTCGTTCACTCTTGGACCGCGGTCACCCTCTTTGCGTCACCGGCTCGAACGCCTCGCTCTTGGGTCGCGAGGTCGGCGCCAAGCTCACCGGCCGGCACCGGTCGTTCGAGGTTTTCCCGTTTTCATACTCTGAATACCTGGCCTACACGGCGGGCGAGCGGAGCGCCGCCACGCTCACCGCCTACTTGGATCACGGGGGATTTCCGGGTTACCTGCGCGAGCGTGATCCGCGAATCCTCCAGCAGCTCCTGCGTGACATCGTGGAACGCGACATCGCCCAGCGTCATCATTTGCGGGAGGCGCGACACGTGATGAACCTCATTTTGTATCTTCTCGCGAACACCGGTCAGCCGCTGTCGTTCCAGAGCCTGACGAAGTCGCTCGCGATTCCCACTGTCGCCCAGACCTCCCGCACCATCGAGTTTCTGCAGGACGCCTACCTGCTGTTCGCGGTCCCGAAGTTTAGTCCGTCGTTTAAGCAACGGGTCGTGGCGCCGAACAAATACTACGCGATCGACAACGCGCTCCGGCGCGTGAATTCGCCGAACCTCACGGCGGACGTCGGCCATCGTCTCGAGAACGCCGTCTTCCTCTCCCTCCGCCAACGTGGCTTGAAGCCCTGCTACGCCGGCGAAAAAGACGCTTGGGAGTGCGATTTCATTACGGACGATTACGCCATCCAAGTGTGCGCGACGCTCACGCCCTTCAATCGCGAGCGCGAACTGGAGGGAGTGCGACGCGGGTGCGCGTTACCCGGCAAACGCCGGGGGGTTATCATCACTTGCGATCAGCGGGACGCGTTGTCGGTCGATGGCATCGCGGTCGAGGTTGTTCCCGCTTGGGAGTGGTTGGACGCCGTGTCCTGATGGGAGCCGGCGGGCTCCGCCTGATCGAGCGAGCGTCGGGATAGAGTGGGGCGGGGATGGCTCTGCGCCCACGCCAAGAGGACGGAGTCGTTGTCCAACAGTGGTCTCATCCCATTCGTAGAGCGCGCGCTTGATTGAAGGCGAAATGAGCACCGGGGCGTTGGCGGTGGGAGGAAAGCGAGGCGGCCTCACGGTTTATTTTCCCGGTCGATGATATTCAGGGTGGCGGCGCGGAAGCCTTTTCAGGGGCTCGTTCTTGGCGGAGTCTTCGATTTGTTTCGAGGGTGCGGGTCCCGGGAAATGTCATGACTTCCCGGCCGTTGAGTTCAGGCGAACTGGCGGGCGGCGATGGCCAAGGTGTCGGGCGGGTAGCGCTCGACGAGGGCGCGGGCGACGGGTGAAATGGGAAAATGTTGTCGTGGCAGACGGGGATTTCCCTTCAGATTCAGGGGCGTGATTCCCCATTGCCGATTGCCCTCCTGCGTTCCAACCAAAGCCGATTGCGGCGGGATCAAGGCTAACCGGATCGGGCTGATCATCGCGGTGATCATCGCGGGTCACGGCAGTTACCTGCATAGCGTCGAATCGAAAGCAGCTGAGCCAGATTTTGGTCCGAACGTCCACGTGTTCCATCCGCAACAGTCCGACGTGCTGCCGCGCATCACGGCTGTTTTCAAAGAGCAGGAAAGCGCTCAATTCGGCCCGGGGCGTTACGCGCTGCTGTTCAAGCCTGGCCGATACGAACTGGATGTGCCGGTCGGATTTTTCACGCACGTTGCGGGGCTGGGCCGGCTGCCCGGCGACGTCACCATCGCAGGACGGGTGTGGACCGATGCGGCGTGGATGAAGCACAACGCGACCTGCAATTTTTGGCGCGCGGTGGAGAATCTCACGGTGGCACCTCCGGATGGGGTCAATGTGTGGGCCGTCTCGCAGGCCGCGCCCATGCGACGGACGCACATCAAAGGTGAACTCCAGCTTTCGTCACGCGGCGGATCCAGCGGAGGATTTCTGGCGGACTGCAAGATTGACGGGGCGGTGAAGGCAGGCAGCCAGCAGCAGTGGTTTTCGCGTCACAGCGGATGGAAGGAGTGGAAGGGCATCAATTGGAACATGGTTTTCGTCGGGTGCGAAAACGCCCCTGCCGGCGAGTGGCCGGAGCAAGCGGTGACGCGCATTGAACGGGCCCCGTTGGTGCGGGAGAAACCGTATCTCGTTTGCGAGGGCGGGCGATGGTTTGTGCAGGTGCCGCCGCCACGGCGCGACGCCGCAACGGGGACAACCTGGGAAAAAGGCGAGGCGCCGGGCGCGCTGCTGCCCATCGAGCGTTTTCACATTGCGCAGGCGGGGCGCGACAACGCGGCGAGCATCAATGCGGCGTTGCACGCCGGGAAACATCTCCTGCTCACGCCGGGCATCTATGCGCTCGATGACACGCTCGTCGTCTCTCGGAGCGACACGGTAGTTTTTGGGCTCGGGTTTCCGAGCCTCGTCCCGGCGAACGGGAAAACGGCGCTGCGCGTCGAGGCAGGTGAAGGGGTGATCGTGAGCGGGCTCATGGTCGATGCCGGGGCGCAGGAGACGGAAACGTTGGTCGAGTTCGGACGCCCCGGGCGGCCGGCGGGGCGGGCGGAGAATCCGACGTGGGTGCACGACCTAATCTGCCGCGTGGGCGGCTATGGACCGGGCAAAGCGCAGACCATGGTCGCGATCCACGCCAGCCACGTGGTGGGTGAAAATTTTTGGCTTTGGCGCGCGGACCATGGCGCGAACGTCGGCTGGAGCGAAAACACCTGCGAGACGGGGCTGCGCGTCGAGGGAGCTGACGTGACGCTCTACGGGCTATTCGTGGAGCACACGCAGAAGTATCAGACGATTTGGAACGGCGAGCGGGGGCGCGTTTATTTTTACCAAAGTGAAATGCCCTACGATCCGCCGACGCAGGCGGCGTGGCGGAGTCCGCGCGGTGATGGCTTCGCGTCCTACAAAATCGGCGACGCCGTGAAAACCCACGAGGCTTGGGGCGTGGGCGTCTATCACTATTTCACGGATGCGGTCGTGATCGCGGACCGGGGGATCGAGACACCCGAGGCGCCGGGGATTCAGCTGCGCCACCTGCTGACGTTTCGGCTCGGCGGCGGAAGAAAAGGGAGCGGGATTCGCCACGTGATCAATGATCGCGGTGGCGAGGTGATCGTGAGCGAGCGGGCGCGAGTGAAGTGAGGAGCGCGGGTCCCTGCTCTCGCGAGCAGGGTTTTGCGGGACGCGGGCTCAGAAATTCAAGCGGGTGGAAAGCGAGAACTTACGCGGCTCGGGGTAGTAGAAAGGGCCGCCGGCGGTGACGCGGGACGGGTTGCGGACGTCGCCGTTGCGGGGGCGGATGCTGGCGGCGTAGTAGATTGGTTCCTCTCGGGCGAGCAGGTTGGAGATGTTAAGGTTGAAAGAGAGCCGTCCGTAGCGCATCGGCTTCATTTCGTAAGCGAGGGTGGCGGTGGCCATAAACCAAGCCTTCATGTAGACGGGGCTGTTGCCGTCGACAGAGGGGTCGTCGATGGCGGTGAGCGGGTTGGCGGGGTTAATGATCGTGTCGTTTGCGCGATTGCCGATCTGGATCTTGCTCCGGTATTGCACGCCGCCGCCGAGGCGCAGGCCCTTCAGTTTCCCTTCGCTGAAGCGATAGTCCGTGTAGAGGTTCGTGGTGAACTTGTAGTTGGTGTTCACGATCTCCAGCGATGGGTCGTTCGATTTTTTCCACGTTTGCATCGAGTTCCACGCGCCGACCGCGCCGGCGGCGTCAACGGCCTCGGCCGGAAGCAGACTCGTGCTGGCGACGTTGTTGGCGTCGATCGTGGCTCCAGCATCGATGGCAATCTGGCGGAGGGTGGCTTCGTTCTTTCCCAAGTAGGCCCAGGTGTCGGTGTATCGGTTCGAGGCCTTGGTCTCGGGGAACGCCAAGTTGTAGGTCAACCGCCAGTTCTTTGTCACATTGGCCACCACTTCGAATTCGTAGCCCGTGGCCTTGCTGTCCTGATAGTCGAACCACTCGAGCGGAACGACCGCCAGCCCGCGGTTATTTCGGCCGGTGGTGGACAGATCGCCGACGACGTTGGCTTCGGTGAGTGCCCGGATGAAGCCCTGTCCGCCGATGATAGTGTGGTTTTGGGTGGTGCCGTAGGTCGAGAGGGAGGCGTTGATGCGCCCGCCCAATAGGCTGAAACGAACGCCGGCATCCCAGCCATCGGAGCCCAATGGGCTGACCAGATTGCCGTTGAGTTCCTGCACCGCCCGCGACGTGTCGTAAGTTTGGGCGTAGTTGTAGAAGCCGCTCAGCCATGTCTTCAGATGGACCACCGAGCCGTAGGTTACGGTATTAACATATTGGTTGATGTCGGGCGGATTGAAGAACGCCTTTTGCGCAGCGGTCAGATCAAAATAATTCG
>CAMBRG010000142.1 GCA_945869845.1 Opitutus sp. GAS368 | reverse complement strand
TGCTTCACGAGCGCCTGCATCGTCAGCAGGCTGACGGAGAGATCGAGGCGCATCCGCGGCGAGTAGCCGCAGACGGTGGCGGGGCGGACGATGTTGACGCGGATCTTGTCGGCGTAGCTGAGAAGTACGCGCTCGCTGACCATCTTGGTTTTGTTGTAGTCAGAGATCGGGACGAGGGATAGATCCTCGGTGACCTCGGCCTCTTCCTTCACGCCGTAGACGCTGCCGGAGCTGGCGAAAATAAACTGCGGCACGCCGTGCGCGATGGCGCGCTCGACGAGGAACATGGAGGCGAGGGCGTTGACCTCCCAGTTGAGCTTGGAGTCGAGATCGGCGCACGGGTCGTTGGCGATGTTGGCGAGGTGCATGACGACATCGACGCCCGTCATCGGGATGCGGTCGGCGTTGCGGATATCCTCGCGGATCACCGTGAGATTCGGATGGGCGGGGAGAAAATTCCCGAACCATTGGAGGTCGACGACGGTGACGGTATGGCCTCGGTCGAGGAGACTTTGAGTGAGGGGAGTGCCGACATAGCCACAGCCACCGGTGAGAAGGATTTTCATGGGGGAGAGGGTGGAAAAGAGAGAGGGCGGAAAATGGGGAGAGCGGAGGACGGCGAATGAAACTCAGAAGGCGAGCATCGACATGCCGCCTTTGAGGAGGCGGGCTTTGCGGATGGGTTCGGCGTTGCCGACTATCTTGACGGCTTGGGCACCGGCGAGCTGGCCCATGAACGTGGCGACGTTCAGTGGCGCGCCGCTGGTGGCGGCGAGGGAGGCGACGGCGCAGAAGGCGTCGCCGGCGCCGAGGGTGTCCACGATGGTGCGGTCGAGGGGGGGGCAGGCGGTGATGTCTTTGACGCAGTTGCGGCCCAGGGTCTCGGTCGCGCCACGGGTGAGCCACGCGTAGCGGCTGCCGAGCTGGGTGGCGAGGGCGGTGAGCTCCTTACCGTAGTCGAGCTGGCGGCGACCGACGGCGAGATTAATCTCGGTCTGGTCGAGGGTGAAGACGTTGGCGCGGTGGTAGCGGCGGTTGAGGATATTGAAGCCGTGGTTGTTGCTGTTCGTCTGGCAATTTACGGAGAGGAATGGCGCTTTTTCCTGCACATAGTTGCGCACGAGATCCTCCATCACGCCGTGACCGAAGTCCATGACGAGGACGAGGTCGTAATCGGCGATATGCTTTTCGAGACGGGCGATGAGGGCGCGTTGCAAGGCTTCGCCGGGCGGATGTTTGTCGATGAAGTTAACGGAAAAAAGCTTCGAGAGCTCTTTGCCTGCGACGCGCGGCTCGACGAAACGCTGCTTCACGACGGTGGTAAATTCGGAGGCGCGCACGATCTCGTCGCCCTCGGGCGCGATGAATTTTTCGAGTTCGGCTTCAAGCCACGGCTCAGTTCCGGCGAGACCGATGAGCTTCACGTGCGACGTAAACTCGCGCATGTGGCGATACACCGCGAGGGCGCCGCCGGCCTGCATATCGTCCGCGACGTAGCGGCCGGAGAGAATGCGATTCTTCGAGGTGAGACCCTGAACCTCGAGGGTCGTGTAACGGTCGAAAATAATGTCGCCGATGATGAGCACGCGGAGCTTCTGAAAGCCGTCCACGATCTTGCGGAATTTTGCCGGCGTGCATTCGAGGGCGACGGCGCGGCAGAAATCCTTCACTTCGGGCGGATAGGGATCGAAGTGCTCGTTGAGCATTTTCGTCGAACTGAAGACGACCGCGCCGACGTAGCGCATCTCGCCGCCCACGCGTGCGACGGCGGCGACATCGTCACTGATGTTGCCGGTGACATCGTTGGCCTGATTCTCGTATTCGCGGCCCTTGCAGTAGAAGTTTGGGCGCACACACTCGATGGCTTCGACGGCGGCAGGGAAGGGGATGACGACGACGTAGTCCACGCACTCCAGGGCGGCGAGCCAGCGGGAGCGGAGCTGGTCGTTAAAATAGGGCCGGCCGGGGCCCTTGTTGACGTGTTCCTCGTCGGTGATGGTCACCACCAGCACGTCACCGAGCGCGCGTGCTTCCTCGAAGTGCATGATGTGGCCGGGATGGATAAGGTCGAACGTGCCGTGGCATTGCACAATGGCCTTCCCCTGTTTGCGGAGGCGGTTGAAGAGCGCCGCGGCCTTCTCGAAGGGGATGATTTTGGAGTGCGACATGCGGAGTGTCCTCAGGGCTTGTGGATGTAGTCGAGCGGCTGATGGCGCAGCGTCTCAAAGTGGGACGCCACCCAGGCGACTGACTCGCGCAGTCCGTCTTCAAGTGAGACGGTCGGAGTCCAACCGAGGGTGGTGCGGGCCTTGGTGCTATCGAGGGTGTAGGCGGCGTCTTTGCCGGGGCGGTCGTCGGTGATCTGCGCGACTTGGGCGAAGTCGGCGTTCATCAGACGGCAGATCATTTCTACCAGCGCGCGGATGGAGATGAATTGCGGTGTCGAAAGATGGTAGCACTCGCCGGTGGGAGCCTGGCGCGCGATGGCGAGCGTGGCGGCGGCGACATCGTCGATGTGGATGAAAGAGCGCACGGAATGGCCGCCGCCGTGAAGCTGAAGTTTCTGGCCGAGACGGATCGAAAGGATTGTGCGCGGAATGATGCGGTAGAGCTGCTGACCGGGACCATAGACGTTGGCGGCGCGGGTCCACACGGCGGGGAATTGATACTGGTTAATGAACGTCCGCAGGTGGAGGTCGCAGGCGGCGCGCGAGGCGGCGTAGGGCGTGCTCGGGTTAAACGGCGCGCTCTCGGTGATGACGCCGCTCGTGCTACCGTAGACTTCGGGCGTGCCGACGTGCACGTATTTTTTGAGCCAAGTGCGGCGACGCAGCGCCTCGTGCAGGCGGAGGTTGGCCATGATGTTGGTCTGGTACCAGTGCTCGGGATTGAGCCAGCTCTGGGCGACCATGCCTTGGGCGGCAAAATTCACCACCATCGACGGCGCGAACGCATCGAGGGCGGCCATCACGCGGTCGGGATGCTCGTTGAGGTCGGCCTGCACGAAGCGCCAGCGCGCCTGCTCCTCCGTGGGCAGCCAGCGGTACGGAAGGAAACTGGCGGACGGCTCCGGCGAGCGGCTCAGGCCGAGCACCTCTAGGCCCTCAGCCAGGCAATAGCGCGCAAAGCTGGCCCCCGAAAAGGAATTACTGCCGATGATCGCGATGCGTTCGGACATGGGGAAAACGGCGTAGGTTATCGGGACCTGCGGGAGGTGCTCGCGCGGGTGCTGACGCTGGCCCTGGTGGCGCCTGAGGAGCGGGACGCGCGGTTAGCCCCGTGATTCGAAAGCTCCTGCATCAGCATGTGGCCGATCATAACCTGGAGGTCTTCGGCCACCTGCATATCGTCCACGGGAAAATGGATCGGGTGGTCGGCCAGCGTGAGGCATTTGCCGCCGGAAAACCCAAGAATCGCGTAGCTGGTCATCTGTAACTCGCGGGCGCGTTCGAGGGCCTTGACGATGTTCGGCGAATTGCCGCTGCCGGAAAACGCCAACAGCAGATCACCGGGCTCGGCCAGAACAGACAGTTGTTGGGAAAAAATGTCCGCGTAGCCGATGTCGTTGCCCAAGCAGGTCACCACCGCCGCATTGGCGGGCAGGGCGGTGATGCGCAGGCCGCGCCCATCGGCCTTGGCCACCCCGTAGAGGAAGTCGTTGGCGAGATGGATGGCGTTGGCGGCGCTGCCGCCGTTGCCACAAAGGAACACTTGGCGGCGATCCTGCCAGCAGCGGCGCATCGCGTTAGCCAGATCAGCGACGTCGGACCAATCGTGGTATTCCAACGCGGCTTCCAACGTGTCGCGGTAATGACGGACAAACGCAGGAACGACCTTTGACTTAGGTGAGGAGCGAGGGCGGGCGTTTGTAGAGAGTGCAACCATAGGAAGTACTCGTACAGCAAAGCCCAGGCCGTTTTGTGATTAAAATCTTAAGTAATTGTACAACAGGAAATTTAAATTTCTAAAAAGCTTAAGTGAGGCAAAGCTCCAGCCGACGATCAGGGTGTGGCAGAATTTACCGAGGGCTGCAAAAGCACGCTCTGGCCGTCTTTCCCCGAAGGCGATCGCACCGCAACCAGCAACCCCAGCCTGCCGCCCAGTCGAGTCCGGCTTATTGAGCTCCGCAGTTCAATTCGCAATCAAGCTCCGGTTAAATGATCGGCAAATTTTTCATTTTGTCGTTTTTGTTTTTTAAATTTCGATAATTAGTTATCTAAAAGCGATTAACGTTAAATTATGACCAATTGGCCTGTCTATTGCTTACAAGCCATCAAATGGAACTCTCAACGCCCAACCTGGTGTCGCCCGATGCGGTGGCACGCGCTTTCAATGCAGGACGTTTTGGCGAGGTTGAAGAATGTTGCAAGGGTGTGCTAGCGCATGCACCCGAAACCGCCTGGGCCTGGCACTTTTTGGGTCGTTTACCGGCCATTGATGCGGAAACGGCGATCGATTTTTTAAGCACGGCTCTTTCGTTAATGCCTAATAATTGCCCGATTTTGTGTGATTTGAGCCGAGCTTACTCCCGAGCAGCTCAACTCGAACTCGCGGTCGAGCGGGCGCAACAGGCGGTGGGGCTTCAAGCCAACTCGGCGCCCGCTCTCATTGCCTTAGCTGAGGCTCACACGTTGGCTGGGGCGGGGGAGGTTGCCTGGCCGCTGTGGGAGCGCGCGGTGGCAATCGCGCCTTCGTCCTTCTCGGCTCAAATGGCCTACGGCCAAGGGCTGCAGCAACGTGGTCGGTCGAAGGATGCGCTCAAACACCTGAAGCGTGCGGCGACGCTTGAGCCCAACAACCTCGAGGCCTTGTTTTTGTTGGGCAAATGTTATGCATCTAATGGGCAGCATAAAGCGGCAGTAGAAACCTTTACCTCGGCTAAAAGGCTTAGCCCAGCTGAGGCTTGGTTGTCCTACGAAGGCGCGCGTTCTTGGTTTGCAATGGCAAATCTGGATCGTGCGCTGGAATGGCTTAACCAAGCGATAGAGGCAGATTCTACCGAGGGGTGTCTTTACGAAGAGCAGGCGCTTTACCTGCATCATAAGAAAGACTTTCAAGGCTGTATCGGGGCCATTAATAACGCGATCGAGCGCGGTTGGGTGACGGCTAAAATCCATGCCTACAAGGCGCAGACACTGACGCATTTTAATAAGAGAACGGATGCAATCGCCTCTTATATAGAGGCGCTCAAACTGGAGCCTAAAAATGGCAATTACTTGGGGAATCTAGCGGGTTTATGCCTGGAGCTCGGTATTTTGACGCCGGCGCTCGAAGCACTCAACACCATCTTGGCGTCCTGCCCCGAGGATGTTCCAGCCATGCTCAACAAGGCTAAGCTTTTAAAGGACGCAGGGTGCGTCGATGAAGGGATTATATTGCTTGAGAAAGCGATCGAGGAGAGCAAAAATCCCACATACAAGTACGAGTATGTAGTCTGTATCGATCCCATGTGGGGTAATTATTTGTTTACGTTGCTATTTGCGCCCAGCTCGACGCCAAAAAAAATCTTGGATCGTCATCTAGTTTGGGGGGCGAAAATTTCGAGGGAATTCCCGGTGCGCTTCAAGCATCGGCCTGAAGCACATGCCAACCGCTCAAGGCTACGGGTGGGTTATATGTCGCCTGATCTACGGCAACACTCGGTCTCTGCGTTCATCGGAGCCGTGTTCAAGCACCATGATCCGGCGCAGTTTGAAATTTTTGCCTACTCGACTTCTGCCACTTACGACGCGGTGAGCGCCACGATCAAGGGTCAAGTTTTTGCTTGGCGCGATGTCGCGCACAAGACGATCGCGGAGACCGCCCAAATCATCTATGAGGATCAACTCGACGTCTTGGTCGAGCTTTCCGGCCACACTCAAGGTAACCGACTCGAAGTGTGCGCATTGAAGCCAGCTCCGATTCAGGCGACTTACTTGGGTTATCCGAGTACGACGGGGTTAAAGACCATCGATTATCGACTCACGGATGCTTGGGCAGACCCCGTGGGCCTCACCGACGCTTACCACTGCGAGAAACTCATGCGGATTCCCGATTGCGGTTGGTGTTATGAGCCCGTGATGCATGAAGCGCAGATTTTTGCGGAAGCGCCTCCGGTGGAGCGCAACGGTTTCATCACCTTTGGCTCTTTTAACAACATCGCGAAGTTTAACGCGCCGCTGTGCGATATATGGACAGAGATTTTACGGCGTGTGCCGGATTCGCGCTTAAGGCTGAAAGCTAAAGCTTTTTTTGATCCTGAGATCTTGCTTGAGTGGGAGACGCGGTTCACGCGCGCCGGAATCGCCAAAGAGCGGTTGCTTTTCATGCCGCACAAACCGCAGGTCAAGGATCACCTCGCAGTCTATAACGAGGTGGATATCGCGCTCGATTCTTACCCGTACCACGGCACGACGACGACCTGTGAAGCGCTGGCCGCCGGTGTGCCGGTCGTAAGCTTGGCGGGACGTTCGCATGTCGCGCGGGTGGGGGTGAGCCTGCTGAATGCTGTGGGCTTATCTGATCTCGTCGCGGAGCAACGCGAGGACTACATCGCCATCGCGGTCAAACTGGCCGCAGATCGGGCACGGCTGCAGCAGCTGCGCACCAGCCTCGGCGAACGGATGAAAACGTCGGTACTCGGCGATGCCGAGGGCTTCACGCGCAAGTTAGAAGGATGCTACCGGCAGATGGTCGCAAATTACCGGGGGGCGAAAGTATGATTTTAGCCCTGAGTGCTTTTATGATGTTTCCGGCGAGCGGCTCCCTCACGCGTCGCCGGTACGATTTTCATTTAGCCGGCACGCCTGCGTGTCGTTGCTCCCCAGGTAAGGCATTTATCGTTTAATCTTCATGGCCGCCATCCAACTTGCAGGCTTAGCTTCCGGTTTTGACTGGAAAACGTTCACGGATAGCGTGATCGATCTTGAGCGTGCCCCGGTGCGTCGATTGGAATCAGAGAAGTCGAAGAACGACACGAAGAAGTCGCAGCTGACGGATTTAGGCACAAAATTGGCCTCCTTGCGCACGGCAATGAGCGACCTTTCTAGCACCAGTCTCAGTTCGGGGCGCAAGGCTACCTTTGAATCGAGCAGTCCCTCTTGGACCGCGGCAGTAACGGATTCTACGCCCGTGGGTAACTACGAGGTCCAAGTGGTGAGTAAGGCCACCGCCAGTCGTTTGACCAGCGGTGCAGTGAGTTCGCCTACGGCGGCCGGTTCGTTAACGATTAACGGCACAGATATCGCCATCACTGCCGGTCAAACCGTGGCGAGTGTGATTTCGGCGATCAATAATTCGAACGCAGGGGTCACCGCGATTTATAGCGCCTCGGCCGCCAGTGGAGTTGGCCGGATTGTGCTCACCAACCGCGATACGGGCGCTACCGCGATCACGGTTTCCAGCAAAAATGCGGCGGGTGCTTCGGATTCAGCCATCGCGACCAGTTTGGGCCTTACGAGCCCTACTACTAACGTCACGGGTTCGCTGGCGGTTTTCAAAGTCAACGGCCTCGATTTTACCAGTGCCAATAATACTTTAGACTCTACCGATCACGGGATCACGGGCTTGAGTATCAAAGCCGACGCTGTCGGTACCGAAAACATCACGGTCGCCTCCAGCACGAGCGACCTGAAAGCTAAGATTGAAGCGTTTGTCTCCAACTATAACGCCGTGGCTGATTTTATCGACAGTAAGACCAAAATTACCACGACCGCGGGTAAGACGTCGGCCGGCCCCTTGGCCGACAATCGTGAAATTCAGAGTTGGCTGCGTGAATTGCGTTCGACGGCTTTTCGTGCGCCCGGTTCGGGTGAAATCGCCAATCTTTCGGCTCTGGGGATCGATTTCTCCAGCACGAGCGAACGCATCGAGATCAAGGACTCTGCGATGTTGGACGCGGCTCTCTCCGATCATGCCTCCGACGTTGTAACTTTTTTTAACACCAGCAGCACGGGGCTCGCTTCTGCCTTTGTGACTAAG
>CAMBRG010000141.1 GCA_945869845.1 Opitutus sp. GAS368 | reverse complement strand
CGTCGCCGGCACTCCAGAAGGCAAAGCCAACGCCGTCTCAATCCGCTCCGTCAAACCGCCGGGCAACGTCAAGCCCGTCGCCGCGCCCACCTCGCCACCGGTCGCAAAAAACGCCCGCAAAATCCGCGCCGCATGAGAGGGCTTGTAACCCCAGGCGGCGAAACGGACCTCCAATTCCGCGAGACTAAAATGGGCGAGCGTGGCGTTCAGGCCACCGAGTCACGCAGGCTGTCTTGGGGTTGCAAGCGCGGGCGATGCAACAGTTGCAGTTCAGCGCACCTGACATCCACCGTGTCGCGCCATACTTCAGCCATTCCCCGCTCCAATTCGTTTCGCCATGCCACTCTTGAATTCCCCCTTCAGCCTCCTCGCCGCGCTCGTCGCCGCGCTCAATCTGGCGCCGCTCGCCGTCGCCGCGGAAGTTCCGTTCTTCACCGACAACGGCTACGGCAATCCCGTCAGTTCCCTCCAACATCCCGCCGCCGAGCATCACCAAGGCGTGACCTACGTCGCTTACCAGGGTCCGCACGAAGATCCCTACGTGGCCGCCTACAATCACGCCACGCGGCAGTGGATCGGCCCCGTCCAAGCCGGCGTGAACCTCATGGGCAAATCGCCCGATCAGATCGATCCCGGCGAACTCGACAACCACGGCAAGCCCGCCCTCGTCATCGATCGCCAAGGTTACATTCACCTCGTTTTCGGCTCGCACGGCGGCGATCCCAAATTCGGGAAAAATCCGCTCGGCGAATTCTTCATGGGCACCAAGGGCAAGATGACCCACGTCGTCTCGCAAAAGCCCGGTGACATCTCCGCTTGGCGCGTCGTCGACAACCTTCCGCCGTTCGGCACCTACAACCAGTGGGTCAAACTTCCGAGCGGTGACCTCTATCTTTTCTACCGCCACGGCGGCCACCGCAGCGACTGGGTCTATCAAAAATCAACCGACGACGGCCGGACATTTTCCGCACCCGTCTCCGTCCTCAAGCACAAGGTCAGCACCGCTTCGCCCTCGATCAACGACGCTTGGTATGCGTGGTTCGAGCCCGGTCTCGGCGACACCATCACCGCCTCCTACGTCCATCACCCGTGCGCGAATCCGAAGCACAACGCGCACCGTCAAAACGTCTATTACATGCAGATGAGCGCCCGCGACGGCGCTTGGACCAACGTGAAGGGCGAGCGCCTTACCCTGCCGGTCACCAAGGAATCCGCCGATCGGCTCACCCTCGTCGAGGCCACCGGCACCGTGCGCTCGACTCACGGCACCTGCCACGTCGACGCCAACGGCCACCCCCATCTCGCGTTCCCGGTTGGCCGCGACATCCGCTACTATCGCTGGGACGGCAAAGCTTGGCAAAAGCCCGTGAGCGTCGCCGCCGGCCATGGGCGCGTGGGTGACGGCGACTTTATCGTCGATTCCCCGCTCTCCGTGCGGATGGTCCTTTCGAGTGAGCACGACGGCGCCAACGAGATCGGCTGGTGGAACACCAAGGACGGCGGCCTCACTTGGACCAAGGGCGACATTCTCATCGCCTCGCAGGCCCTTACCTTCGGCACGTCGGCGATCGCGCGCAACGCGCATTCAGACGCCGTGATGTTGCTCGGTTCGCGCGACGCGACGGAGCCGCACCTGTATCGGCGGATGTTTCTGGTCGGCGCCCGCGGCCCGCTCGGTCGCCCCGCGGCCGAGGCCAGCCAACTCGGTAACCGGCTCGAAGCGATCAAGTCCCTCCCGCCGCCGAACCGGGCCAAAGCCGAGGCCAAGAAGAAGAAAAAACTCGGCCTCGACGACGAAGATCCCTGAAGCGCCCGCCGCACCCCGCCCTTCCCGGCGCCTCCCTTCGCCCCCACCCCCTTTTACCCCGATGAAAACTATCCTCGCCTGCCTCGCTCTCGCCGCGGCCCTCGCCGTCGCGTCCGCTGCGCCGCCCAACATCGTCTTCATCATGACCGACCAGCACTCGGCCGACGCGTTGAGCTGCCGCATGGGCGACCGCTATTTGAAGACGCCCGCGCTCGATCGGCTCGCCGCCCGCGGCACGTTTTTCTCGCGCGCCTACACCCCCAACCCGCTCTGCATGCCCGCGCGCAACTCGATCTTCACCGGTCGCTATCCGCACGAGACCGGAATCACCGACAACACCAAGCTAACGCTCGATGCCGCTGAGTTCGTCACGATGGGTACACACTTCCGCCAGGCCGGCTACCGGACCGCTTACTTCGGCAAATGGCATCTCGCCTACGACGAGAGCGCGACCAAGTCCCACGGCTTTGAAACGCTCGAAACCGGCCACATCGATGCCGAGAACGCCGCGCTCGCCACGAAATTCCTCGGGGAAAAACCCGAGCAGCCGTTCCTCCTCGTCGTAAGTTTTCTCAATCCGCACAACGTCTGCGAAATCGCACGTGGTCAGGAACTGAACAACGGCCCAATCGGCGAACCCCCGGCCGCCGCCGAAAAACTCCCGCCCGCGCCGGCCAATCTCGAGCCGCCCCGCGACGAGCCCGACACCATGACCCGCATCCGCGCCGGCTATCACGCCAATCCCCAGTTCCCGGTCGGCAAATTCAACCCTAAGATGTGGCAAGCCCTCCGCTGGGGCTACTACCGGCTCATCGAAAAGGTCGACGCCGAAATCGGTAAGGTCCTCGACGCGCTCCAGGCCGCCGGTCTCGAGGAGAACACCCTCATCGTCTTCACCGCCGATCACGGCGAGTGCGCCGGGGCGCACGGCTTCAACCAAAAGACCGTGTTCCTCGAAGAATCGGCCCGCGTGCCGTTCATCATCAGCGTGCCGGGTCAGCGCACCGGCCGCGTATCGGAAAACTTCACCAACACCGGGACCGACATCCTGCCGACCATGCTTGATTTTGCCGGCCTCGCCCGGCCCGCGAAACTCTCCGGGGCCAGCCTCCGCGCCCTCGCGTTGGGCCAGTCCGTCGCCGCGTGGCGCGACGATGTCGTCGTGCAGAACAACATGTCTCAAACCCACGCCGTCGACGGCAACGTGCCGACGACCGAAGGCCGCATGATCCGCACCGAGCGCTACAAATACTGCGTCTACGTCCACGGCCGGAGCCGCGAATCGCTCGTCGATCTCGCAAAAGATCCCGGCGAGACGATCAACCTCGCCCGCGATCCCGCCCATCGCGAGACGCTCCTCGCCATGCGCGAACGGCTGCGAAAATGGGGCGAGGCCAACCGCGATCCACTGGTCGCCGCGATGCTCGCCGACGACGTGAAGCCGCGTGATTTCGCCATCGTGACAACCCCGAAAAATCCGGGCCGATCCGAAGCGCTCTCGAAGCAAAAAAAGCGGCCGACAAAGGAATAATCGTAGTCCCATGAAACTCTTTCCGCTGGTCTTTTGGTGCATCGCGCTGGGTGGTGTGGCCCTCGGCGCCACGGATTCCCCCAAGCCCAATATCGTCGTCATTCTCGCCGATGATTTCGGCTGGGGCAGTTCCACGCCCTACGGCGCCAAGGGCCTGAACACCCCCAATCTCGATCGCCTCGCCCGCGAGGGCCGACGGTTCACCCACGCCTACGCGCCCAGCTCGGTGTGCTCGCCTTCGCGCTACGGCTTGATGACCGGTCGCTATTATTGGCGCACGGCCATCAAAGACGGCGAGGTCCTCACGCCCTCCGCACCTCTGCACATTGAGCCCGGCCGCGTCACGCTCGCCTCACTCTGCCAATCGCAGGGCTACCGCACCGGTGCATTCGGCAAATGGCATCTGGGATTCCAAACCGGCGCGACCGAGGTCGATTGGAGCCAACCACTGCAACCCGGTCCGCGCGCGGTCGGCTTCGATTATTTTTTCGGCCTCGGCGGCAATCCCGGGAACGGCCCGCACGCGTTCATCGAAAACGAAAATTTCGTCGGCCGCATCCCCGGCGAAAAAGTCGTCGTCGCCAGCACGGGCGCGAAGGGCACGACGACCGGCATCCGCGAGCAGCGCGTTGTCGACCGCATCATGGAAACTCTCACCGCGAAGGCGACCGACTGGCTCGAAGCCAATGCCGCGACTCCGTTCTTCCTCTACTTCGCGCCCAACGCCGTGCACGGCCCCATCGCGCCGAACGCGCGATTCACCGGCAGCCCCTACGGCAGCTACGGCGACTTCATCCAAGAGCTCGACTGGAGCGTCGGCCAAGTGCTCGCGACCCTTGACCGCCTCAAGCTCGCGGAAAACACCCTCGTCATTTTCACCAGCGACAACGGCGGCATCGTCGACGCCAGCAATGGCAACACGGGCAAAGCAATGGAGGCCGGTCTCGCCATCAACGGATCTCTGCGCGGCGGTAAGCACACCGAATACGAAGGCGGTTTCCGCGAGCCATTTCTCGTCCGCTGGCCGGGCCAGGTTCCCGCCAACACCGTGAGCGATCAGGTCATCGCCTTGCCCGACGTGCTCGCCACCGTTGCCGCCGTGCTGAAAGCGCCGCTGCCAAAAGGCGCGGCCGAAGACAGTTTCAATGTCCTCCGCGCCCTCACCGAGCCCACCCCCGGCCCGCCTGTGCGCGATCACTTTATCATGCAAGCCGCCGACGGCACCTACGCCCTGCGACTCGGCGACTGGCGGCTCATCGAACGCGTCGGCGCACCGAAGTTTGAGCACCGTCCAACCACGAAGACCGCCAAGAAGGTCCACGCCGGCCCGCAGCACGACGAGCTCTTCAACCTCAAGGACGAACCCTCCGAGATGAATGACTTGTCCGCCACGCACGCGGACCAAGTCGCGAAAATGAAGCGCCTGCTCAGCGCGGCGCGCGACCGCGGCTTCACGCGGCCCAAC
Organism: Opitutus sp. GAS368; assembly: GCA_945869845.1. Lineage (GTDB taxonomy): Bacteria > Verrucomicrobiota > Verrucomicrobiia > Opitutales > Opitutaceae > Tous-C4FEB. The sequence goes on along the minus strand of CAMBRG010000141.1, from coordinate 3,162 downwards.
CCAAACTAACCAAATGCATATGAAAAATTTCTACCCATGGCTGGTCGGGTCGGCGTTGGCGTTCTTCGCCAGCGGTGCGGCCTCGGTTTCATCCGCCGCCGAGCGCAAGCCCAACATCCTCATCATCGTCGCCGACGACCTCGGCTACGGTGAACTGGGCAGCCAGGGCTTTACTGGGGAAATCCCCACGCCCCACCTCGACAGCATCGCGCGGAACGGCGTGCGCTTCACGAGCGGTTACGTTAGCGGTCCCTATTGCAGCCCGACGCGCGCCGGCCTTTTGACCGGCCGTTACCAACAGCGCTTCGGCCACGAGCTCAACCCCGGCCCCGCCCAACGCACGCCGCCAACCGTCGGTCTGCCGCTTTCCGAGGCCACCGTCGGCGACCGCTTCAAAGCCGCCGGCTACACGACCGGCTGGATCGGAAAATCGCATCTCGGCTATGCGCCGCAGTTTCATCCGCTCAAACGCGGGTTCGACGAATTTTTCGGTTTTCTCGGCGGCATGCACGACTTCCTCGACGCCGACGCCGACGCAGCCAACCCCGTTCTCCGCGGCACCGAGCGGATCACCTCGCTCGATTACCTCACCGACGCCCTCGGGCGCGAGACCGCCGCCTTCATCGACCAACACAAGACCTCGCCGTGGCTCTGCTACCTCGCCTTCAACGCCGTCCACGCCCCGCTCCAAGCGACCGAAAAATACCTCGACCGCTTTGCGCACATCGCGGACCCGAAGCGTCGCGCCTACGCTGCGCTCCAATCCGCGATGGACGATGCGGTCGGCGTCGTGCTCGCCAAACTGCGCGAACACGGCCTCGAGCGCGACACCCTCGTCGTCTTCCTCAGTGACAATGGCGGACCGACCCCGAGCACCACCTCGGGCAACGGTCCGCTCCGCGGCTTCAAATCGCAGACGTGGGAAGGCGGCATTCGCGTGCCGTTTATGCTGCAATGGCCCGGCACCATCCCCGCTGGTCAAGTCGAGGACCGCCCCGTTATCCAGCTCGACGTGCTGCCCACCGCGCTCGCCGCCGCGGGGATCGCGGTGAAGCCCGAGTGGAAACTCGACGGGGTCAACCTGCTGCCGTTCCTGACCGGCAAAGACGCGAGCGCGCCTCACGCCACGCTCTACTGGCGCTTCGGACCCCAGTTGGCGCTGCGCAAAGGGGAATGGAAGATCCTCAAAGCCCCCGGCGCGGGCGTTGACCCGTTGAAGCCGCGCGAGGGCAAAGCGAATTCCGCTGGCGTCCACCTCTACAATTTACGTGAAGATCTCGGCGAAGAGACCAACCTCGCCGACCGTCACCCGGAGAAGCTCCGGGAACTCCTCGCCGATTGGGAGCGCATCAATGAAGGGATGATCGCCCCGCTCTGGCTCGATGGCCCTGCCGAAAGAGGCACGGCCGACAAGTCCGGACAAAAAAAATCGCCGGAATAATCCAAGCCTCACGCGGGACGATCCGTCACCCGCGTGCGACTACGGCGAGGGTCGCCCAATCTTCAGATTTTTGACGACCAGGTGGCTGCGCACCGTGCGGATTGCGAACCAGCCGGCGGTGAGCGGCGCGGAATCGGTAAACGAAAAAATCAACTCTCCGTCCCGGTAAAACTCCGCCCGGCCGTCGCGGGCCACGAGCCGGATGCGGTAGGTGCGGTTGGGCTCCAATAGGAATTTTTTTTCGCTCAAATCATGCTCAGGCAAAAGCGGCCGGGCCGCCGTGCCGTCGTAGCGGCGGAAGCGCGTCGTCGCGTTATTGTTCCCGCCGTAGCCCACGTAGTAGGTCAGCAGCGAGTCGTAGTCCGGAAACTTTCCCGTGCGCGCCTGGCCCGTTGCAAACGGCGCCGCCGCCGAGCGCGGATCCTGCGCCATCCAAAAACAATTCAGGTCCGACAGCCGGTCTGTCTTTCCACCCGCTATCACCACGGTCGCGTCGTAACTGATCTCCACCGGCGCGACCAATCGTTCCGACCACCACGCGGTGCAACCGCCCGTGTCTTTAATCACGAGCTCACCCGCGCGTTGCACCGCCGTGCCCGGAGCAACCTGCTCGATCTTCCACTCCGGCTTGGGCTCCGCGCCGTGCGTTGCGGCCGAGAAAAAAAACCACGCCAGACCGAGTGCGTTTCGAAGTTTCATCGCTTGAGCGCAGCACAATCGCCGCGATCAATCCAGTCTGCGGTTTGCTCCGTCCTGCCCGGCTTTAAATTTGCCCCGTCGCTTCCGCCCGAATCGTCGGCCCGTCCACCCAACGCCCCCGCACCATAATCTTGCGGGGGTCAGCCGGCTGACCGCGCTCACCCCGCTGAATCTGCGCGATAATCGCTTCCGCCGCGACCTCGCCTTGCAATTCGAGCCGCAGATCGAGACCCGCACAGGCGCGTTTGCGCTCGGTCCAGCTCAGGTTGAAAAAAGCCGTGTCCTCCGGCACGCGGACCCCGGCTCTCTGCAGCCAACCCAACGCTTCGTCCATGTGCCCGACGACCATATCGGGCCGATGCGTTCGGTGCCAGCGCTTAAAGACCGTCTCGTTGATCTCGTCCTCAATCAGCATCGGCACTTTACCAATTCGCCCCGAATACCCTTGGTAAGACGAGAACGCCGCCGACCACTTGTGAAGAATCCGCTGATCCTTGAACTGGGTCAAAAAGAGCCCGACCCGCCGATAGCCCAGGCCTTCTAGCCGTTCGAGCGCACCCGTCAGGGTACCGAAGTGGTCCAGACACACCGTGTGCAAAGACGGTTCCGGCTGGCCATAGTCGATCTCGACGGTGGCAAACGCTTCCGTCGGAAAACCGACCAGCAGGCCCGTCGGTTCGGCGAACAAAAAAATCACTCCCTGCACGCCCCGCGCCCGCAACATCCGACCGTAACCCGCCGCGTCTAGGCCGTCCCGGCCGAAGCTGAATTCGTAGAGCTTGAAACCCAATTCTTTCGCCCGCGTGACCGCTCCGGCGATACAACGACGTTGCGCCGGCAGCAGTTTCGGCTGCGCGACCGACGGCACATGAATCACCGCCAGATTGCCCAAAAAACGCTCCGTCCGACCGGTGCGCAAGTGCGACATCAGTTTTCCCACCAGTTCGTTGCGCTGGTAGCCGTATTTCGCCGCCGCCGCCTCAATCTTCGCCCGTACTTCCGTCCGCACTGCCGGGTGTCCC
>CAMBRG010000140.1 GCA_945869845.1 Opitutus sp. GAS368 | reverse complement strand
GCATTTCTTGAACGTGCTCCTGCACCTCCGCTGGTCGGGGCCGAACGAAATCCCCTGCTCCACCCGCGTGACTCGGGGCCAAGAGCTCGGCTGGTTCGAGCACGGCTCGACGATCATCATGTTCGCGCCGAAGGGATTCGGGCTCTGCAAATCTCTGCAGTCGGGCGACCGAATCCGCATGGGCGAGAAACTGATGGAAATTCCGCGATCCTGACCCAAGCCGGGAAAATTTCGACCACGGTCAAGAATCGTTTCGCCGTCGCTGGTCTGCACGCGCCTGCCGCGACCCTGGAGACGCGACGCCCCCGTCGCGTCCAGCGTCAAGCCGGGCGACCGATCACCCCGGCGTCGCGCTCACTTCCGCGCCGCGCTCACTTCCCCGCCGACCAGCCGCCGTCGATCATGAAGTTGCTCCCCGTAACCATCGCCGACTCATCGGCCGCGAGGTAGAGCGCCGCCGCTGCAATCTCGTCGGTCCGCACCATCCGGCCGTTGAGCTGCGTCGCCGCCATCTCCCGTCGGGCCTGCTCCGGATCGGGATACTCGGCGATGCGCGCCTGCACGAACGGAGTCTCCGTGCGGCCCGGACAGATCGCGTTGAACCGCACTCCGGTGTGCGAGTGATCCAGCGCGAGCGCCTTCGTCAGCCCCACCACGGCGTGCTTGCTCGTCGTATACGCCAGCCGCTCGCGCACCGCCACCACGCCGCCCACGGAGGCCAGATTGATCACGCTCCCGCGCCGCCGCTCCAACATCGCCGGCACAAACGCGCGGCAGAGGTTAAACGGCCCGCGCACATTGATCGCGTGCAAGCGGTCGAGGTCCGCCGCCGCCGTGCGCAACAGATCGCCCACATGACCGATTCCGGCGTTGTTCACCAAGACATCGAGCGCCGGCAACCGCGCCGCGAGCGCGACCGCCGCCGCCTCGTCGCTCACATCGAGCGCGGCAAACTCCGCCACCCCTCCCGTCGCGCGAATCGCCGCGACGACCTCCGCCCCGTTCGCTGCATCGCGGTCCACCACCCACACGGTCGCGCCCTGCCGCGCAAACGTCTCCGCGATGGCCCGACCAATTCCGGATGCAGCGCCAGTGACGAGCGCAACCTTGCCCGTGAGAGAGAACATACCGCAAAAACAAGGTCCCCGGCGCGCGGGGGCAAATTTATTTGCGCCGCAGTCCGCGCCCTTGGAGCCGCGACGCCCTCGTCGCGTTCTGCGAACGCGTTGGCCACCGGCGTGTAGATCAGGCTGCCCGTCTTGGAGACGCGACGCCCTCGTCGCGTTCTGCGAACGCGTTGGCCACCGGCGTGTGGCTCAGGCTGCCCGTCTTGGAGACGCGACGCCCTCGTCGCGTTCTGCGAACGGCCCGCCTCCAAGCGGACCGTCACACCGAACGCGCTTCGGCGATCAGTTCGTTATGCGCGGGGCTGGTTTGAGCCACGCGAAGCGAGCGCCCATCGTCAAAGCGGCCACCATTCTCTCCTCGACCGACAAGCCCCTGAGGCGGGCGGGTTCTCGTTCGCGCGACTTCGTCGCGCAAGCACTCCGGCGCGGCCCGCGAATCGTCAAAACTTCAGTGGTATGCGCGTACGCGCCCGGCCTGCCCGAGCCGAATCAGCGGATCGGCTCCCCGGTTCTCCCTCCCCGCCCGCCGCGCTCACTTTCCTTCCCGCGCCCACGCTTTCATCTGCGCGATGTTTTGCTCCGTCACCGTCGATCCCGCCGCCTTTCCCTTTCGGTTTCCGTCGCCGACATAGACTTTCATGTCGCTGTCATACATCGCGTCAGACTCCGCCCTTTGGTCCTTCGTCTCGATCACCCAGCGGTCGAGTCGCGCGCGCAGTTTTTCCAACGCCGCCCGGTGCGCCGGGTCACCGGAAAGATTGTTCACCTGCCAACGGTCGGTCGTCCAAGCATAGAGTTCCTCGGCCGGCCGCGTCGGACTGAAGAGTAATTTCTCGGCCAGCGGATCGAGCGCCTTGGCGGCGTGGAGGGCGCGGAGCGTCTGCACGATCGACTTGCCGTCCTTATAGGCGTTCGGCTGCAAAGCCGGCCGCGCCGGATAGTAATTCCGGATGTAGAGCCACGTTCCGTCCCGCACACTGCGCATCCGCTCGACGGTTTCATCGCAACGGTCACGCGCCGCAAACGCTTCCGCGCGCGCCTGGTAACCCGCCGCAAAAACGTTCCGCCCCTGCATCGCCGCCGGCACCGGCACGCCGGCCGCCGCGAGTGAGATCGGCGCGAGGTCGATCAATTCCACGAAGTCGTCGCGCACCTGGCCTTGAGCGATCCCCGGTCCGCGCACCACGAACGGCACGTGCGTCCCTTCGTCGTAAAGAAACTGCTTCCCGCGCGCGTGGCTGATCCCGTGATCGGTCGTAAAGATCACGAGCGTCTGGTCCAGAATCCCTTCGCGCTCCAACCGGGCGATCACGTCGCCCACGTGCCGATCCGTCATGCGCACCGCATCAAGATAGGCCGCCCAATCGCGCAGCAGCACCGGGTCGCGCGGGTAATACGGCGGCAACGTCACTTTCTCCGGGTCGGTCGCCGCACCCAACGCCGCTTTTGTGCGGGCCGCGAACGCTTGGGCCGTGGTGTCGTTACCGCCGCGGAGTTTGCCGCCCGCCAACTGCACCTGCATGAAAAACGGCTGGCCTGCTTTTCGCCCGGCCCAGTCGTGGCTCTGGTAAATCTTCGGATCCCATTCGAAATTGTAATCGGTCTTGCCCCGTTCCCCGCCGCCTTCTCCGCCGGCTTTCTTTGCGTTCTTGCCTTTGGCCGCGCGCGCCGCGTCCGGCAGCCCGTCGCCGATGCAGGTGAAATACCCGGCCTGCTGGAAAATCGCCGGCACCGGCACGACGCCTTCGGGCAGCACGATCTTCTCGGTGCCGCGCCCGCTCCGATGCTGGTGCGCTCCGATCGTCGTCTGATACATCCCCGTGATCAGGGCCGAGCGACACGGCGAACACACCGGCGCGGTGGTGTAGGCGCGACTGAAGCGCGTGCCTTCGCGCGCGAGCCGGTCCACGTGCGGCGTCTCGATCAGTTTTTCACCGTAGCTCGAGAAATTCGCCGACATGTCGTCGACGATGAACCAGAGAATGTTCGGCCGGGTTTCGGTGGCGAACACCGGGGCTACCAACAGGAACAACGCAACCAAGAGGCCGGGGATTTTTTTCATGGGTGACCCGAAAATCCCGTTCATCCGTCGTTTGGCAAACCTTCCCATCATCCCACCGTCGCGGGAAAAACTACCACAGCGAGGGCCTGCCGTGGCCCGAGCCGAGAAATCTGGCTGACCGCGGGCAAAAGCGCGCGTTAGCGCGCGGAAGGCCTTTCGCCCGCGCGCTCGGCCCTTAAGCCGTCGCCCTGCGCCGTGCGCCCCGGCGCACCAGCGCCACCACGCCGACGATGATCAGCACCGGGATCCAGACCGGCGATAGCACGAGGGCCACCACCGACCCGACCATCACCACCGCCGCCCCGATCGAAAGACCGACCGCGCACAATAGTCCGCCCACCGCCAGCAGGCCTAGGCCCAAGAGCACCAGCCCCCCGAGACTCAAACCGCCGACCAATAACAGCGCTGGCAGCAGCTTCACCACGATCACCGCCGCGATCAGAATCAAGACGACCTTTAGCAATGTTTTCATGCCTCAATAACCCGTCGCCCCGCAAAAAGTTATACGCCACTACGGGCCTCTTCGCGTTTCGCGCCAGTCGCGCAATCACAACGCAGCCCTCCGCCTTTCGTGTCTTTCGTGTATTTCGTGGTGAAGAAAATTCCGCCCCCCTTTCCGTTTATGCCATGGGCCACTCTTCCGCCCTCGATCGTTCTCGTTCATCGTGCTCCTCTTCCCGCCCCTGGTTCCGGCCACTCTTCCGATACCCCGCTTCGATTTTTCCGTGTATTCCGTGTGTTCCGTGGGCCACTCTTCCGCCCTCGATCGTTCTCGTTCTCGTAATCCTTCTCCTTTTCCCGTCCCTGGTTCCGACCCCTCCTCCGATCCCCCGCTTCGATTTTTCCGTGTATTCCGTGTATTCCGTGGGCAAAACCCCGCCCTGCGCCTTTCGTGTCGTTCGTGTGTTTCGTGGTGAAAAAAATTTCGCGCCCCTTCCGTTTCTGCGGCTCCCGCCTCTCATCCCCTTTTCCGTGTATTCCGTGTGTTCCGTGGGCCACTCCTCCGATTCACGTTTCCCCCTTTCGCCTCCCTTCGCGTGATCCGTGGGCAACTCTTCCGCCCTCGATCGTTCTCATTCTCGTAATCCTTCTCCTTTTCCCGTCCCTGGTTCCGGCCCCTCCTCCAATCCCCCGCTTCGATTTTTCCGTGTATTCCGTGTGTTCCGTGGGCAACTCTTCCGCCCTCGATCGTTCTCGTTCTCGTAATCCTTCTCCTTTTCCCACCCCTAGTTCCGGCCCCTCCTCCAATCCCCCGCTTCGATTTTTCCGTGTATTCCGTGTGTTCCGTGGGCCACTCCTCCGATTCACGTTTCCCCTTTTCGCCTCCCTTCGCGTGATCCGTGGGCAATTTCTCCGGTCCCCGCCCTCCGCCCTCCGCCTTTCGTGTCTCTCGTGTATTTCGTGGTTAAACATTCCTCTTCTCCCTCACGTCCCCCCTCCCCCGCCACGTCCCCCCTCGCCCTCCGCGTTTCCGCGTCTTCGCCGCCTACTGCGTGAGGCATCCCTTTTCCTCCTTTTCCGCCCGCACCTTCCGTGTATTCCGTGTATTCCGTGGGCATCACCTCCTCCTCTTCTTCTCCGTCCCCTTCCGATTCGATCCCACCCTCCGACCGCGCGCCGGTTCCCGTCGTCTGCGCCGTGCTCGAAGACACCGCCGGCCGCATCCTCATCGCTCAACGCCCCGCGCACAAACACCTCGGCCTGCTCTGGGAATTTCCCGGCGGCAAAGTCGATCCCGGCGAAACCCCCGCCGCCGCCCTCCACCGCGAACTCACCGAAGAACTCGGTTGCACCGTCACGATCACCCGCACGCTCGAGCCGTTTCTCCACGATTACACCCGGGTCATCATCGAGATGTTTCCTTTCGTCTGCCACCTCGCGCCCGGCAGCCCCGCACCGGCCGCCCTCGAGCACCTCGCCCTCCGCTGGGTCACGCCCCGCGAACTCTCATCCTTCGACCTCGCCCCCGCCGACTGGCCCGTCGTCGCCCGCTACCGCGCCCATCCCGACCCGTGCTGCGCACCCTGACCCGGCCGGCCGATGCAGGAGCCCGCTCGCGGGCGATCTCACCGCCAAACGACCCTGCGTCATAGCGAAACCGCTGGCCACGCTCTCAGCTCTCAGCCCTAGCCCTGCAATTGAACCGCGAATAAACGCCCATGGCCGCGAATTGAATCCGTGACTACTGCCCCGAACTTAATCCCGGCGGCTGATGATTTCTGGATTTTCGTAGGCCGTCCGCTTGCGGACGCTCCGAGCGCCTGCAAGCAAGCGGCCCACCGCCTGATGTCTAAATATAATCAGGCGTTGGGATAAGAACTCACCCTGCTGGGGACCAAAATCCAAGCGGAACAACCCGCCTGCCTTCCTCTGTAATTTGCGTTCATTCGGGTTCGTTCGCGGCTCTCCCACCGCATCGTTCCGGCTCAACTCCCAGCCCTCAGCTCTCAGCCCTCAACCCTCCCCTACTTCACCACCAACTTCACCGGCCGACCCGGGCGCGCCGTCGTCAACTTCCCCTCGCGGATCACCGGCACGCCGTTTACCACCACATCGGAAAAGCCCACCGCGTACGCGTGCGGCTCCGCAAAGTTCGCCGGATCGCCCACCGTCTGCGGATCAACAATCACCACGTCGCCGGCAAATCCCACCCGCAACTCCCCGCGCTCGCCCAACCGAAACGCCTCCGCCGGCAGCTTCGTCATCTTCCGCACCGCCTCTTCCAGCGTGAGCAGTTTCAACTCCCGCACGTAACGCCCCAGCACGCGCGCGTTGTTCCCGTAGCCCCGCGGATGCGGCACGCCTTCGGCAAATTTCCGCACGCCCGAATCCGAGGCGATCATCGTCAAGGGCAACGCCATAAACGCCCGGAGGTCGTCCTCATTCATCCCGTGAAACACCGCCTGCGCCCCGCCTTGCGCCACGAGGTCCAGCACGAGCTCGATCTGATCGTCGAGCGTGTCGCTCCCGCGCACGAGCCGCGCCGCCTCCGGCACGGTCTTGCCGTTGAGCGTCGGGTTAGGCCGGAAATTCGCGATCACCGCGTAGGCGTAGTCCGGCCGCCGGCCATTGCGCAGCGAGGTCTTCATCTCCTCGACCATCGCCGCCTTCACCGCCGGATCGGCCAGGCGTTTCACAAACGCCGCCGTGCCGCCTTCGCGCACTTTATCCTCCACCAGCGCCGAGATATTCGTCGACGACGCCGTGTAGGCATACTGGTCCTGCGCGATGTCGATCCCGGCGGCCCGCGCCTTCGCGAGATACGCCGCGATCTCCGCCGCCCGCCCCCACGCCGCCGGGCTCGACAACTTGATGTGCGACACTTGCGCGCGGATTCCCGCCCCGCGCGCCACCGTCAACACCTCGTTCAATGCCTCCGTGATTCGCGCATTTTCATAGCGCATGTGGCTCGCGTAAATCCCGCCGTGCCCGGCCACCACCTTGGCCAGCTCGACCAGCTCCGCCGTCGGCGTAAACGTGCCCGGCAGGTAGATCAGCCCCGTACTCAGCCCCACCGCGCCCTCGGCCATCCCCCGATCGACCAACGCACGCATCTTCGCCCGCTCGTCGTCGGTCGCCGGCCGCATGAAACTCCCGCCCATCACCTGCGCCCGCACGCTGCCTTGGCCGATCAGCGTCGCCATGTTCACCGCCACGCCGACCCGCTGCAGATTCGAAAACCAAAAACCCACGTCCGTCGTCGAACTCCCGCAGTTGCCCGCGATCAACGTCGTCACGCCCATCCGCAGAAAATTCTCCGCCACCGGCAGGTCGGCGATGTCGTCCGCGTGCGTGTGCACGTCGATGAATCCCGGCGCCACCACGCGCCCGCCCGCCGCGATCTCCTCTCGGCCCTTGCCCGCAACCACGCCGACCGCCGCGATTTTTCCGTCCTTCAGCGCCACATCGCCGGCATACGCCGCGCGCCCCGTGCCGTCGACGATCCGCCCGCCGCGGATCACGAGATCGTAGTCCTGCGCGCTCGCCGGCCCCACGCCCGCCGACGCCAACACCAAGCCACCGAAAATTCCCCGCCAACCCGTTGAGAAGATCATGCCGCAGTTCAGCCGCGCGGCCCGGCCCGACGCCACCCCAAATCCGCGCCGGCGGCTTCCCAACCGCCCATTTTGCCGACGCCCGAAGTGGCACGGGCGTCCTGCCTGCCGTCATGTCCGCCCTCCGCTCGCGCGGCCATGCGGCCACCGAGCTGCGGCTCTCGTCCCATCACGACGAGCGCCGGTAGATCGCGGTCGCCAGCGGCGTACCCGGCCCCGGCTCACCGTTTTCTCCTTTGCCATGCATGGCGCCCAACGCGCCAACCGCGCCGCGTAGAATCTATCCAAATAACCCCTTTGTAGGGCGCGAGCTTGCTCGCGCCGGATCGGTCTCGGAGAGGCAGCGACCAAGGTCGCGCCCTACAATCGAACCGGAATGCTCCGAACGTTCGAATGGGCTCTCAGCAGCGTGGCCTGCCCACGAACGAGGCACGAACCGTAGCGCAAGCAACTTGAGCTGCGCCTGCGACCGAGCTCCGCCCATCGCCGCGTTTGACCACCGGCACCATCCGGTCCTATTCCGATGAGTCGGTCCCCTCATCTGTTACCCTCAATCACGCCACCATGCGCCGCTCTCTGCTCCCGCTCATCGTCCTCACCGCGGCCATCGGTCCGCTCGCCCTCGCCCAAAGTATCTCGATCGAGGACTTTGATCCCAAGTCCACCCTCCGCGTCCCCGCGCACAAGCCCACCCGCGCCAAGTTTCCGTTCATCGACGTCCACACCCATCACCGCGACGTCACCCCGGATAAAATCAAGCGGCTCATCGCCGATATGGACGGCCTCAACATGGGCGCCCTCGTCAACTCGCCCGTCGGCGGTGGCCACGGCAAATGGGTGGTCAACGCTCT
>CAMBRG010000139.1 GCA_945869845.1 Opitutus sp. GAS368 | reverse complement strand
CTGGCGCTTGCCTCCGGAGCCCAATCCGATCCATGCCCGGCGACGTCATCATCTCGGTCAAGAATGTCTCAAAAGCCTATCGCATTTGGTCGTCACCGTCCGCCCGCCTCGGCTCTCCGCTCACTGCCGCCACGGCCGCGCTTTTCCCCCGATCGAGCGCACCGCACCTTGCGCTGACCGCTCGGGCCGCCCGAGGCTATCGTGATTTCCACGCCTTAGACGACATCTCATTCGAAATCCGCCGCGGCGAAGCCACCGGCATCATCGGGCGCAACGGCTCCGGCAAATCCACCCTGCTCCAACTCATCGCCGGCACGCTCGCCGTCACTTCCGGTTCGCTCCACGTCAACGGCCGCGTCTCCGCCCTCCTCGAGCTCGGCTCCGGCTTCAACCCCGAGTTCACCGGCCGCGAGAACGTTTTTCTCAATGGCTCGATCTATGGCTTGTCCCGCGCTGAGATGGCCCGGCGCTTCGATGAAATCGCCGCCTTCGCCGACATCGGCGACTTCATCGAACAACCGGTGAAGACTTACTCGTCCGGCATGATGATGCGACTCGCCTTCGCCGTCGCCGTCAGCGTCCAGCCGGACATCCTGATTGTTGATGAAGCCCTCAGCGTGGGCGACGTGTTCTTTACCCAGAAGTGTTTTCAACGCATTCGCGAAATCGTCCATCGCGGGGCCACGCTGATCTTCGTTTCCCACGACACCGGCTCCGTCCAAAATCTCTGCGACCGGGGTCTCCTCCTTTCGCAGGGGAAGCTCATCCATGACGGCGCCCCCGAAGACTGCGTGAGCCGCTACTTTAACCTGCACCAGCCGACCGCCGCCTCCGCCGCCGGCCCCGTCGCCGCCGGGCATCACGCACCCGTCGCGCCCAACCTCCGCACCGCTCTGGTCGCCGCCGATATCCTCCCCAGCGCCAAGTCTCGCCACGGCGACCGCAAACTCGAACTCATCGCCGCCGCGGTCCTCGACGGTCACGGCGCCGCCACTTGGGATTTTGAGCTGCTCCACCGCGCCACGATCCGCGTCCTCTTCAAAGCCCACGCACCGATCGCGCTGCCCTCGGTCGGCCTGCAACTCCACGACCGCATGGGCAATTTGCTCTTCGCCGCCGGCAATTCCCAGCTCCGCTTCCCCCTCCCGCCCCTGGCGGCCGGCGAGGAAATCATGCTCGATTTCCGCGTCACCCTCACCGCCCAAGCGGGGCTTTACACGCTCTCGCTGGACGCCGCCGAAGCCGATCCCACCGATCTCAACGTCGGCACGTTTCACGACCGGGTCGGCGGACTCGGCCCGCTCAGCGTCGCGCATCACGCCGCGGGGGTGCTGCCGTTTTACGGTGCGGCCCAGCTCCCGCTCGAAATCAGTTACGCATGAGCGCGGGCGACGTTTCCTCCGCCGCTTCGCCCCGCGCCCGCGCCTGCTGGTGCGGCCACCCAGAACTCGCGCCCTATTCGGCGGATTATCACGTCTGCCGCGCCTGCGGCACGCTCGTCAGCCGCGCCCCGCTGCCGCCCGAGGCCTTTACCGTCAAAGCCGACTCCGGTGAACTCTACTCCAAGGACTACTGGCACCAGCGCCAGACCGAGCATCACGGCCTGCCCGACATCACCCGCCGCTCCCGCCTCGATTTGCCCGAGCGCTGCACCCACTGGCTCAGCCACCTGCTCGCGCGGCGCCTTCCCCCGGCCCGCGTGCTTGAGCTCGGTTGCGCCCACGGCGCCTACGTCGCCCTCCTCGGCTGGGCCGGCTACACCGCCACCGGCACCGAGATGAGCCCGTGGGTCGTCGAATTCGCCCGCCAGTCGTTCGGTATCGACGCCTTGGCCGGCCCGATCGAGACCCAGCCCTTCGCACCTGGCAGCTTCGACGTGATCGTCCTCAACGACGTCCTCGAGCACCTGCCCACGCCTGCGACCACCCTCGCGCAGTGCGCCCGCCTGCTCGCGCCCGATGGGTTTTTCGTGATCCAGACGCCCGAATACAAAGAGCACCTCACCCACGCCGACCTCGTCGCCACCGGCGATATTTTTCAACGCCACATGGACGGCAACAACGACGAGCACCTCTACCTCTACAGCCGCCGCAGCGCCGCCGAGTTTTTCTCTCGCCTCGGTTTCCCCGCCATCGATTTTGCGAACCCCGTCTACAGCTACGACCTCTTCTTCACCGCCGCCCGCGCGCCGCTCGCGCTCCACTCCCCCGAGGAGATCAGCACCGCCCTCACCGCCCGCCCGACCGGCCGTCTCGTCCGGGCCCTCCTCGACCAGGCCGCCGAATCCACCGATCGCGGCTGGGCCATCCAGCGCCTTGAAACCGCGCTGAAGTCCCGCTGCTGAAGTCCCGCCGGCCCCGTTGAAATCAGGCTCGCATCCCTCTCCGCCCTTTCGTTGCCTCAACTTTTTGCCGTGCCCGTAACGCCCAAGAGCATCATCTATCTGCGTCCCGATACCATCGGCGACCTCATCATCTTCGCCTCGGCCCTCGCCGAGCTGCAAGCCGCGTGGCCCGATGCCCGCCACACCCTCGTCGTGCGCGCCGGTTACGAGACGCTCGCCCCGCTCTTCCCGCCGTCGCTCCACTGGCACGTCGCCCGCCTCAATCCGTTCAAACAAAAGCCCTCCGAGTGCCGCGCCGAACTCACCGCGCTCTTGGGAGAAATCGAAGCCCTCGCACCCGACCTCGTCCTCGCCCCCACGCTCAACCGCACGTGGCTTGAGGCCGCCGTCGCCGCGCATTTCCCCAAAGTCCGTAGCGTGATGCTCGGCGCCCAAGACGTTGATCCCATCTTTGCCGCCGCCCTCCGCCTCGATCTCGGCGTCGAAGTCGCCACGGCCTTTTCGGAAACCGTGCCCGCGGCCGCGCACACCACCGACTGGGAAAACCAGCACCGCCTCGTCGATCACCTGCTCGCGCGCCCCCGCCCCGCCGCCCGCCCGCTGCCCTCCGTCACGATCTCTGCGGCGGCCAGCACCCAAGCCGCCACCGTGCTCGGCGCCGCCAAACTCCCGGCCGGCGCCTTTGCCGCCGTCTTCCCCGCCGGCCTCGCCAACGTGCAGGTCAAATCTTGGCCCGCCAAGAAATTCGCCGAGATCGTCCTCTGGCTCCAACGCGAGCGCTCCCTCCCCGTTCTTCTCCTCGGCCACGAATCGGAAAACGCCCTGCTTGAAGCCGTCGCCGCCGAAACCGTCCGCCTCGGTGGGGTCCGGCCCGCGGCCTGGCTCGGTCGCGACGGCGAAGTTCCCGTGCTCGCGGCCCTCCTCCGATCCTCGCGCCTCTACGTCGGCCACGATACCGGGGCCCTCCATCTCGCCGCCGCGGTCGGCCGGCCGGTGGTTGGAATTTTCGGCGGCGGTCACTGGCCCCGTTTCCGTCCGGCCGCCCGTCAAGGGGTTTCCGTGGTCCAGCCGCTCCCGTGCTTCGGTTGCAACTGGGATTGCTATTTCGGTGACGGCCCTTGCGTAAAAACCCTCGCCCCCGCCGATGTCCGCCGCGCCGTCGAGCAGCTCCTCGCCACCGCCCCCGAAGCTCCGCTCGATACCGTGCTCGAAGTCCGCAACCTGCCCGCCGAGGCGCTCGCCCTCATTGCGGCTTCCGCCCCACGCTTTGCCGATCTCCAGCAGGATCGGCTAGACCGCCAGCACAAGATCGAGGAACTCAAACGCGAGACCGATACGAAAGACATCGAGATTACAGCGCTCAAGGACGCTACCGTGGCCATCAAAGCCGAGCTCGAAGCCGAGTGCGCGACGAAAGACACCGAGATCGCCGAACTCAAAGCTGAGACCGACACCAAGGATACCGAGATCGGCGCCCTCAAGACCGCCGCCACCGAGCGCAAGACCGAGATGGAAGCCATCAAGGCCGAGCTCGAGGCCGAGTGCGCGACGAAAGACACCGAGATCGCCGAACTCAAAGCCGAGACCGACACGAAGGACGCCGAGATCGATCAACTCAAAGCCGTCTGCAACGAGCGCGAGGCCGTCATCATCAAGCTCGACGGTCACGTGAAGGAGTTCCAACGCATGGTCGGCGAACTCAACGCCGCCCACGGCGAAAAAGACCGCCATATCGCCGGACTCACCACCGCCCGCGCCGCCGCCGAAGCCGCTGCAAACGCGAACGTCGCCGCCCTCGGCATCGCCCAAGCCGCGCTCACCGCCGCGGCCAACGAGCGCGCCCAAATCGAACAGCACTTCGCCGCCGCGACCGCTGCGCGCGTCGAAGCCGAGGCCACGCTCGCCAAACTTCCCGGCGATTACCCCAACTGGGTCGCCACGCTCGATGCCTCCCAAATTCACATCCGCAACGTCGAGGCTCTCGTCGTGTTGCGCGATCGTGAGATCGCAGAAATCAAAGCCCGGCTGGCCGACAAAGACCAATCGCTCGCCAACTACGCCAACGGTCTCGCCGGCCTCGAACAGGCCAAGCACTACGGCAAACTCCTCGCCGAAAAAGAAGGCGTCATCCAGGTGCTCCACCGCGCCTGCGTCGAGCGCGCGACCCTCATCGCCCAGCTCTCCGCCGAGACCACGACCTTCACCGCCAAACTGCGAAAACTCTACCTCGGCGCCTGCGGCTATATGCGCGAAGAATGGTGGCGGCCATTCGACACGTGGCTGTTCAAAAAAGTCGTCGAAGAGTACTGGATGCAGATCGGCATCCTCCGCCATTACGACCCGCGCCCCCTCGTGTGGGATGCCCGCATCCCCAAAGCCCGGCTGCCCGATTCCCGGCTGCCCCAAATCGGTATGGTCACCCCGAGTTACGGCCAGGACCGGTTTATCGAGAGCACGATGCTGAGCATCCTGAATCAGAATTACCCGCGCCTCCGCTACGTCGTCCAAGACGGCGGCTCCAAAGACAACAGCCCCGCGATCATCGCCCGCTACGCCTCGCACCTGCACCATTGGGAATCGGCCAAAGACAAAGGCCAAGCCGACGCCGTCCGCATCGGCTTCGCCCATCTGGAATCGACGCTCGGGCCGGACGACATCATGGCCTGGCTGAACTCCGACGACCTCATCGCGCCACGCGTCCTCCGCTTCGTCGCCGAGTATTTTGCGACTCACCCCGACGTCGACGTCATCTACGGACACCGGATCATCATTGATCCCGCCGACCGCGATGTCGGCCGCTGGGTGATGCCGCCGCACGACGCGCCCTCGATCGAGTGGATCGACTACATTCCCCAAGAAACTCTCTTCTGGCGCAAACGTGCCTGGGACGCCGCTGGCGGCATCGATCCCAGCTTCCAATTCGCCCTCGATTGGGACCTGCTCGCCCGCTTCCACCGCGCCGGGTGCAAAATCAAACGCCTCCCTTATTTCCTCGGCTGCTTCCGCGTCCACGCGGAGCAAAAGACCAGTCAGGCGATTCACACCATCGGCGCCGAGGAGATGACCCGGATCCGCACCCGCTTCCACGGTGAGAAACAAAACGACGGCGATACGATCAACCGCTTCGCCCGCTCGACCCGCTTCCGCGGCGCCCTCACCGCCCGCCTCCACGCCCTGGGCATTCGTTGGTGAAGAAAGTAGGGCGCGGTCTCCGACCCGCCCTCCGCGTGTGCCCCGCGTATCTCGGCCGTGGTTAGACCAGCGCCGTTTGTTTTTTAGACTTTCCGTCGTAGGCAGCCTGCTTGCAGGCGCTCGGTGCGTCCGCAAGCGGACGGCCCACAAAAGTCTAAATCTGCTGTGACGTTGGTATTAGACCATATGAGGCCAACGTCCCATACCTTTTAAATACGACAAAACGTGAAATACTGAGGATGCGTGGGATGACGAAGAACTATCTGCTTTTAATGCCTATTTTAAAATGCTTTTAGTTCGATTTATGGCTTTTATCACCTAATGTAACAGGCGATGAATAAAATCTCGGCGTCGACTGATCCCATGCGGCAAAGTGACCGAGAGGCCGTCCGCTTATTCCTGGACAGGCTGCGGCAGCACCGTCTCAAACAGAATTGGTCTCAGGTCGAAATGGCGCGGCGAGCCGGTCTTTCCCGGCCGGCCTACCAGAATTTCGAAAACGGCTTCGGCAACATCACCCTGCGCAATCTCCTGAAGATCCTCGGGGTGCTGGGACTCACGGAGCGGTTCGCCCAAATGATTCCGCCCGTCACCGAGGAACCTACGCTCGCCGAGCTCTCGAAGCCGGTTCGCCAACGCGCCCGGCGCCCAACCGTCGGGTCGCCCGCCTCAAAATGAGTCGCGCCGCAATCCCAGCGCTCAACGTCCGTTGGCCCGATGGACGTCTCGTTGGCCGGGTGATCACCAACGGTCCGACCTATTTTGCCTACGACGAAGCATGGCTCGCTCGTGGCCACAATCTGTCTCCGATCACCGTGCCGTTCACGAACGCGACGTTTCGTCAACGGGTCGATGGATTCGACCAATTGCCCGGGTTTCTTTCGGATTGCCTACCCGATCAATGGGGCCGGCGGATCATGGATCGCACATTCAGCGCGCTCGATGTTCAGGCCACACCCATGCGGATGCTGGCTTGGGTAGGGCGACGTGGCATCGGCGCCCTAACGTTCGAACCGGCGCTCGGCGACGACGACCGCGCGTCGAGTTGGGCCGCAGTCACCCCGGCGCTGCTCAGGCGCGAAGCGCAAGCGGTCATGCGAGAGGAGCCCGCCCACGCTTTCGCCCACTTGCAACGCGGCGGCACCGCCGGCGGAGCGCTGCCCAAAGCAACCATTGCCCGGCTAACGGATGGCTCGGTCTTGGTCGGTGGCGACGTAGCCGCGGCCATCGGCGCGCATCCGGATGCGCGACTCGGACTGCTCAAGCTCGATTGCGACGGGGATTCAGCTGGGCGCGGCACCGACGGGCGGTTGGAACATGCCACCATGGCCATGGCGCGGGCCTGCGGAATTCGCACGGCGACGACCGAGATCATGCGGGACACCGCCGCCAAGCGCACGCGCCACCACCTGTTTGTCGAACGGTTCGACCCTATCCCCGGATCGTCGCGACGCTATCATCTCATGACGTTGGCGGGCGCTTTGCACACCCATCGGCTCGATTACCGGCACCTGCTCTTGACGACGCGGCAATTGACCCGCGATCAAACCGAAGTCGCCGAAGCGGTCCGGCGGATGATTTTCAATGTACGGGCGGCGAACGCCGACGACCACGGAAAGAACCACAGTTTTCTATTCGACGAGGCCACCGCGCAGTGGACGCTCTCGCCGGCCTACGACCTGACCCTCAATGCCGATGCCGGGCGCGATTATCAGGGGCTCACCCCCAACACCTTCGGCTCGGCACCCCGGCTAACCACGCTCGCCGCGGTGGCGGCCGACGCCGGCATCGGCCGCGCCGAGTTCGATCAGATCGATGCCGAAGTCTCGGCCGTGATCCAGCGCTGGTCCGAGTTTGCCGCTGCGGCCGAGCTTCCCGCCGCCGCCACGGAGCACGCCGCGGCGATTCATCTCGGCGTGGCGAAAATCTTGGCCACCGAGGTCGAGGCAAAGCGCGGCAAGCGCCGAAAGCTCTGGGAGTAGTCGGCGTTTTTTGAGGCACCTTCGCCAGTATTTCCCCGCCTTCCGCTACCTCCCGCGCGCCCCTTTCGTCCCCCGCCCGCGCGCCCCGTTTCGGCCCCGACAATCCGGCCGGCCAAACCCGCCATCCGCGTCGATAAATACTTCGCCCGCCTCGCCGTAAACCGGGCTTGTTTTATCCCCTGCCTTTTTGGAGACTTTTGCTAGAATATTTTCACGACCGCATGATCGCACTGCTCCTTGTCCTCGGGACGTTTCTTTACCTTACGTTTATCGGCCAAGCGGTCGTGAGCCTGCTACGTCCGCGCCTCGGCGTGCTTTGGAGCTGGTTCATCGCCCCCACGGTCGGATTGGCCCTGATCATCGTGATCGTGACGCGCCTCAACGTCTGGGGCATTCCGGTGCGCGTCGCCGGTCCTTGGCTCACCCTCGGCCTCTTCGTCGCCGCCGTCGGCATCTTCATCTGGCGCCGCCCCAAGCTCCCTTGGCGGCAACTTGCCCCGTTCTTCGGCATTATCTGCGTTTACCTGCTCTACGTCGGCTGGCCCGCCGTCCGCTTCGGCTTCAACTGGATCTCCTACGGCAACGACGACATGGCCAACTACTGCTTGGCCGCCGAGCGTTTCCTCAACCACGGCTACTACGACCTGCCGCTCCAGACCGACCTCGAGGGCCGCAACTACACGCAGCACTACTGGTTCATGCACGGCCTGCAGCAGATCCGGCC
>CAMBRG010000138.1 GCA_945869845.1 Opitutus sp. GAS368 | reverse complement strand
TTCCGCGAAGCCGGCCTCGGCAAACTTGTCGGCAAACGCTCGTGGGGCGGCGTCGTCGGTATCTCCGGATCCCTGCCGTTCACCGACGGCGGCATCCTCAACAAACCCGAATTCGCGCCTTACTCCAAAGATGGAAAAGCTTGGATAATCGAAGGCCACGGCGTCGAGCCCGACATCATGGTCGACAACGACCCCGCCCGCGAATTCCGCGGCGAGGACCAGCAGCTCGACAAAGGCATCGAGGTCATCCTCGAGGAACTAAAAACCAAGGGCCAAACCCTGCCGCCTCCACCCCCGTTCCCCAACAAAAGCTAACGCGACCTGCCGACTTTCGTTCCGAAAGTGAACTGAGCGGGCGCGATGCCGATACCGCGGCGGGAATTCCGCCCATGTTTTTCCACCGCGCCCCCTTGCAAGGGGTTACATTTGCCCTAGTCGGCGCAAAAAGGCTCGTTTCAGCCGGCCTCGACCCTAGGGTGCGGCCTCCCCCACTTCCGCCATGGCCCAAATCACCCGCACCCGCTCTCCCCGACCCGACGTCCGCGGGAAGCGCCCGGATGCGATTTTCTTAAACCGCGAGCTCAGCTGGCTGGCCTTCAATCATCGCGTGCTCGAGCAGGTCCGCAGCGAACGCCACCCGCTGCTGGAACGCGTGCGTTTTCTCTCAATCGTCAGTTCCAACCTCGACGAGTTTTTTGAAATCCGTGTCGCCGGACTGATGCAACAGAAGGACTCCGGCGTAACCGAGGCCGGCGCCGACGGCCTCGCCCCCGAAGCCCAGCTCGACGGCATTCACGAGCGGGTCACCGCCTTAGTCGCCGAGCAATACCGGTGCTGGCACGAATTGCTCCTACCCGCTTTGGCCGACGAGGGCATCGAGTTCCGCACCGCCAAAGACCTGAATCCCGCCGAGCTCAAGTGGGTCCAGTCCTATTTCCGCAATCAGGTTTATCCGGTGCTGACGCCGCTCGCGCTGGACCAATCACATCCTTTCCCCCAGCTCGGCAACAAGACGCTCAACATCATCGTCTCGCTCGACAATCCCACGACGCCCGAAGTCGAGCGGCACGTCGCGATTTTACCCGTGCCTCGCATCTTGCCCCGCCTCGTGGAGCTGCCCCCGGCCAAGACCGGCAGCCCGCGCCGCACCATTTTTCTCAGCGAGATCATCAAGCTCTGCGCCGGCCAACTGTTCCCCGGCTACCGGCTCAACGCCGCCCATGCGTTCCGCGTCACCCGCAACAGCGATCTCTACATCGACGAAGAGGAATCCGAAAATCTGCTGAAGAAAATCGAAGACGAACTCCGCAATCTCCGCCGCGGAGCCGCCGTGCGCCTTGAAGTCGAAGACGGCGTGCACCCCGATCTTTTCGAACTGCTGTGCGAGAACCTCTCCGTCTCGAAAAATTACGTCTACCGCATCAACGGCCCGGTCAATCTTCTCCGCCTTCAAGCCCTCGCCGACGTGGATCGCCCCGACCTAAAGTTCGCTCCGTTTGCGCCGGTCAACCTGACGCCGCTCGCCGAGCCCGCGCGCATTTTCGAGACGTTGCGCGTGCAGGATGTGCTCCTGCACCACCCCTACGATTCATTCCAGCCGGTCGTCGATTTCGTCGAGCAGGCCGCCCGCGACCCCCAAGTCTTCGCCATCAAGCAGACGTTCTACCGCACCAGTGGCGACTCGCCGCTCGTGCGGGCGCTGATCGAGGCCTCACACAACGGCAAGCAAGTCACCGCCCTCGTCGAACTCAAAGCCCGCTTCGACGAAGCCAACAACATCCAATGGGCCAAGCAACTCGAGGAAGCCGGCGTTCACGTCGTCTACGGCCTCGTCGGCCACAAGACTCACTGCAAGCTCTGCCTGGTCGTCCGCCGCGAGGGCCGGCGCATGAGGCACTACGCCCACCTCGGCACCGGTAACTACAACCCGCGCACAGCCCGTTTTTACACCGACCTCAGCTACTTCACCTCGCGCCCCGGGATCACGGGCGACGTCGCCCACCTCTTCAACTCCCTCACCGGTTTCAGCCGCACCCCCGCTTTCCGCCACCTACTCGTCGCCCCCTACAATCTCCACCGCCGCATCCGGGAGCTCATCGCGCGAGAGAAGCGCAACGCCGCCGCCGGCAAACCGGCCCGCATCATCGTCAAGATGAACGCTCTCGTCGACCATGCGACCATCGAGTCCCTCTACGCTGCGTCGCAGGCCGGCGTTAAGATCGACCTCATCGTGCGCGGCGTCTGCTGCCTCGTGCCCGGGGTCAAGGGCCTCAGCGAAAACATCCGGGTGCGCAGCATCGTCGGCCGCTTCCTTGAACACGCGCGCGCCATGTATTTTGAAAACGCCGGCGGCGAGCCCCTCATTTTGGCCGGGAGCGCCGATTGGATGCCGCGCAATTTCTTCCGCCGGATCGAAGTCGTCTTCCCGATCGAAGATCCTGCGCTCCGTCGCTGGATGATGCGCGATTTCTTCGCCCCCGAACTGCGCGACAACGCCAACGCCCACGCGCTCCGCGCCGACGGCACCTACCAACCGGTCAAGCGCCGCACCGGTCAGCCGTCCTTCTCCGTCCAAGACCATCTCATGGCCACCGCCAACCGCCGCGCGACGGCGTGAACTAGGCCTTCAGCCCGGCGGCCAAATCCAGCGCCGCCCGCCAAACCGCGACCTCACCCAGTAGGCCGTTGGCCGCCAAAGCCGATTCAATCTGCAGCGCGCTCGGCTCCGTCACCTCATGCCGCGGATCGCCCGGCAACCCCGGCGCCACCGCCCGCGTGAGCGCCCAACACGCCCACGCACGCCAACGGCGTTGCTCGCGCCGCGGCTCGTTCATGCGGTCAGCGTAATGCTGAAAATGCACCCTCGGATTTCCGATGAACACCCCGTCCGGCGTCCGGGCGATCATCCACGCCGTCGCCGCATACGGCATCTCCCACGAGCTAAGAATAGGCTCCTCGCCGGAAAGTTCCGCGCCGAAAGCCCGGTCCAGACAGAGGAGCGCCCTTGCAGCCAAACCACGTTGCCAAAGCGCGTGGCCGTATTCCAAGCAGCCAAAATAGAAATCCGCCCCTCGCTCATGGTCGCGGTAGGCATGCAGCGACCGCCAATCGAGCCCAGCCCGGGGCGTCGGCAAATACGGACAAGGCGGTAACACGGGACTCATCAGGCGCGCACCGTTTCGAGGATCACGCCCGGGGTCAACGCCGCTCCCTTTCACCTAAAAAGAACTTTCGCTTGGCGACGCCCGGGCTTTGCGCGACAACCGCACCGCTGCACTCATCGCCCTCAAACTCTGCCGGCCCGCCCCCATCCGCGCCCCCCGAGTCGATCCACGGCATCGACGGGTGGCGTCGCGTCGTGCTGTGGCCGCTCGCTTTGCTCATGAAGCTCTGGGGACGCTCGCTGCGGTTCGAAACGACCCCCGAGGATTTGCACGCGTTCACCAAGCACGACGAACCCGTTGCCATCGTGCTGTGGCACAACCGCCTGTTTCTCTCCGCCGAAATCGTCCGTCGTTACCGTCAAGGCCGACCGGCCTACGCCCTCGTGAGTGCCAGCAAAGACGGCGCTTGGCTCAGCGCATTCTTCTCCCTCGCCGGCATGGGTACCGTGCGCGGCTCCAGCAGCCGGCTCGGCCGCGAGGCGGCCTCGGCTTTGGTCGAAGTCCTGCGCTCGGGCCGCGACATCGGCATCACCCCCGACGGTCCCCGCGGGCCTTGCTATGACTTCAAGCCCGGTGCCTTGATCGTCGCCCGTCGCACCCGGACCCCACTGCTGTTAATCGGCGCCGAGTTCGAATCCACCTGGCGACTCGGCTCCTGGGATCGGTTTTGTTTACCCAAGCCCTTTTCCAAAATCCGGATGCGCTGCACCCTCGTGCCGGCCGCCGCATTGACCCAACGCGACGCAGCGACCACTGCCGTCGCCGCCCAACTTCGCCGCATTAATCCTGACGCGAAGTGAGTCGGATAAATTAGAAGGCAGGAGCAACGGTCACGCTCGTGCCGGCCGGCACGACATAATCCTCACCGGCGCTCCAAGTGAGATCGTTGACCAAGAACTTGTAGATGACCTGACGGACCGACTCGCCCAATTCGAGCATCCAAGTATCGTCCGCCAAACAGTTCATCTGGGTTCCGCGGTCCCAACTCAATCCGGCGCCCTCGCCCCGCAGGTAAAGCGCATTGCCGAAGCCGATATCGATCTTGGCGGTGATGGTGGTGCGCACCGCCGTCGGCGCCACCGGTTCAACCTTCGGCGCGGGCGCCCGTTTTGCCGGCGCCTTTTTCACCGGTGGCTTTGAGCGCTTCGGGGCCACCTTTCCAGCCGGTTTGGGTGCAACAGCGACCTTGGCGGCCGGCACGATTTTCTTGACGGTGATCTTTTTCGCTGGGGCGGGCGACTTGACGGATTTGGTGTTGTTTTTCATGGCGAAAAAAGAATCTGAAAGGCCGGAAGCTTATCCCCCGGGGTCCTCCCCGACAAGAGCAAGTACGAAGCCAACGGGCAAATTGGTTGAATTTTTCGCGTCCGTGACATTCCCCGTCTGAAAATTCCCGGCTGGAAAGTGGTGGAGCAAATCGGGATCAAACCGACGACCTCGTCGTTGCGAACGACGCGCTCTATCAACTGAGCTATTGCCCCAAAAAGATTGGCAAAGGTATCCGCCCCCCCCGGAGCCAAGCAAACACCTTATTTCGCGCTTCCGGCATTCCTCACCCTAAACTCAATCGCCTTGGGATCCCACGATGAGGGCAAACCCCATTTTGCCTCCGGCCGACGGTATCACACTGACAATTTCTACCCTGACCCGGCGCCCCACGTCGCCCCGTCCCGCCGTCACGACGCCCATCGATCCGTCGCTCAGGAAACCGATCGCCTATCCCCAAAACGCCAAGACTCAGCCCGATGAACGATGCCCCCACCCGGTAGCCGTTCCCATCACCAATCGTAGAGCAAAGGAGCCAGCCGGCGGCCGTCAGAGTGCAATAAACCCAATTCGAATCGGGAAACGGTTGGTATTCGGAGCGCAGCGTCAGTTCAGAGCGGTCACAGCAACAGATAAGCCGCCACCAACGGCACAAGGATGAACCCGGCCATAACCCAATAGAGCAGGCGCTGCACGCTCCGGGCTTTTGCCTTTTCAGCGTCGCTGGCTTCCTTATCCATCTCGAAACCAAACGCCTCCCACCCCAAAAATGCAACCGCAACACTGGCTCGTTAAATCCGAACCCGAAGCCTACTCATGGGCCGACTTCGCGCGCGACAAACGCACGGCTTGGACCGGCGTTCGCAATTACCAAGCCCGCCTCCACCTCAACGCCATGCGCCCCGGCGATCGCGTCCTCTTTTACGAAAGCGTCGGCCCCAAAGCGGTCGCCGGATTGGCCGAGGTGACCAAGCCGAGCTTCCCCGATCCGACCGCCGAGGAGCCGGGCTGGGTGGCCGTCGAACTCAAGTGCGGCCGTGCCCTGCCTCACCCGGTGACTTTGGCGCAGATCAAGGCCGAAGCGGCCCTCGCCGATATCGCCCTTATCCGCCAAAGCCGCCTCTCCGTGCTCCCGCTCTCCGCCGCAGAGTATGCTCTCATTGTAAAACTCGGCGTCTGAGTCCCGCGGCGGGCGGCTAGGCCGCACCGATTTCGCCGCATTTCCACGACGAAGCCAAAGCCGAATTGCCGGCCGCGTTCGCCTTTGTTGAGCGCCTCGGGCGGTGCCGTTGTGATGACCCCCATCCCGGTCCAAAAAGCGGCCGCCCGCACTCGGCGCAGTCGCCGCCCTCAGCTCCGGCGAATCAAGCAGCCCGGCCCGATTGCCCGTCCGCGCCAAAAGCCCGCCGCATTCGCGCGCGATTTCACCACCTCGCGGCGGTTGGCCCACTGGTCTCCCGAGACCTTGACCCGCGATCGGAGTCGCCCCGAGGGGCGCGCGTGATTCGGGCCCGGTGGGCAATCGCACCGTCCGAACCAAGGCCCAGCCCAGTCGTTCACAAAACCCCGGCCTCCCGCCAACTCATGGAATTTACCCCGCCAACTGGATCGGTGTCTCCGCCGCGAACGCCGCTGCGCCCCGCACGAACCAAAGCTTCCGCCGCAGCGCCCGCTCATCGTCGCCTGTCTTCGCCACCCGGTGATCCGGAATCTTGGTGCAATCCATCGAGCCCTCTTCGACCCAACCACCGTTTAAAAAACTCAACGTCTCCCCGCTCGACACCGCACGCTGTTTTTGCGTCGCTCCGCCCAGATGCTCCCTCAGCTCACCATTCTCGCCCCCGGCCTGCTCGGCGCCTCGGTCGCCCGCGCCGCCCGCGCCCGTGGCGTTGCCGCCCGCATCGTCCTCTGGGCGCGGCGGCCTGAAACCCGGCTCGCCCTCACCGGGCAATCGTGGTGCGACGCGGTCGCCGATTCGCCCGCGGTCGCCGTCGCCAACGCCACCTTGGTCGTCATCGCCGCCCCCGTGGATCAGATCGTTGCTCTCGCCCAACAGGTCGCCCCCCACCTCGCGCCTGATGCAGTTGTGACCGACGTCGGCAGCGTCAAAGCCGAGATCTCTCGTCTCGGCGCCATCGCTCTGGGCGAGCGCGGGCATTTCGTCGGTTCACACCCCATGGCCGGGTCCGAAAAAACCGGCTGGGAGCACGGCACCGCCGAGCTCTTCGAACGCCGCACGTGCTTCGTCACTCCGCTACCCACCACCTCGCCCGCCGCGACCGAGCGGGTTGTTCGTTTCTGGCAAGATCTCGGCGGTGAAGCCGTGACCGTCGACCCCGACCGGCACGATGAGATCGTGGCCCACATTAGCCACCTTCCCCAAGTCCTCGCCTCAACTCTCTGCGCCTTCTTGGCCTCCCGTGATTCGTCGTGGCGCAACTACGCCGGCGGCGGCCTCCGCGACACCACGCGCATCGCCGGCAGTGATCCGCAACTCTGGCGCACCATTTTGGAACAAAACCGCGGCGAAGTCCTCCGCGCCCTGCTCGCCTACGAAGACGAATTGCACACCTTTCACTCGGCTCTCTCCAACCGCGACTACCCGGCCGTGATCGCTCACCTTGAGCGCGGCCAAGCTTACCGCCGCCAGTTTCGCCCGGCTCCTTAACGAAAACCGGCGATCTTTTACTCCCATGCAAAATGGTGCCCGGGAGCGGACTCGAACCGCTACACCGTGAGGCACAGGCTTCTGAGACCTGCGTGTCTACCAATTCCACCACCCGGGCACGAGCGGAACGGGAAACACACACTCACCCTCACCGCTGGGCAAGAAAATTGATTTCCCTCTCCCGGCGCCGTGCTCAACCTGCCTTTTCCCATGAAAAAAGAAGCCATTCTCCAAAAAATTCGCACCGAACGCGTCATCGCCCTCATCCGCGCCGACAACCCTGACGGTCTCCTCGATTGCGCCAAGGCCCTCGCCGAGGGCGGCCTCACCAGCATCGAGCTCACCATGACCACCCCCGGCGCCATCCGCCTGTTGGAAAAAGCCTCCGCCGAGCTCCCCGACTTTCTCTTCGGCCTCGGCACCGTTCTCGACGCCGAAACCGCTCGCGCCGGCATCCTCTCCGGCGCCAAATTCATCGTCACCCCCGCCCTGCGCCCCGATGTCATCACGCTTTGCAAACGCTACAGTGTGCCGATTTTCTCCGGCGCCTTCACCCCCACCGAGATCATCAACGCTTGGGAGGCCGGCGCCGACGCCGCCAAAATTTTCCCCGCCGAGTTTTTCGGCCCCGGTTACATCAAATCCGTCAAAGCCCCGCTCCCGCACGTCGAGATGCTTCCGACCGGCGGGGTGAACGAATCCAACGTCGGAGAATTCCTCAAAGCCGGAGCATTCGCCGTCGCCGCCGGCAGTTCACTCGTTGATGCCAAGGCGATGAAGGAAAAAAACTGGGCCGCCATCACCGCCAAGGCCAAAGCCTTCGTCGCTGCCGTCGCCGCCGCGAAGTAATCACGACCGCGACCACCGGTCTCTTCGGCTCCGACCACGCGGTCGGAGCTTTTTTATTTCAGGTCCCCGCCGCCGGCTCGATCTTCGGCAAAAACTCGGCGATCTCCACGATCCGCTTCGCCCGACGCCCGGCCGCGTCCCGCACAAAATACGGCTCCTCCTCGCGGGCAACTTGCACTTCTTCGTCCACGCCGATCTCGGCGTCGCTGCCGTCGTCTTCGGAACCTTCTTCATCGACGACCACCCACTCCAATTCGTCGTCGAAAACATGGGTCATCCGCCGCGCCTGTGGATCAAGAATGAGCGCCGGATTCTTCACCCGGCCCCCTTTTACAAACTCAAAAAGGCACGGTACGAACTGGTCGTCGAAAAACCCCCTGAAGTCGCTCAGCCACTTGTTTTCAACGCCTTCCCTTCGGTTGAGCAGCGCCACGTCGGAAAAATGCACGCACGCCTCATACCACGCCCGCAACGGCGGGTGCTTCGCCGCCAGTTGGCAGTTGATGACCGTCAACACCCGCCCCAGCTCAACGGGCCGCATTTCCACCCAAGCCTTAAACGCTTCCATTTGGTCCACCGGACTCCGTCGTCCGTCGGTCACAAAAAAAATGTGGGTCG
>CAMBRG010000137.1 GCA_945869845.1 Opitutus sp. GAS368 | reverse complement strand
GAGATGACGATGGCTTTGGACATGGTTGGGAGGGGATTGGGCGGTAACAGCACCAACTCTGCCGCGGCCGGAGCGATCCGCAATCTTCCGGCGTGAATTCTGCGTAACATCGGGCGCCGCACGTTTCGCCCCGGTCCCCGTGGCCCGGTCGTTCTCTTGCCTTGGTTTGCACCCGGCGCCACGTTGGCTCCTTTCCATCGTCTCCCGCCGCGCCTTCGCCAACCATGTGGATCGTCCTCTTTGCCCTTCGCTATAAATACACCGTCGCCGTCTTCGCGATTTTGATCGCGCTGTTTGGCGGACTGGCGATCCAGCGCACGTCCACCGATATCATGCCGCGGGTGGACAGCCCCGAAGTCATGCTCGTTTGGTCTTACGGCGGGCTGAATCCCACCGAGATGGCTGCGAAGATCACGTCCTTCTCCGAGACGGCATCGCTCAACAACGTCGACGATGTGCTCGAACTCCGCTCCGAGACGATCAACGGCGTCGCGATTATCCGGCTGCGTTTTCAGCCAGGTGTAAACATCGAGCGCGCTCTCTCCCAAGTCACCGCCATCTCGCAGACGATTTTGCGCCGGATGCCCGCCGGCACCGTGCCGCCGATCATTGTCCAATCGAGCCCTTCAAGCGTGCCGATCATCCAGCTCGTGTTGTCGTCCGATACGCTCACCGACGGCGCGATCTTCGATTTTGCCCGGCTCACCATGCGCGCCCAGTTGCAGGAAATCGCCGGCCTCCGCCTCACCTTACCCTACGGCGGCGCCCAGCGGCAGATCATGGTCGATTTGGATCCCGATGCGCTCAACGCCTACGGGCTCTCCGCCTCGGATGTGAGCCGCGCCCTCGCCGCGCAGAACCAGACGCTGCCCTCCGGTTCCCTCCGCGCCGGTGGCCGTGATCTCTCCGTCGGCGTCAACGCCAGCCCGGTCTCCATCCCCGAGTTTCTCGACCTGCCGGTGCGCAACGTCGATGGCCGGATCATTCTGCTGCGCGATGTCGCCAACGTCCGCGACGGCGAGGCCTTCGGCACCAACATCGCCCGGCTCAACGGCCAAAACGCCGTCATCGTCACCGCCCTGAAACTCGGGAACACGTCCACGCTCGAAATCATCGACGGGATCATGGCCCGCCTTCCGGCCATCCGCGCGTCCGCGCCTCCCGGCGTTAAGGTCGAGCCCATCTTCGACCAATCCGTCTTTGTCCGGTCGGCCGTCGACAACATCCTGCGCGAGATCGTCCTCGTGGGTGCGCTCGTGGCCCTCGTGGTCTTGCTGTTTCTCGGATCGTGGCGCTCGACGTTGATCGTCCTCACCTCGATTCCGCTCGCGCTGCTCTGCTCGATTTTTGGTCTCAGCCTCGCTGGCGCCACGTTCAACCTGATGTCCCTCGGCGGCCTCGCGCTCGCCATCGGCATCCTCGTGGACAACGCCCTCGTCGAAATCGAAAACATCAAGCGCCAGATCGCCTCCGGAAAAACCGTGCGTGATGCCATCGTCGACGGGGCGCAACAGGTCGCTTTTCCCGAGTTCGTTTCCACCACCGGTATCTGCATCGTGTTTCTGCCGATCTTTCTGCTCTCCGGGACCGCGGCGTTTGTTTTCAAGCCGCTCGCGCTCGCCGTGATCTTTGCGATGGTCGCGAGCTACCTGCTCTCGCGCACGCTCGTGCCCACGCTCGCCTCGCTGCTGCTTCCCGCCGAGACCCGCGCCGAACGCGCCGACGCCGGTCGGGCGCCCCGAGGCTTGATGCGGCTGCACTACGCCATCGAACACGCCCTCACCGCCGTCTCCGCCCGACAACACCGTATGCTCGAGGTCTTCGTGGCGCGGCGTTGGATCGTTCCGGTCATCGTGCTCGCGGTCGCGGGCCTCGGTGGGGTCGCTTGGAAATTTCTCGGCCGCGAGTTTTTCCCCGCCACCGATGCCGGACTCATGCGCGTCTTCGTGCGCCTGCCTGGCGGCACCCGGGTGGAGGAGACCGCGCGGCGTTTTGCCGACATCCAGCGCGCCATCCGCACCGTGATTCCTCCGGTGGAACTCCGCTTTGTGGTCGAAAACATCGGGCCACCGACCGCGATCAATCTCGCTTGGGTCGAGAGCACCGTGGTCGGTCCCTATGACGGCGAGATCCTCATCCAACTCGCGCCCGGTCACGCGCCCGTCGTCGGATATACGGAAAAATTGCGGCGGCTGCTCGCGGAGCAATTCCCCGAGGTGCAGTCGTTTTTCCGCCCGGCCGACGCCACCAGCCAGACGCTCTCCGGCGGGGCGCCGACCGCGTTTGAAGTCCGCTTCGTCGGCCGCGATATTCCGGGCAACCTCGCGCTGGCCCAACGTCTCCGCGAGCGTCTCCGGGCCGTGCCGGGCGCCGTCGATGTGACGTTGCGCGAACTCCTCGGCGTGCCCGAATACTATTTCGAAATCGACCGTGTGCGGGCGGCCCGCTTTGGCCTCAGCCAACAGGACATCGCCGGCGCGCTCCTCACCGCGCTGGGCTCGGGCGGCAGCGTGGCGCCCACGTTCTGGGCCGATCCGAAAACCGGTTCATCCTACGAAGTGCAAGTTCAGGTGCCGCCCGCGCTCTTCCGCGACGCGGAGCAACTGCTCACCTTGCCCATGCGCCCCGCCGCCGGGGGACCGCCGGTGATTTTCGGCGCGTTTGCGAAACTCAGCGAGCGCCAGTCGCCCTCGAGCGTCTCGCGCACGACCTTGCTGCCCACGTTTACCGTGCTCGCCAACGTGCAGGGCACCGACCTCGGCTCCGTGCTCGACCGCCTCAATCCGATCCTCACCGAGCTGCGCAAAGAGCAGAAACCCGGCAACCGGATCGTCATTGCCGGCCAAGCCGCGCTGATGGAGTCGGCCTACCGTGAGCTCTTTGGCGGCCTCATTTTGTCCGCCGTGCTGATCTTCCTCGTGATGGTGGTGAACTTCCAATCGTGGGCGTTACCCTTGGCCGCGATCAGCGGTCTGCCGGTAGCCATGGCCGGGGCGTTCGTGGCGCTTTGGGTGACGGGCACCCATCTCAGCATCCCCGCGTTGATGGGGCTCATTATGGTCGTCGGTGTGTCCACGGCTAACAGCGTGCTCGTCACCTCCTTCGCCCGCGATCTCTGGGCGGCCGGCGCAACCGGTGCCCAGGCCGCGATCACCTCCGCCACCACGCGCCTGCGCCCCGTCACGATGACGGCCCTCGCGATGATTCTCGGCGTGTTGCCCATGGCGCTCGGCCACGGCGAGGGTGGCGAGCAAAACGCCCCGCTCGGCCGCGCCGTGATCGGCGGTCTGCTCTTCGGCACGCTCGCCTCGCTCTTTGTCGTGCCTTTCATGTTCTCCGTCCTCAAGCGCCGCCCACCCGCGCCCGTCCCTCCTTCCGCGCCATGAATTCTCTCCGCCTCGCCGCTCTATTTGCCTTGCTCCTGCCCGCCGCCGCTTCGGCGCAGGGGAACCTCCAATTTGTGAAGCCCGAAGTGGCTCCGCCCGCCGAGCCGCTTCGCCTGCCGGTGCGCACCGCGCCGGCCGAGCAGGCCTACATTTATTCCCGGGCCACCGGCCTGCTCGCCGAGCGTCGGGTGGATCTCGGCGATGTCGTGCAGGCCGGTGACGTGCTTGCGGTCGTCGCCGCGCCCGAGATCCAGCGCGCGGCCGAGCGCGCCGCCGCCGCCGTCGCCCAAGCCGCCGCTCGCGCGGAACTCGCCGAGGCCAACGTCCGCCGCACCCGCGCCCTGGGCGAAAAAGCGGTGCTCTCCAGCGCTGAGGCCGAGATCGGCGAGGCCAACGCCAAGACCGCCGCCGCCGATTTGCTCGCCGTGCAGGCCGAAGCCAAGCGCCTCACCGAACTCGTCGCCTTCCAGCAAATCCGCGCGCCCTTCGATGCCCTCGTCGTCAACCGCCAGTTCGACCGCGGCGATTTCATCCCCGGTGATTCGACGACCAACGGTCGTTGGCTTTTCCACCTCGCGCGCGTCAACGAACTCCGCGGCCTGCTCGACGTCGCCCCCGCCACCGCGCTCGCGCTGCGTCCCGGTCAGGTCGCCGTCGTTGAATTTAACGAGCTGCCGGGCAAAAAGTTTCCCGCCAAAGTCGCGCGTGCCGCCGGCCTGATCGACGCTGCTTCCGGCACGATGCGCGTCGAACTCACCTTGCCCAATCCCGAGCGCCAGATTCCCGCCGGACTCAACGGGGTCGCGCTCATCACACCCGCCGGCGAGGGCGTCGCGCGCCCCCTGCGCGTGCCCGTAAATGCGATCGTCGTGCGCGATGGCCGCCAGCACGTCGCGATTGTGCGCGAGGGCAAAGTGGCCTTCGTCCCCGTGCGCACCGGCCGCAATACCGGCGCCCGCATCGAGGTGATCGAAGGCCTCGCGGCGGACGCCTCGGTCATTGTGAACCCCAACGGCCTCCTCCAAGAGGGCCAAGCGATCCCGGCATCGCCCTCGCCCTAACGACCCACGCCCGCCGCCTGGGCATGGTTGGGCGGAGCGGTTCTCGGAGTGGCTCGCTGTAACCGCATCGTTACCGTCACGCACTTGCTTTGCGGGCGCGGCGCGACTACCTGCCCGGAAGATTCCGAGCAGATCCCTCCATGCGCCTTTCGCCCTCATTTCGCCGCCGCCTCCAGCTGCTCAACCTGCCGGGGGCGCTGCTGCTGTTGCTCCTCCAACGCACTCCGGTTCTCCGGCTGTTGGTCTCCGCGGAGCCCACGGTCGTCGTCGCCCCAGCGGGTGCCGTGCTGAAAGCCGCTGTCGCCGGTCTCGTGGGTCTCGGCGCGCTCCACTCGCGCGCGGGTGCGACCGAGCTCGTGACCAACGAACCGAGCCCCCTCCGCGCCACCGTTGGCGTCGCCATTCCAAAAGCGGCCTTTATTCTCGCCGGCACCCAGACCCAGCCTTCGATTTGGAACGTCACCGGCTCCCTCCCCCCGGGTTTGTCGATTAACGGCCGCGCGACGCTCGGCACCTTTGCCGCGGAGGTGCTCGAGTTGACGGGCACCCCCACCGCTGCCGGCACGTTTCAGCTCGGGATATCCGGTTCCGACCGCGGCTACACGTCGCCGTCGCTCCCGTATACCATCACCGTGGTCGCCGCCGGCACTCCGGCCACTTTCCCCGTGTTCTCCACGCAGCCAGCATCGGTGACCGTAGCGGCCGGCGCTTCGGTCACATTGACTGCGGCGGTCGCCGGTTCGCCGGCGCCCACCTATCAATGGCGGCGATTCGGCTCAAACCTCGGTGGCCAGACGTCCGCCACGCTCATCCTCACCAACGTCCAACCCGCCGATGCCGGCGCCTACACCCTGGTTGCCACCAATTCCGCCGGTACCGCGACCAGCAACGCCGCGAACGTCACGGTCACTTCCGCTCCGGCCGGAGCGGCCCCCGTCGTCACGCTGCAGCCGGTCAGCATCACGGCGGCCCTCGGCGCACCGGCCGTGCTGACCGTGGCCGCGACGGGCGCACCGACGATTCAGTGGCGCAAGAACGGCGTGAATCTCCCCGGCGCGACCGCCGCGACCCTCGCCTTTTCCGCGCTCACCGCTGCCGATACCGCCAGCTACGACGCCGTGCTCACCAACGCCGCCGGCACGGAGTTCAGCGGCACCGCCGTGGTGATTGCCACTACCCCGCTGACCGCCCGCCTGCGCAACCTCTCGGTCCGCACCACCCTCGCCGCCGAGCAGATTCTCTTTGTCGGACTCAACTTGGCGGGCGGCACCAAAGACGTGCTGCTCCGGGCCGCCGGGCCCGGTCTCGGGGCTCTGGGTGTCAGCGGCACGATGGCCGATCCCCGGCTTGCCGTGTTCACGACCGACGCTCCTCCCGTGCAGATCGCGCAGAACAACGACTGGTCCGGCAACGCCGCCGTCCGCGCGGCGAACGCCGCCCTCGGGGCCTTCCCCTTTCCCTCCGACGCGAGCCTCGACGCGGCTCTCGTCACCCCCATCGCCGGTGGCCGCACCGTGCAGGTTTCGGGGCCGGCGGCCGGGAGCGTCATCGTCGAAGCTTACGAGATCGGCGCGGGCAACGCCGTCCGCTTCACGAGTCTCTCGGCCCGCAACCTCGTCGGCACCGGCGCAAATCTGCTGTTTGTGGGGTTCACCATCGACGGCCCCGGCACCAAGAATCTTCTGTTCCGTGCGGCCGGGCCCAGCTTGGGCGCCCTCGGCGTGCCGAACACGCTCGTCGATCCCAAGCTTGAGCTGTTCACGACGTCCACGCCGGCCGCTAAAATCGCGGAGAACGACACCTATGCCGCCGCGCTTGCGCCGCTCTTTCGGACCTTGGGGGCCTTCGACTTTGTGCCCGGGGCGAAGGATGCCGCGCTGGTTCTCAGCCTGCCCGCCGGCAGCTACACCGTCCAAGTCTCGGGCGTGAACCAAGGCACCGGTGATGCCATCGTGGAAGTTTACGAGTTGCCGTAAAATTCCTGCGACCTCGTCTTCGCAATCGCCCGCAGGCTTGCGGAACCCTTTTTTGTAACTCAGTTCAGAAGCAATCGTTCGATGACCCCTCCGCCCTCATCCCGCTCTGCCCGCGCCCTGCTGATTGCCTCGACCCTCGCCGTGCTCGCGCCCCGCGGCGCGCTGGCCGAAAGCTCCGTCGCTTACAAATACTCCGATTACCGCGAGTCCGGTGGACGCGTGGTGGTCGAGACGCAGACTGCGCTCATCGAGCAGACGTTTGGCGTCGATTATCGCGCCCGCTTCACCGGCACGATCGACGCGATCGCGGGCGCTACGCCCACCGGCGAACCCGCGCCCGCCGGCAGCGATCAGGTCCGCCTCTCGAAACTCAGTGACCGCCGCAAGGCCTGGACCGGCGACCTCTCTCGCCAATTTTCCCGCGTCAACCTCGCGCTCGGTTTCGGCAACTCCCGCGAAAGCGACTACGTTTCCAACGGCTGGTCGGTCAACGCGCTCACCGATTTCAACGGCAAAAACACCACGCTCCTCACCGGCGTCGCCGGCACCGCTGACGACGTGAAAGTGTTCTTCCAAACCGACCGCGAAAAGAAGCGCACCAACGATGTGATTGTCGGCGTCACCCAACTCCTCGATCCGCGCACGTCGGTTACGTTCAACCTCAGCTACGGCCGCTACACCGGTTACCTGAGCGATCCTTACAAGCTCGTCGAAAAACGCATCGAGGTCATCCCCGGGATTTTTCTCCGGCAGACGTTTGGCGAGAATCGCCCGCGCGAACGCGAGAAATTGATCGCGCTCGCCGCGCTCAACCGCGCCTTTCCCACGCTCCACGGGGCGATCGACGGCAGCTACCGCTTTTTCGACGACACCTTCGGCACCCAAGCCCACACCGTCGACCTCGCGTGGTTTCAGCGTTTGGGCGAAAAGGTGATCCTGCGGCCGGGCTTTCGCTTCTACGATCAGTCCGCCGCCGATTTCTACATTTACCGTCTCGACGGGACCGCGGTGACTCCGGTGCGCAGTCCTTCGCCGGCCGGTCCGTATTACTCGTCCGACTTCCGGTTGTCCGCGTTTCGTAGTTACAACACCGGTTTGAAGCTGATCTGGAATCCGACTCCCGCCTTGCAATTCGACGCCTTACTGGAGCGTTACGAAATGCGCGGCCGCGATGGCGTGACCCCAGCCAGCGCCTACGTCCGCGCCACGGTCCTCACTCTCGGCGCCCGCTTCGCCTGGTAGATTTTCGGCGATCATAAATCGAAATTCATAAATCAGAATTTCCACCGTGCCGCTCGTCCTTCCCAGTCACCGCGCCCCTCCGCCGCCCGCCGCCCAGGCGACGACCGATGTGCCGTTGCGCGTGTTGACTTGGACCGCGCTGGGCACGCGTTGCTCGGTCCAATACTCGGCCACCTCCGCGGCTCAGGCGCAGGCGTTCGAGACCGCTGCGGTCGGCTGGGTCGCGGCGTTTGAAGCGAAGTATTCGCGTTTCCGCCCCGACAGTCTGCTTTCCCGCATCAACGCCGCTGCCGGCCTTGCGCCCGTCGCCATCGATGCCGAGATGGAAGGCCTGCTCGCCCTCTGCGACCGGCTGCATTTCATGACGCAGGGCGTGCTCGATCCCACCGCGTTGCCGTTGCTGCGGCTCTGGGATTACAAGGCCGCCCATCCGCGCCTGCCCACCGAGGATGAACTCGTCGCAGCCCGTCGGCTCGTCGGCTGGAAAAAAGTGCAACGCACTCCTGGCCACGTCTTCCTCCCCGAGCGTGGCATGGCGCTCGACTTCGGCGGCTTCGGCAAAGAGTGGGCCGTGGACATCGTCGCCCAGATTGCGCGTGATCACGGCCTCCCGGCCGCGCTGGTTGATTTCGGCCACGATCTCCGCGCGTTCGGCGTGCCGCCCGGTCGCCCCGCGTGGCACATCGGCCTGGAGGATCCGACTAATCCCGGCGCGACCAAGGGCAGTCTCGCTCTCACGCAAGGGCAGGGCGTCGCCTCGTCCGGTGATTATCTCCGCCGGGTCCTCATCGACGGCGTGCGTTACGGCCACATCGTCGACCCTCGCTCCGGCCGGCCGGTGGCCAACGGCTGCCTGCAAGCGACCGTCATCGCGCCCACCTGTCTCCAGGCCGGCGTGCTCGCGACCGCCGCCTTCGTCCTCGGGGTGACGCCCGGCCTCGAACTCATCCAAGCCCAGCCCG
>CAMBRG010000136.1 GCA_945869845.1 Opitutus sp. GAS368 | reverse complement strand
CGGGCGAGCGCGGGGAGTTGGAAACAGAGCGACTTGCCGCCGCCCGTGGGCAGGAGGGCAAAGACATCTTCGCCGACCAGATTAGCTTCGATGATTTCGCGCTGGAGCGGGCGGAAGGTGGCGTAGCCGAACGTGGACTTGAGGAGCTGTGGAAGAGTGGGCACGCGGATAGGAAATCAAGCGGCCGTCGGGGAACCGAGGAGGTATAGAGCGGCGGCGTGGTTGTGGAAGATACGTTGCTTAGTCTCGCGAGGCAAAGGCGGAAAGGCGATGAGGGGATGGTCGAAATCCCAGTGCGGGTAGCCGCTGGAGCAGCGGATTTTTTTCGGAGCGTGGATCAGCGTGAGCACTTGGAGAAACGTAATCGGGGGAGGGAACGACGATGCCGTGGCGTTCGGCGTAGACCTACCAGTGACGAGAGAGGTAGGGCCGGAGCTCGGCCCGGATATCGGCAAAGACGTTGTGGGCGTCCGTGTCGACGAGGCGGGGCCGAGGGGAAAGCGCGGGGGCGGACATAAAACGCAAAGGTGGAAAGACGGAGGATAGGTGGCAAGCAGGCCGCTTACGCCCACGAAGCAGGGCCTGAAGGTTGCTTGCAGGGCGCGGATCGCCAGCCGAACTTCTGGGCTAAAAGCACCCGACTGAAAACGACGAGTTCCAACGTCTGGTCGCGCCGCTCCGCGAGTTGATCCGGGAGAAAAAATACGTCGTCAAAATCAAACCAGCGGTCTCACAAACCGCAGCGCTCGACCCCCGCACCTGGGCTGGCAAGGACCACGGAAGTTCGCCCAAGCCAAGAGCGTCGGGGTAGAGTTAGGCGTGAATCCAGGGAGGAGTACGACCGATAAAATGGGGCCAGCCATGGTGCGCACTTTGTTTTGCGCGGTGCCGGTGCGGCGGGCGATTACTTGGCGGGCGGCGGTGAGGGCGGAGGCTGCGGCGGTGGGCTGCCGAGTTTTGGGGCTGTGGGTGTAAGGCTACGCAGAAAACTCGCGGGTCCCATCGCAAAACGCCACTCGGGCTTCTCGAGCTGCCCCGTGAGTTTTACTTCGAACGCATTTGAGAGAGGAGTCAGCATGGCGCCGACGAATGACTTTAATAAGGCTTCGCTCTCCTGAAACGGGTAGATCTTGGCGTTGAAATCGAGGGTGCGTTGATCGAGCGCGTAGGTGCCGGTTCCGGTGATGGCAGAATTTGCGCCCGTCACCCCGATCTCGGAGAAATACAACGCAGGGCCGTTGAGTTTGAAATTGGCCCGAGCGGCGGTGAAGCGGAGCGAGGTGAAACTGAAGAGCTCCGAAAGTAGTCCGAGCAACTTTACCTCCCCGAGCGAGGCGCCGGTGAGCGTCGCACTCCCGTCGCCCCGGTAGCTGTAGGGATCGTCGTAGGCGCCCTCGGCCGAAGTGGCGACCGCGAGCGTGATGGCCGATTTATCGTTGAGAAAGCGGTTCGGTGCCGGTGGCGGAGTGCCTTGTTTGGCGGCGAAGAAATTTTCCATGACGGCGATCGCACGGCCGAGGCTGGCGTCTTTGAGCGCGTAGTCGAAGCCGACACGCCGTTCGTTGCCGGTGCCCCAGACCTTGGCTCGGCCGTTGGCGGTTCCGCCCGCAAATGACAGATCGAGGCGGTCGAGGGTGAGCACATCGTCGCGCAACGTGCCGACGAAGGCGAGGCGGTCGACTGGGAAACCCTTAAAGCGAAACTCGGTGGCCGTCTCTCCGGCGAGAGCGATGGATTGATGCGCGCCGCTTGGCGAGGTCGCGCTGTCGAGCCGGCCGCTTAGACGGAGGTTGGGCGGGGTGGTAAACGTGAACGGTGACGTGATATCGGTGGCGGCCGCGCCGAAGATTTTTTCCGCCAGCACGAGATCGATGGCTGTGGTGGTGAAGTTGAAATCGAAGCGTTGCCACTCTTGGTTGGCGGGATTGAGCCGCCGGGCAAAGGTGCCCTTGAGCGTGCCCGGTCCTTGCAAACCGTAGAGCTCAAGCGCCTCGATGTA
Organism: Opitutus sp. GAS368; assembly: GCA_945869845.1. Taxonomy (GTDB): domain Bacteria; phylum Verrucomicrobiota; class Verrucomicrobiia; order Opitutales; family Opitutaceae; genus Tous-C4FEB. Next base: position 6,654 of record CAMBRG010000136.1, on the reverse strand, counting down.
GTGGGGCCGGATGAAGAGTCGGGCCCGGGCGTAATCGAACTTCGCCGTGCGAATGTCGGCTGAGGGCGTCTGGGCGGAGATAATGATACTGGACTCGCCGCCGGTGTTGCGACCCCAGCGGCCGGCGACCTCGACACTCGCCGGAGGAGGGGCGTCGGGGAAAAGGAACGGCTTGAAGAAATCGGGCCACCACGCCGAGAACCAGCCGGAGATGTCAATGGGACGGAGCCGACCCTCGAGCAGGAAACGGTAATGGTGGGTGGCAGGAAGATGCTCGTAAGAACCGCGGGCATAGTTTTCGCCGATGCGGGCGAAGGCCTCTGGGGCGAACCAACGGTCGGGGGTGAGTTCGAGGGCGACGCGGCCGTCGGTGAGCGGAACGCGATAGGCGTTGATAATCGGAACGGTGAGGCGGGTCTTGAGGCTTTCCCATTTCCAGTCCGGACCGATCACCAGGTGAGCCGCGGTGATGGTGGCGAGTTTTGGAAAATCAATCCACCGGCGAACGTTTTGGCCGATCCGGGCGCTGAGCAAATCGAGGTGGCGGTCGCCGAAGAGAGCGTCGAAGTCGGCGACGGCCGACTTGGCTTTGAGATCGATTTCCGCGCGGGCGGCAAACGGGAGGCCGGCGACGCAGGTGTTGATCTCGGCGAAGAGGCGAGGCAGCGGTTGGGGCTGCAGGCGCAGCACCGGAGAGGGCAGTGCGAGGCCGGAAAGTGCGACGTGATCGGCGAGCAGTTCGACGGAGTGCGGGGTGAACGTGGTCGGGTTCAGTTCGAAGGTGGCGCGCAGATCGGCGCGGAGATTCTGGGCCACCAAAGCGATCGAGGGAACGGTAAGGGATTCAGCCGTCACCCGCAGGAGCGGGTTGAGTGGCTGGTCAACGCGGAGCGGCAGCCGGGTGGTGAGCCGGATGGGCCCGACTTGGAGGGCGGGCGCGGTTTCAATGGCTCCGCGGGCGTCGAACACGAAGTCGCCGACGGGCACGCCCGAGTCTCCGGTGGAGATCGTGACGGTGAGAGCCGGCTGTTTAAAGCGGGAAAGCTGTGGGGTAAATGCGAGCAGGCCGCGAACGATTGCGGCGTAGTTTTTATCGAGGAAATCTGGAATCGGGAGCGGCTTGACGGCGGGATCTTTGAGTCGAGGGACGGGCACGGCGCCGCTGACGGACACGCGCAGGTTGGCGAGTTCGAAGTTCAGTTGGGAAAGCGTGATGAATTGATCCGAAGGGATGATTGTGGCGTCGAGATTGCGGACGAGTTCCTCGGCGCGGCCGGAGGGTGATAGGATCGCCGGAGCGAGCAGGCGCACACCGGTGACCCGCACTTCGAGTTCATCGAAACGGCGCAAGAAAATCAGGGACCACGGATCGCAGCGCACGTAAACCGCCCGGGCGAAAGCAACCGGTTCGGGAAACGAGCTCAGGGTGCAGGCGACGTTTTCCAGCAGGATTCGGCCCGAGGGATCAAAGGTGGCGCGGCCAAAGGTGGTCTTGACGTCGGACAGGGCCAGCCGCTCCTCGAGGGCGCGCAAAACGGGCGCGGGCACTTGCAGTTCGTTGCTGGTGGCAATGTGGATTTGAAATACGAGCGCCAGGGCGAGAACCAACCAAAGAGTCCAGCAAGCGAGCGTAACCACGCACGACGCGCAAAAGCGGGTCGCTTGTAGGCATGGCTTGAGGAAGCGCATTTTTAAAAAAGTGAGGGCAGCGCGGGAGATCGGGCCGGGCCGGGGTTTAGGTCTTGGGTAGGGCCGGACCGGGGTCGGTGCGGAAAGTCAGGGACCAAAGGGCGTCGACCATCGCTTGTTCGAGTTCGAAAACGACGTTGAATTCTGTGGAGCCGGCGACCTGCAGGGTACCGCCGAAACGTTCGCTGAGAAAGAGCGTGGTGATCGGCGCGGGGGCGCCGGTATTGGCCCCGGGCAGCGCGAGGGAGGCATCGAGGCGATAGCGCCACGGGCGTTCCTCTCCGAGGAGAGGAACGCGGTCGGTGAAGCCATCTTGAGGAAAGGCTTTGGCGCGCAAAGCTCGGAGACCGGCGATGGCGGCGAGGACGTTCTTGGCCTCGGGGGTAGCGGGCGGTGGGTTGCCGGCTTCGTCGAGAGTGAGATCAAGCAGACTCTTTTGCGTCGTGAGATCGGTCAGCTTGAGGGCGGTGATTCGGGCACCGGCGGGAAGCTCCCGGATGAGGCGTTCGCGCCAAGCATTGGGGTTGGCGTTGGACCCGAGGCGCAGCAGGTCGGGGCTCACCGCATAGACAAAGGCGGAGCCGGTCACCGTTGCGTAGGCGTAGAGATCGGGCGGATTGGCCACGCCGAGTTTTAGGGTGAGTTGGGAGTCTGAGGTCGAGAGCGGTATGTTCGGCGTCGGGGCCGTCAACGTGGTCAAAACGAGGCTGATCTCGCGCTCCGGGCGGGCGAAGCCCCAGCGCTCGAGATCGGCGGCAGTGGGCGCATCGCTGGCGAAGACTTGAGCGGAAAGCAGGTGGAGTTGCTCGAGCAGGCGTTGAACCAGCGGACCGTCGGCCGGGATGGTTTGGGGGGCGGTGGCGCCGGGGTCGCGGCGGATGATTTGCCACGTGGCGACTTCGGCGGAGTTGGCCGGGGCTTCGAGCCGTTGCAAAGTGAGGGTGGGATCACCCGGGGTGTTGGGCGCCCGGAGGGTGATGGCGGTGACGGCGCGGGGGTCGAAATCGAGCACGCGTTTCTCGCGCAGGGCTTCCTGGGCGCGGTCGAGCGTTTCCTTGAGTGATTTCTCGCCGGTGGGAATCGCGACGGTGAATACGGCGGGGCGACCTTCGATTTGGGCGTAAAAATCCTGCGTCGTCGGGGCGGCGATGGGCGGCGGTGCCGTCGGCGGAAGGGCCGGAGCGATTGGGCGAGGGTCGGGCGGCGGAGTGGGGACAGGTGCGCCAAGAAGCAACGTCTCACGCCGATTGTTGCCCTCGATGGTAATGCGGAAGGCGGGCGCGGCTGACGGCAACGCGGCGGGCAGACCCTCGGTCACGAACGCCTTGACGCGGAGGGCCCCGAGGGCGGAGAGCGTGCGTTCGGTCTCGTCGGTGCTGGCGCGGGCGACGATGGGGGTGTCGAAGGTCCAGCGTTGGGCGCCGTCGCGGCGGAGGGCAACGCGCGTGGTGCTCTGGATGCGCAGGGAACGCGCCTCGAAGACGGGGATAGTGAGCAGGGTGTCGGCCCGGATCTGTTCGATGGGGAGCGCGAGAGAATCGAGCAGGGCGCGGGAGACGACGTGGATGCGTTTCTCGTCGGGTGAAAGCAGGTAGAGGCGGTTGCCGATTTTGGTGGTGTCGCCGAGGCGCACGGTCGTTTTGAGTTTGGGGACGTTGCCGTCGGGCGCGGCGCCGTTGCTAAATTCAAGCGTAAGCTTGGGCCGGTCGAGCCCGTAGTCGGCGAGGGACTGACCATTGGCCTTCAGATCGGCGACGGCGAAACTGGTTTCGTGATCCAGAAACTGAAGGTCGGAGACGATCCGTGCCACCACCGTGGGGTTGGCCGGCCAGACGAGGGGTTCCGTGATCTGCCACGTGTCGGCCGTGCGTTTGAGCGCGTAAACGGTGCCGGTGGAATTGGTGAGGGTAAGGGTTCTGATATCGGCCGTCTCCGAGCCCAGCACCCGTCGGCGGGCTTCGAGGGAGGCGCGCTCGGTGCGCCAGTCGCGCTCGAACTTAAAGATGAAGAAGAACAGCGCGACATTCAGGAACAGCAGGACGAGCGTGACTTTGGTGCGCATTTTTAAGTTTAAGTCGGAAGTTTAATTTTGAGAACGATGGGGCCCGGTATGACGGCGTCGGTCAGCGACGCCCTACGCGGTGGAGGAATTCAATGGCGACGCGTCCAGTAGACGACGAGGCCAAGGAAGGCGGCGATGCCCGGCAGGCCGAAGAGGAGGGCGTAGCGGAGTTGGGCGAGGTCGTTGGCGCTGAGCGAGAGCTGGAAGCGCTCGATGGGTCGGGCCGGGATGTTGGGTTGGGTGTCGCCGACGTCGGTCCAGTTCACCGCGTTGAGAAAGGCGGCGAGGTTGCCGGCGTTCGCGATGCGGGCGTTGGCGATCACATCGCCGCTACCGAAGACGACGAGCCGGCCGCCGCGAACGCTGAAATCGAGGCCGGCCCGCACGGCGACGCGCTCGGCGGCGGTGACCACGCCGAGGCGGTCCTTGGGCTCCATGCCGGGGAGCGGGCGGATATCGACGCCGGGATCGTAGCGGACCGGCACCCGATCGCGGTAGCTGCGTTCGCCCCAGGCGGTGGGCGACGTGGCGGCGAGGGTGAGGGTGGTGAGGGTGCCGCCGAGGGCGCGGCCGGGATCGGGGCGTACGGTGCGGGTGGCGCCGAGCCGCAGGGTGAGGCCGAAATCGAGGAGGGTTTTTGTGATCGGGTGCGGTTGAAAGGCGCCGATGATAAGATCGCCGTCCTCGGTCATGTTGCCGTTGCCGATATCGACGACCACGTCGTCGTCGACGAGGATGCCCCAGTCGAGGAGCACCTCGTCGAGGCCGAGGGCGGAGGCACTGAGGCCGGGGGCGAGAAAGAGAATGAGCCGGCCGGCGTTGGTCGAAAGGTATTGGCGGAGGAGTTCCTGCTCTTTCGGTTCGAAGCGACCTTGAGGCGCGACCGCCACGAGCAACGAGGCTTTTTCCGGAATGGCGCGCGCGACCGTGAGGTCGATTGATTCGACGTCAAAATTCCGCAGACGCAGCTGATCGCGCACGAGGGAAAGCCCACGATTGGGGTCGGCGTCCTCGGGGCGGAGTTCCCCGTGACCGCCGAGAAAATAAATTTTTTTCCGCTCGGGGCTGGAAACATCGAGGAGCGCGGCGGTGAGGACCTGCTCGCCGAGGAAGGCGTTGCGCTCGGGTTTGCCGTCTTTGCCGCGGGTGGTGCGGTAAAGCTCGTCGATGGTGAGGACGCTGCGCCGGTCGCCGGCGAGCAGTAGAATCAGGTCGGGCTGATCGAGGCCGAGCGGTTCGGCTTCGCGGCGGTTTTGGTAAACGTCGATGTAGTCGACTTTAATGGCGCCGTCCCGGTTGGACTCGGTGGCGAGACGATATTCCTGCAGCAGGCCGCGAACTTCGGGGTTGGTGGATTCGGCGTTGAGGGTGACGACGATCCGCACGGGCCGGGGGAGATCTTTGACGTAGGAGAGCGTCTCCGGGGAGAGCGAAAAACTCCGGTAGCGGGTGAGGTCGAGCCGGACCGGATGGTTGTCGGCGAGATAGTTCAGGCCGCCCACGAGGGTGAGCACGAGTCCCGCTTGGAGCATCAAGTTGAGCGTGCGGAGCCAGCGGGTGGCGCGGAAACTGTTGGGGAAAGAGGGCAAGGCCGGAGGGTGAGGAACCGAGGTTTGGGCGAAGGGGAGGTTGGGCTCAGCTGTGGATCAGTTTCGCTTCGACCGAGAAGATACTAAAGATGAGCGCGAGCGCCGTGCCGCTGAAGTAAAAGAGCAGGTGGCGGGTATCGATCACGCCCCGCGTGAAATCGTCGTAATGGGAAAACACTTGGGCGTAGTCCACGGCGGCTTTGGCGGGAGCGAGGACATCGCGGCTAAGAAAGGCGGCTTCGCCTAACCAGCGGCCGCCGATGATGAGTGCGGCGAGCATCACAAACGCGAGAATGCCGGCGACGGCTTGGTTGCGGGACAGCGAGCTGGCGAAGACCCCGATCGCCACAAAGAGCAGGCCTGATACGGCGATAAAAACGTAGCCGCCGATCAAGGGGCCCGAGTCCAGCAGCCGCGGATCGTTGGAGAAACTTTTTAGGATATAGAAAAACCCGGCGGTGGCGCCCCAAAGGGTCACATACAAAATGTAGGCGGCGCTGTATTTACCGAGCACAACCTCGGTGGTGGTGACCGGAGTCGTGAGCAAGGTCTCGATGGTGCCGAGGCGGCGCTCCTCGGCGAGGCACCGCATCGTGAGGAGCGGCACCATAAAAAAGACCGGCAGAAAAAACGTGGAGAAAAAGACGATGGCGGGCGACGCCTCCTGCGGCGCTTTGGTGTAACTCTCCAAAATGCCCGTGAAGATAAAGCCCATGAAAAACAGGAAGGCGGTCGCGGCGATGTAGGTGCTCGGGCTCACCAGCAACATGCGCAGCTCGTGGCTGAGGAGCGTGAGAAAGTGTTTCATGGGATCGGGCCGGAGGGTGGCAGCTTGGGGAGATTGGGTTGAGTGGCGTCCCACGTGCGCCGGGTGGCGGCGAGGAAGACGTCTTCGAGCGTCGGGTGGGCGCGACTCAGGGCGCGAACGCGGTAGTTGTGGGCGAGCAAAGTTTGGAGGAGCGGCTCGCCAAACTCATCGTCTCGCTCGGTGGCCAAAGCAAGTTGGACGAAGCCGGCGGCATCCGGTTCGCTTGCGGCCGTAATTTTGAACGACGGTTCGACGGCCTGCAGCAAGGCGGGTAGCCCGGCGATGTGGCCGGCCACGGTGAGGCCGTAGGCGGTGCGGCCGAGAACTTCCCGACGCAGGGCGGCCGGGGTGCCTTGGGCCACGACCCGGCCGCGGTTGATGATGAGGACCCGGTCGCAGGTCATCTCGATTTCGGGTAGGATATGCGAAGAGATGATGACGGTCATGCGCCCGCGCAGGCCGGCGATGAGATCCCGGACGATCAGAATCTGATGCGGATCCAGGCC
>CAMBRG010000135.1 GCA_945869845.1 Opitutus sp. GAS368 | reverse complement strand
CTCACGGTCGTCGGCTACCTGCCGCGCGCCGATGCGCGGGATGTTTTGATTCTGCGGCAGGGCATCACAGCGCCAGTGACCGTCGCCACGGGTAGTCCGCGTCGCCGCGCCCAGCTCGCGCGGTTGTATCCCGCGGCTCAGTTCACCGGCATCCGCGGCAACGTTGATACACGCCTGCGCAAGATCTCGGACGATGGGCTGGCTGACGCTACGGTGCTCGCTGCCGCCGGGCTGGCCCGTTTGGGAATCGGGACGTGGCCCGGGCTCACCTTTGTGACGCTGGAGTGCACGCAGATGGTGCCGGCGGTGGGGCAGGGGGCGATCGCCGTCCAGGGCCGCGTGGCCGATGCAGCCAAGTATGCCACGATTTTCGACGCACCGACCGCCCGCGCGGTGAATTTGGAACGTGCCTTCCAGTCGGCCCTTGGCGGCGGCTGCCAAACAGCGCTCGGCGTTCAGGCGACGGCTGACGCGCTCTATTTTTTTCACGAAAACATCGGCGTGCGCAGCCTTCCGCTTTCGACCGACGACTTCACCGCGCCCGCGGCCACCGCCGCCCGGGTGCTTAAACAATTGGGTTTAATTTTATGAGCAGTGTTCTTCCCCTCAACGGTCGCCGCATCGCGGTGACGCGTGCCCGTGATCAAGCGCCAGAACTGGCCGTCAAACTCACCGCGCTCGGCGCCGAGGTGATCGAGTTGCCGCTTATCTCCATCACCAAGGAGGTTTCCAACGACGCGCTCGCTGATGTTTTCCTCGAGTTCGGCAGCTACGATTGGCTCGTCTTCACGAGTCCCAATGGCGTGCGCTATTTTTTCGAAGAGATCCGCCGGATCTTCGACGATATCCGTTCTCTTGGCCTGATTCGTCTCGCTTGCATCGGCGAGGCGACGGCCGAGGCCATCCGGGCCTTTCACCTTAAGATCGAGTGTCAGCCCAAGATCGCGACGGCCGAGGCGCTCGCGGAGGCATTGATTGCGACGGGCAGTCTCGATCACGCCAAGATTCTCGTCGTTGCCGGCTCGCTCAGCCGGGACGATCTCGTTGATAAACTCACCGCGGCCCGCGCCATTGTGGACACGCTGCAGGTCTATAAAACCGAGCAGACCGATCTGACCGGCTCGCCCGCCGCAGCCGATTTTCGGGCGCGCGGGGCCGATGCGATTCTTTTTGCGAGTTCGTCGGCCGTGCAGTCATTCGTCGACCAAGCCGCCGCGCTCAAACTCGGCAAAGATGCAATCTCGCCTCTGGCCGGCAGCATCGGACCGCAAACCGGAGCGACGATGAAGGAACTGGGCGTTCCGGTTGGTTTCAGCGCCAAGACGCCCAGTCTCGACAGCTTGGTCGAGTCACTGGTTAAAAAACTCGGCAAATGAAAGTCCCGTTCCTCGATCTGAGCCTCCAACACCGCGCCCTGCGCGAGCCCGCGCTTGCCGCGCTCACCGCGACCTACGACGCGACGCGGTTCTGCCTGGGTAAGGACGTGGAGGACTTTGAGGCGAACTTTGCGCAGACGCTCGGGTATCCGCGCGTGCTCGCGATGAACAGCGGCACGTCACCTCTGCACGTCGCGTGCATGATCGCGGGATTTGGTCCCGGTGATGAAGTCATCACGGCGCCGTTCACGTTTATTTCGTCCGCGTGGGGCATCAATTACGTCGGCGCGACCCCGGTCTTTGCCGACATCGAGCCGGGCACCTACAACCTCGACCCGGAGAAGGTCGAGGCCGCGATTACCCCGCGGACCAAGGGGATCATCATCGTCCACCTCTTTGGGCAACCGGCGCGGATGGATGAGTTGATCGCCATCGCTCGCAAGCACGGGCTTTACGTGATCGAGGACTGCGCCCAAGCGATTGGTGCGAGCTACAAGGGCAAGCCGGTCGGTCTGCTGGGCGACGTGGGCACGTTCAGTTTTTACCCGACGAAAAATCTCGGCGGCTGTGGCGATGGCGGGGCGTTTGTCGCGAAGGACGAAGGGGTGCACATCAAGGCCCGGCACATTCGCGTGCATGGATCTGACCGACGCTATTACCACGACATGATCGGCGGGAATTTCCGGATGGATGGTTTCCAAGGCGCGCTGCTCAACGTGAAGCTGCCCTACCTCGCCGGGTGGACGGCGCGCCGCCAGGCGATCGCCGCGCGTTACCTCGCCGGGATCACGCTGGCGGAGGTGCAGCTCCCGGAGCAACCGGCTTACGGTCGGTCGGTCTTCCACCAGTTCACCATTCGTTATCCGCGGCGGGACGCGCTGCGCGAGCACCTGACGCGGGCGGAGGTCGGCACCGATCTGATTTATCCTGTGCCGTTGCACCTGCAAAAATGCTACGCTGAACTCGGCTATGGGGTCGGGTCGTTTCCGGTTTCCGAACTCACGGCGAACACGTGTGTGAGTCTGCCGATTTTTCCCGACCTGACCGATGCGCAGGTCGATCACGTGATCGCCGCGGTGAACTCATTTTGACCGATGATCGCTGGTGTACGGTTTAAGGTGTGTGGGCTTACCTCGCTCGTGGACGCGGAGGCGGCCGATGCGGTGGGCGCGGATTATCTCGGTTTTATTCTCCACCCGAAATCGCCGCGCTACGTGAGCCTCGCCCAATTCGAGGCGATGGCGCCCCGACTGCCCCCGCGGAAAAAAGTGGCGGTGGTAGTCGAGCCCTCCCTCGAAGCACTCTCGGCGATTAAGGCGGCGGGCTTTGACCTCGTGCAGCTGCACTTTGCCAACGAAACGCCGTTTTCCATAGCGTCGCTTTGGCTCGATGTGATTCCGTCGGAAATGCTCTGGCTCGCCCCGCGCGTGCCTCCGGGCAAGGACTTGGATTTGGCGTTCGTGCCGCTCGCCGAAACCATTTTGCTCGATACTTATCATCCGAACGTCTTCGGCGGATCTGGCCACACGGGCGATTGGAAGACGTTTGCGTGGCACCGTACGCAGTTCAAAAAAGTGAACTGGGTGCTCGCCGGCGGGCTCAACGCCGAAAACATCGGCGACGCGATCGCCGCGACGGGCGCGCGATTTGTTGATGTGAACAGCGGTGTCGAGGCTGCGCCGGGGCGTAAAGATCCCGAGAAGTTGAAAGTGTTTGCGGCCGCACTGGCGCGGTCGGTGAGGCCGTCGGCCGGACCGGCGGCGGAGTAAAGCGGAACCCAGTGAATGCCGTCCGGATAGTCGATGCGGGTGCAGGTCCGGAGAAGGCGTGCTCGGCGTAGCGTGCCCAGTGTGTGGGGCCGGTTCTGCGTTCGACGCCGGCTTGCTCGCTCGGGTCTGTGAGGCAAATACCGACGTCCCCTGATGAACAGTCTGTCATTACGGGAAGCGCAGGGATGAAGCAATCCAGCTGGATTGCCACGGTGCGCTTCGCGCACCTTGCAATGACGAACGTCTAAAAGCTAAGGGACGTTGGCATAAGCCCGAACCGATCTCTAGAACACGCCAAGTCCTACGCGCCCCGGCATTCCGCGTGTGCGTACCTATGGGTAGCACCCGCTCCGGGCGCACTGCACCGCGCTCGGCAGACCGATCTGCGACGACCAGATTCAGCCCGTGCAACGGCCGGAAAACACCGACGACTACCGCCGCCTGCTGCAACTCTTGACCAAGTCCCTCGCATCCACCGATCCGATCAGCGGCGAGGCGCTGTGCTTCACGAGCGAGCGGACTTTGACTTGGCCAGAGTCAGACTAGTTTCAGAGGGAGATCCCCCTTTCGCGAGGTGACCCGTTGACAAAAATTTCCTCTCTCAGGATTTCTAGAGTGTGACGACATCTCGCTCTTTTTCCTGTTCAGCCCGGTTGCTTAAACCGGTGGCAATGAACCTTTCTTCCTGGCTCCGTCGCGCTTTGTTGCTGGGCGGCCTGATGGCTACGTTTGCAAGCCAGGCGGAGCCACCGCCGCCCATCGAGGGAGGCTTCACTTTGGTCGTTTTGCCCGATACCCAAAAATATGTTTGGCAGCGCCCCGAGTTGTACACGCTCCAGACCGGTTGGATCGCCGCGAATGTGCAGCGTTACAATATCGTCCGCCTGCTCCACGTGGGTGACATAACGCAGCACGACTCCGAGGCCCAATGGGCGTTCGCCCTCCGCGCCCAGCGGGTGTTTTCCGATCTGGTCCCCGCCGTCTATGCGCAGGGCAATCACGACATGGCCTACGTTAATAAATTCCGCTCACGGGTTTCGCGAGTCAGCAAGCACATCACTCTGGCCGACTACCAACGACAGGCCGGATTTGGTGGCGTCTATGACCGTGAGCCGGAACGGACGGAAAATAGTTTTCATTTTTTCGAGGCAGGCGGCGCAAAGTGGCTGGTGGTAGCCTTGGAATTGGCGCCGCGTGACGATGTGTTGCGCTGGGCCAATGAGCTGGTGGCGCGATATCCGGAGCGCCGGACGATCGTGCTGACCCATGCTTACATGCGGCCTGATGCCACCCTCTACGATGAGACGGTGCCAAATCCCCAGGGCAAAGAAAAGAATCGTGGGATCGGCTCCGCAGTCACCGAGCGTCTTGAGGGCGGATACAACGATGGTGGAGGCATGTGGCGCAAATTTGTATCCCGGCATGCAAACATAGTCATGGTGGTGTGCGGTCACGTGTGCACCAGCGCGTATCTCGCCAGCCGGGGTGAGCACGGCAACACCGTCCACCAGGTGCTCGTCGATTATCAAAATTCACCCAACGGCGGCAATGGTTGGCTGCGGTTGCTGCAATTCCTGCCGGATGGCCGCACCGTGCAGGTACGCGATTATACTCCGCTCCTGAATGAAACCTCGGCCGATCCCGCCTGCGTCTTCGAATTTAAGCTGGATGCCCCTTGAGGTTTTGGAGCGCGCTGGCCGCAGAGTTCCGTCGCTTTTTGCCGGCTCCGTTTAGAAGGTGAACGTGCTGGAAAGGGTCCAGCGGGTTTCGTTGGGGATGCGGATGACGGCGATGGTTCCATCTGGGTTGGCGGTGACGGGGATGTCGTCGCGGTTGCCCCAAGCATTCCGGACATTCAGTTGTAGGCGCCAGTTGATGGTCCTGAAAATTTTTCGCCGGTAGGCGACCCAAAAATCACCGGCGAGCTCTTCGGGACCGTAGATGGTTTTATCTAGATCGGGAAACTGGGATTCCATGACCGGGTCTGCGTCGGAAATCTGGCCCGTGCTGCTATAGGTCTTATCGGAGGCGACGATTTTTTGTTTGAGGCGTTCGCCCGTGAGAAACGGATTGCCGATGGCGATCTTCGATTGCCAGCGCACCGCGGTGCCGAGGGTAAGGGCCTTGAGGATGGGGTTTTCAAACTGCCGGAGGTCGTAGCTGGTGACAAAATTGGCGCGCCATTTGCGTTGCTCAGGAGAGACTGCGCCGTCGCGGGCCGTTGCGATCGCAAGGGGAGTACTGACGTTGGAGCGGAAGCGACTGGCGGCGGTGGCGCGCGAGGGCAGGGCGGGGCCTTGGTCGATGCCGAGGAGGTTGAATTTCACGAGATTGGCGTAGACGGCATCGGCGACTTCTTTGGTGAGCAGGGCGGTGCCGTTGACGATGGTCTCTTGCTTGGCGAGGTTGAAAGAGACGCGCCAATTTTGGGTGAGGTTGCCGACGAGTTCGGATTCGATGCCGCGAGCGTCGATATCGCTGGTGTCGGTGAGACCTTGGATGGAGTCGGAGGCCAAGGTGGTCGGGTTGGTAAAACGTAGATTATTGAGCCGCCGGGTGGGTTCGGGGAGGAGTTGGAAGAGGGAATTATAGAGTTGTTGGTACGAGGTGTAGCCGGCGGTGGTGACGCCGGGAATAGAGTTGAAGGCGATGCCCTCGGTCTGGGCGACCAGGTAGCGACTGGCGAGGAATTCGGCGTAGCCAAACACTCCGGAGGTGGCGCCTTGGGCGTTGTTGGAGGTGTTGGACTGGAGGGTCCGGAACTCATTGATCCGAAGGGAGGCGCGGCGGTTGAAAAATTCCAGGAGGAATCCGGATTCTTTCGTAGTGCCCTCGGGTGCGGGGATGATTTCTCCCTGGAGATTGCTGCGGACGTTAACGGGACTGAAGTTTCCCGAGGTGTTATAAAAAACACTGAGTTCAGTGCCGAACGGGAGTTTGGCGGCGAGGCGTTTGGGGAGGCGCGCTACCACGCTCCAGGTGAGGCTGTGGCTGCTCTCGTCGAGATCGGGTGCGGCCCTGAGCCGGGTGCTGGAGAGGTCGAGGGTATCGTTGGGCAGGCGCACGTTGCCCTCGCTGGAATAGGTGGCCAAGTTGTCCCAACGCCAGCCGACGACACTCACAAGTGTGTCCTGAAAAAAATCGCTCTTCAGGCTGAGGGATTTGGAGTCGACCAACTGTCGGCTCTTCGAGCCCCCGTTAAGGAAGCGAGTCACGGTGAGCGGCTCGGTGACCAATTTTTTGTTAATGAAATCGAAGAACGTGACGTTGTGCACCTCGCCGTCCCGGGGGATGGGAGCGGTCACGAGTTGGGTGATGCGGACATCGGCGAGCGAAGAGGCGGTGAGGGCTGAGGGTCCCAGATATTGAACCACGACGGGAGCCGTGCGGAAGGCGCTGCTGATGGTGGCTTGAAACACATCGGTGTTGAGGTCGCGGGTCTTACTGGTCCAGCCGAGGGCGTAGTTGCGATTGAACGCATCGACCCGTTGGGCGTTATGGAGCGCGGTAAGCGTATGGTTGCCGAGTGAGAGCCCCAAAAGAGTCCGGCCGCGTTGCTCAAGGTCGAGGCGGTAGAAAAGGGTAGCCCGGAACGCGTTGCGGGTGCGTTCTTGTACGCGATCTTGGATGCCTTGTTGCTCGATGAAAGGGCGGCCGAGGTTGGGGTTGGGCTGGTCGTTCGTGAGGTATTGGGCCACGTCGATGGAAATCGCACTGGCTGGGGTCACGCCGCTGTTGTTGCCGAACGAAAAGGGCAACATGCGCGTGGAACTCATCTGCTGTTGGTCGAAGGCGATTTCCAAGCCGCCTTGCCCGTCGAATAATTCTTGGGTGAGCGCGAGATTGCCCACTTGAAAGGTCTGCTCGACGCGGTTGGTCCCGCCCGAGAGCAAGTGGTTACGGTAATCGAAAACGCGACGATCTTGTAGCGTCGGCGCCACGAAACCCGGGTATAACGTGTTCGTGGTGACAAAGGTGTCGATAGCCGCGCGGCCATTGGGCACTTGCGTATAGCGGACGCGTCCCATGATCCCCGCGATCCCGGCTAGGGCTGGATTGTTTGAACTCATATAGCCGGGCTTTACTTGGCCGGGGGTGTCGTAGATGAGCGGCACTTGAATAAAATAAGGCACCGCCAGCCCCGGGTTGGCCGCGGCGATGGTCGAGGAAGCGCTCCGGTTGTCTACAGTGACCCGGGGAGTCCAAGAGTAAGTCGGCGAGCCCTGCTTGAGGCGCAAATTAAGAGCGACGCCTGGGATGTCATCGATGGTGGGATTAGGTGGCGCAAAAAAGATATTCATCGAGTTCAACGGCGGGAGGACGTTGACGGGGGTGGATTGCGTATCACCGATTTCACCGCTGAGGCGAAGGGAGGTGCGTCCTAAAATCGCGCCGGGCCGACCGGCGCGGAGCACGCCCTCAACCGCCATGAAGAGCCGTTGCTTGCGCTCGAAAGCAGGTTCCTGCTGGTAGTTGTTTTCCTCGCTCAAGGCGGCAAGACGGAAAGCCAGCCGATTCCTCTTCAACACGCGATTCACATCGATCGTGCCGCGGTAGGAGGCCTGCGAACCATAGCGAAAGGCTGTCTGGGTACGATTTCGGTCGAGCCGGGGCTGCTGCGTAGAAGCTTCGATGATACCGGCCGGATTCCCAATGCCGAAAAGCAGGGAATTAGGGCCGCGATTGATCGTCACACGCGAGGTGTTGTAAGCATCAAAAGGGATATCCGTGACGAAATAATCCCGCGTCGTGGTTGCCGGACCAATCCCGCGAACCCGCTGGTTGTTCTGCGGATTCTCCCGGCTCTCCGATTGATCCGGTAGTCCCGCGGATTGCTCCCCGCCGGCGAAGTTACCATGGGCCCCGCCCACCTCCGTCGCCATCGTCAGGGAAAGCAATTCGCCCAGATTCGTCGCCGCCGTGTCTGCTAAAAATTCCGAGGTGATGATGCTGACCGCAGCTCCCAGATCGCGCAGAGGAGTGTTAATGCGGGTGCCAGACAACGTACTGTTGGCCGCGTAGCCGACGGCGTCATTTTCACTGACCACAAAGGGGTTCAACGTCACCGTCTCCTCGGGTAGCGGGACTTTGACCGCTTCGGGTCCCCGGGTTTGCGCCGGCAATAAAGCGATGCCTAGCCCCAACCAAGCAGTGAGATAACAAAATGGGGCGACGCGCATAGTTGGATGGGTTGGTTGGAGTAGACCGATGAAAAAATGAAGGTGGGATCTCGCAAGGGCGGTAAAACGAGCGCGATTTCTTTCTACCCCAGTTTCACAAATGTAACTAAGCCCCAATCGATCTCTAGCCCACGCCAGGGTCTACGCGCCCCACCATCCCGCCTGCGCGCACCTCCGAGTCGTACCCCGGGTGCCGCCCGCGGTGTCTTCGCAGCGCACGCCGCAGGGTTCAGTAACGAGATCGATGGTGATGTCGTCGTTGACGTGCGCGAAGCTGAGGCGGTTGATTGCCTCGCTTCCGACTACCGCGTAGGCGGAACCGGAGGGATTAAGTTTCCGCGCGAACGAAACCAGGTCGGAGTCGGTCGCGAAGTGGGTCATT
>CAMBRG010000134.1 GCA_945869845.1 Opitutus sp. GAS368 | reverse complement strand
CGCGGCTGTTGTTCTGCGGCGTGTCGACGTAGAAGCGCGCACGGAGCCGGCGGGTGTTGCGAATGCTGTCGTTGGCGGCGTTGGTGCCGGCGGGATAGACGATGCCGTCAAACGTGTGGTCGGAAATGATGCGGGCGTTGTTGTTGTTTTGCTGCACGCGCATGTTCTCGGCGCCGGTATACATCACGGCGCCCTGATGGGAGCCGAGCCAACGCCAGAAGCCCCCGCGGCGCTCGAGGTCCTGGGCGAACGCGACCTGCAGCCGGCGTTCGGTGCGGTGATTGCGCCACATGCTGCCGGTGATGTCGTCCTCGATGTAATAGCGACCGACATTGGAATTCGGCGTGATACCGTCGGGCAGGAAACGGTTTAGATCGACGCGCAGGTCGGTATTATTACCGGACACGAAACTGAGCGAACGGGTGTCGAAGACCTCGCGGTTGTAGCCGCCCTCGACGAACACGTCGCGCCAGGGATTCAGCTCGAAGATCAGGCCGTGGATACTGCCGCGCCAGCGGCGCTGCAGGGCGTTGCCGATCACGTTCTGATCGAGCGGATAGATGGCGGGATCGACGATGCTGGGATCTTGCGTGCCGTCGAGCGGCCGGCGGGAGGCGACGGTGTTGGTCCAGTTGCGGATCGCCGTTGGCTGGCTGCCATCAAGGTTGAAGACCACGGTGCCGGCCGAGGTGACGTTGTTGAAACGTTCGGCCGAGGCCGCGAGGTCGGCGCCTTGCGCGTTGAAAGCGGTGTTGAATTGTGCGGCCGTGCTGCTCGGCGTCAGCCCGGCGTTGTTGAAGAAAGGTCGTGAGGCGGTCGAGAGCCAAGGACTCACGCGGTCGGCCACGAGGGTGTTGGCGGCGTTGCGTTGCTTCGACTCATACTTCTCCAGCCAGCCGCGCACGGATACCCGCTTAGTCGGCTGGAACAACAGCGACGTGTAGAGACGGTCCGTGATCGAGCCGACGCCCTCGCGGTAGTCGCGTTCGTCGGCGCGCAGGCCGGCGACTCGCAGGCCGAGCAGGTCGCGGATGAGCGGTTGGTTGAGATTGACCGAGGCGCGCAGGCTGCCGTTCGAGTCGGTGCGGATCGTGGTGTTGCCGGAAAATTTTCGGAGGACGGGCCGATCGAAGGCGACGTCGTTGGTACCGCCGGCGAAGCCGGCGCCGAAGAGGATCGCGTTTGAGCCGGAGACGAGGGTGAAGCGCCGGCCGGTGTTGTAGGTATCGAGCGGGACGTTGGTCTCGAAGAAATCGTGGGTGTTGTTGGACCGGCTCAACCCGCGGGTCCGGCTGCCGGAGCCTGATCCGAAGATGCTGTTCGAATTGGGATCGGTGCCGGGGGAGAAGTTCTCTTCGTTTGATTCGATGTTCATCGAATAGCGCACCGCTTCGTCGAGCGTCAGAGCTCCGATGTCTTCGAGAAACTCGGAAGTCATCACGTCGATCTGTGAGGCAACATCGCGCAATTCACTCTTGAGCCGGGTGCCGCCGAGGGTGCTGGTCGCGGCGTAGCCGGTGTCGGTGGTGGCGTTGATCGCAAACGGACTGAGGACGATTGCTTCCTCCACTGCCGCAGTTCGCGGCGGGGTGTTTGGGGCCGGGGTCGCCGGGGCGACTTGCGCGTTGAGACTGGGCGTGGTGAGAAATGTAACAACGACGAGGGTGGAGAAAGCGCGCATGGGAAATTGTGTAAGTTTTGGGCGGGCGCAGGGAGGCGCCGGGGTTTGCAAAGACGGGGCGGAACGTTCTGAGCAAACTTTGCCGACCCAAGGCGTCAATTGAGGATTGGCAATTTACCGGTTTGGCGTGGTCGCTGCCCCAACCAAGGAGCGCTTTGGCCGGCTGAAAATCCCAGCGTCAAACATCTTCGTGAAAGAGACGGATTGAGGGCCGGTGAAGCGGGAACAACGCGCAGAGCACCGGCGAATCGCGCCGCGAATCGGTCACTTTTTGATCCAGCCCAGATCGACGAGGAAGCGGTCCGAAGCCGCAAGGGTCTCGGCGAAATACTCCGCCGTGTTGAAGAAACCGTGGCCCGCTTTTTCGTAGCCGATCAGCGTGCAGGTTCGTTTCAATTGCTTCATCATGCTTTCGAAAGCAACCGCACTCGCATAGGGCACGGTGGTGTCGATCTTGCCATGAAGAATCAAGGTCGGCGGCGTGTGCGAGCCGATGTGATGGGCGGGTGAAATCGATTGGGCCGGCACGCCGAGTCGTTCAAGGCCGACTGCAGAGTCGCTGCCGCGGGCGGCCCAGCCCGCGATCGGAGCGAGGGCGACGGCGGGGTTGAAAAGGATCATGGCATTCGGACGTTCGTCGCTGCCGTAGCCGGTAATCGTGCCGGTGCAGGCGGCGAGGTGACCGCCGGCCGAGCCTCCGCCAGCGGCAATTTTGTCGGGATCGATGCCGAGACGCCGGGCATTTTCGCGGACCCAAGCGATGGCCGCTTTGGCGTCTTTCACGCATTCCACCACTTGAACGCCATGCCGGGACTTCACGCGGTAATCGGCGGCGATGGCGATCATGCCGCGTTTTGCGAAGTGTCGGGCGTGGCGTTCGAACTGGGCCGGCGAGCCGGAATTCCAGCCACCGCCAAAGAAAAATACGATCGCCGGTTTCTGCGCTCCGGGTTCGGACTCGCCGAAAATCCAGAGTTTCAACTCGGTGGCGTCGATCTTTCGGTAAACTTCAACGCGGGCGTCCGCGAAGGCTGGGGGATATTTCGTCTGCGCGAAGAGCGGGGCTGCGAGCAGGCAAAGACACAGGCAAACGAGGGATTTCATGGAAATGCGGGGAATAAATTGGAGTGCGTCGAATTGAGGTTGGGACAGCTTTAACCGGGCAGACTCTGTGCTAAGGATTTGATGGAGGGGGCCGCACTCCGCTCAACGGATGGTCGGTCACAGCGGCCCAGGCGAGTTGTTGGAGCAGCCGATTGAGGGCTTCGGCTTCGGGGTTTTCCTTCAAGGCGGCCGGCACGGGGAGGCCGACGGGACTGCGGCCGTAAATCGCGGCAAAATGACAATACGTGACGAGCACGGCGAGCGGCGGACGCGGATGGCCGAGGGCGTCGCTGAAGAGATCGGTCTGCCGGGTGAGACCGGGCGCGCGGTCCTCGGCGATGCGCTCGCGCAGCGCGAAGACGGCGTTGCTCACCGGCACGAGGAACACCGCCTGACGGCCAACGGTTTCGTTGAGCTTGCGCACCTGGGCCTCAAGGTTGACGAGCCAACCGGAGTTGTGGGCGTCGCGCTGGGTGCGGAGGCTCGCGACGGTGGCGGCGTCGCGCGTCGGGTTTGCGAAGGCCTTGTTGGCAGTGCCGTCGTGGGTGGGCCACGAAGCCTGCACGAGCACGCGCAGGGCCGGATTCTTCTCGATGCCCAGCCGGGTGAATTGGTCGATTCCCGGGTCGGGCAACAGGGTGTGGGGCGAGAGGGTGAGCACATCGACTTTCCCTTCGCGGAGGGCGGTCTTCGCGCCGTTTTTCGCATCCGGGAGATTCCAATGCTGGATCACGCGGGATCCGCCGATCATCTGTTGGCCCGCGTTGACGTGGGCGATGCCCGCCGCGTCGGCCATGGGCGGAAGGAGCTTGGCGGTGAAAAGCATGAAGCTGTGCGCACAGACGAAAACCCGTTGGCCGACGGGCGCGACGGCATCTGCGGCGTAGGCCCGAGGCGCAACCAAAGCCACGGCGAAGGTGGCGACCTGGAGAATACGATTAAATTGAATCGGGAAGATCATGTGGAGTGAGCGGATTTTGGTAGGGGAACGCTGAATCTAAAAACCGCAGAAGGAGGAACCGCTAATTTCCGCTAATCAAAGCGTTTCGAATAGAATCCAACGCGACCGGTGATTCACCTAATCGGTGATTCAAAAGTTTACTTCCGGAACAATTCTCCCTCATGGATTAGCGGGAATTCGCGAAGATTAGCGGTTAACCCACTGCCGAATTTAAGCTGAACCCGCCAAGCGCGCGGCACGCAGCGAAAATCGCCGCAAGAAGGTGTGAAACCGGGATCTGTTGAGTGTTGGACTCAAACCCACGGGCAAGATGCCCGTGCCACCTCGGAACCTGAAGTCTGAAACTCAACAGCCATTGGCATAAGAGGCCGGGACCGCATGGTGGGCGATCCGAGCCTTTGGCCGGGTCGTTCAGAACTGTCCGCTTACGCCCACCGTCAGAGTCACGCCGGGGATACGATATTCGGAGATATTGTCGGCGATGCCGCGGTAGAAGACCTGCGCTTCGTTGAAGATGTTTCCGACGTCGGCGGTGAAGCTGAGGGTCGGGCGCAGGCGATAGGCGGCGCCAACATTTACGACGGTGCGTTCCAGGGTGTATTGATTGCGGCCGGAACCGGAGGCCGTGTAGGCGTTGATGAATTCGCCGGTGCGGTTGATATTGATGCGGGTGCCCAGATTGCGGTGGCGCCAGCTCAGGCTGAGGTTGGCGGTCCGCGGCACGAAGCCGGGGACTTCACCGGTGCGGCGGGTCTGGGTCGTGGAACCGAAATTGCCGCGGGTTTCTAGAATCGTGGCGTTGGCGGAAACACCGAGGCCCTTGAGCAACCCGGGGAGAAACGTGAACTGCTGCTGGTAGGTCAGCTCCCAGCCTTGGACGATGGCCATCCCGAGATTGCCGGAAGTCAAAACGGAGAAGCCGCTATACTCGCCGTTGTAGCCGTTGTCGGCGCCGGTGCCGACGGTGCCGCTGATCTGGCCACCGACGATGTAGTCCTTAATCGTCTTGTGAAACCAACTCGCGGAAAAGCTGCCGACGGGCTCGAAGTAGTATTCCAAAGAGGTGTCCCAGTTTTCGGCGGTCTGCGGTTTCAAGCTCGGATTGTTGATCGTGAGGGTTTGCGCCGTCTCGTTGATGGTTTCGTTAGGTAAGAGGCTGGACATTGGCGGCCGGCCGAAACTGTTGGACCAACTGAGCCGGGCCTTGAGATTGGGCGTGAGGTCTTGGGTGAGATGCGCGCTGGGAAACAGCTTGGAGTAGTTCCCGGAAAGATTTCGCCGGTTGTTGGCGTAATCTTTGCGCGCGGCGCCGACAGGATCGGCGTTCTGCTCGGCGACCGAGCTGGCGAAGCGCGACCGAACCCAGCCTCCACTCGCGGTGGCGGTGTCTTCACCCCGCACGCCGCCGAGAAAACCGGTCCGGCCGATCGTGCCCTGAGTCATGAGGTAGGCGGCCTTCACGGTTTCGACGACCTCGCGGTTGCCGGTGAATTTCGTGGTCTCGGCGAAGTAGATATCGTCCCGCCAGAGCGCCGGGTTCACGGGCTTGCGACCGACGCTGACCGCGTTGGCGTTCCATGCGGGAATGTTTAGCCCGGTCTTTTGGTTGCCGAAAGTCTTGATCGTCGGATCGGTGGGTAGCTGGGAAGAATTGGTGCCGAGAAAAATCGAGCGACGATCCCGACCCTCGTCGGCCGACCGCTCCTCGCGGTAGCGGAAGCCGGTTTTCAGGAATGCGGAAATCGCGATGGGTAGGCGATAGCGGGCGTTGCCCCGCACTTCGCGCACTTCGTGGATATTGGTGGTATCGCCAAAGTTCAGACTGACGGGCCGGTAGCTGGCCGGGTTGCTGATGTCCGGTCCGGCGGTCTGGGTAAAACGCGGGTAGAGATCGGACGCGGTGCGATCCAGCGTCCAGCCCACGCCGGTCACGCGGTTGACGAGCACACCGCCGTCGGCGCTGCCGCCATTGATGTGGGAGGCGCTGTAGACGACGTCATGGTCGAGTTCGAGCGCGCCAAACT
Source organism: Opitutus sp. GAS368 (assembly GCA_945869845.1). Taxonomy (GTDB): domain Bacteria; phylum Verrucomicrobiota; class Verrucomicrobiia; order Opitutales; family Opitutaceae; genus Tous-C4FEB. Next base: position 3,021 of record CAMBRG010000134.1, on the reverse strand, counting down.
TATGTTCGCCGCCGAAAGCCACGTGCCGCTGGCGGTTGTAGAAATGAGACATCTGCGAGGTGATATCGATGAGCGAGCCCGCGACGGGGCGCACCTGGGTGATCCGGCTGGTGAAGCCCGGGATGATGCCGGAGGTCGTGTTGTCGGGGACGGACGCTTGGTTGCCCGTGGTGGCGCGGAACAGATAGCGGGTGCGGAATCGTTCGAACGCGTCGTTATAAATCAGGTTCAGCGAGAACTTGGAATTCGCCGAAAGCCGGAAGTCGAACTTGGTATTCACACTGGCCTGCTTGCGGTTGTTGTAATTGTCCTGCGTGCGGTAGTCCCAGACGTAGGCGGGCGCGGCGAGGGTGTTTTGAAAATCGCGGGTGGTGCTGAAGAAGCCGACGGCCTGCTCGCTGTAGAAAAGATTGAGTGCGACGCCGAGGTTGCGCTCGCCGCCCAGCACATCGAAGAGCTCCTGATAGCTGACGTTGACCAGCGGATGGGCGCGGTGCTGCTCGCGCATCGGGATCTGTTGGGTGCCCGGCGGGGCGATGCGGGTGGAGAAATTGTAGGAGATGCGCTGCTTTTCTTTCATGCTGAGCGTGGAGCGGCTCTTCAGATTCACCGTGCCGCCCAGCGAGCCGGCTTCTTTGTCGGGTGTGTGGCCCTTGGTGACCTCGAGGGATTCGAACATCGAGCCGGTGATGGTGTGCATGCGCGTGGCGCGGGCCATGCCGCCCTGACTTCCCATTAGCGCGCCGTCGATCGTGATGGTATTCATGGCTGGCGGCATGCCGCGCACGGTGAAGCCCACGATATTACCCTCGTCCGAGAGACTGCCGGCCACGCCTGGGAGGAGAACCGCGAGTTCGCTGGCGTTCATGTTGGGCAGGTTGCCGTAGGCATCGAGCGCGACGACGTCCTTCTTGTTGGTCGCGTTGCGCTGGGCGGTCAGGGCGGTGGCATTGCCTTCGCGTTCGCCCGTGACGGCGAATGCCTGGAGTTGATACACTGCGGCGGTGAGGTCGAAGTCGCGGGTCGCGCGCTGGCCGGCGGAGACGACGACGGCGGCGTTGACCGGATCGAGGCCTAGGTAAGTGGCCACGATCTCGTGGGAGCCGGCGGGAACATTGCGGAGCACAAACCGGCCGGTCTGGTCGGTCAGGACCGACAGGCCCAACTTGGGCAAATCGACTTTGGCCCCTTCAAGCAGGCGACCGGTGGCGATGTTGCCGACATTGCCGGAGATTTCTCCGAAGGCGGTAACCGCCGCGGCCGGGGCGACCGCCGCCGTCGACAAGGGAACGAACAGGACCGTTGCGGCGAGGGCCGCTGCGATGAGGGGATTCAGGTATTTTGGTTTCATGGGTGTGAAGTGGTGGTAGGGGTGGGAAAAACTGGGTCGTGGGCGGGGCTTCGAGCAAGGCGGGGGTTTGGTTCAGGATGGGTTGCGGCGAGTAGGTGAGGTTGGGCGTGGGCTTGGCGGCAGCGAGCACGCGTCGGGGACGAATCAATCGGAGCTCTTCTTTTTCGTGTTTTTCAGGCGGTCGGCTTCGCGGTCGGCGGCGCGGCCGGTGAGGGGCCAGTTGGGATCTTCGGTGCGCGCGGATTTCATGAGGGCTTCGGCGCGGGCGACGAGCTCGGGTTTTTGTGCGGCCAGGTTCTTCGCTTCGGCGGGGTCGGTCGCGAGATCGTAGAGTTCAGTCGCGGCGTCGTGGCGCGGTTTCACGGCTTTCCAGTTGCCGAAGCGCAGGGCTTGGAGCGGGCGCTGTTCGTGGAGTTCCCAATAGAAATACTCGCGCGACGGCGCCGGGCCGCCGCGGAGGAAAGAGACGAGGGAGAGGCCGTCGGGCTTGAAGCCGGCGGGGAGCGTGGCGCCGGCAAGTTCGGCGGCGGTCGGCAGGAAATCCCAGAACGCCCACGGCTCGTCGGTGACGCGGCCGGCGGGAATCGTGCCGGGCCAACGGGCGAGCGAGGCTTGGCGGAGCGCGCCTTCGTAGAGCCCGCGCTTGTAGCCGCGGAGGCCGTTGCCGGCTTGGTCGAAGAGCTGGCCCATCGGGGAAGTGGGTTCGAAGGAGGAGCCGTTGTCGCCGGCGAGCATCACGAGGGTGTTTTGGTCGAGCTTCAGTTCGGCGAGAAGATCGAGGAGTTGACCGATGTCGCGGTCGAGGCGCGTGACCTGCGCGGCGTAGGCCTTTTGCGGCGCGGGCCACGGTTTGTCGGCGTAGATGCCGAGGTCGTCGATCTCGTGGCGGCCGTGCGGGAGGGTGATGGCGTAATAGAGGAAAAACGGTTGGTCCTTTTTCGCGCGGACCCATTTCAGCACGTCCGCTTGGATGAGATCTTGCGCGAATGTGGCGCCGACGCCCACGCCATCGTTGCCGGGCAGATCGAAGCGCGCGCCGTCGTTGTAGAGGTAGGTCGGGAAATAGGAGTGGGCGTGGCGTTGGCAGTTGTAGCCGAAGTGGTGGTCGAAGCCTTTTTTCAACGGGCTGCCGGTGGTGTCGAACATGCCCATGCCCCACTTGCCCATGACGGCGGTGGCGTAGCCGGCGGTTTTCAAAATCTGCGCGACGGTGACCGTGCTCGCGGGGAGCGGGAGTTGGCCCTCGACGGGGACTTCCCAGTTGCCGCGCACGGGGGCGTGACCGCTGTGGAGACCGGTCATGAGCGAAGTGCGAGAGGGGGCGCAGACGCTGGTGCCGCAGTAAGCCTGAAGGTAGCGCGTGCCCTCGCGGGCCATGCGATCGAGCCGCGGGGTCTGGATGAGCTTCTGGCCGTAGGCGCCGACGTCACCCTGCGCGAGATCGTCGCTGAGGATGAAGATGATGTTGGGCTGCCGGCCGGACGTCGCCGCAGAAGCACCGCGTAGTGCAACAAACGAAGACAGGAGGAACAGGGTGAGGAGGAGGCGATTCATAGTGAAAAATGGAAATTTAGTCAGGGCTCTTGCTTGCGGCGGCGCGTTTCAACCAATTGGGATTGTCGGGGCGATAGGCGAGATTGGTTTTGGGGAACGTGGCGCCGGTGTCGGCC
>CAMBRG010000133.1 GCA_945869845.1 Opitutus sp. GAS368 | reverse complement strand
GGGATTTCAGCCTCGGCCTGCACCGCAAGATGAAGAATCGCAGCTTCATACGGGCGGAAATTGGTGGAGACGATCGTGCGACCCGGAGCTTGGGCCACCGCCCAACGCACGATCTCCAACGGCGACTGGAGCCGCAGCTTGGCGTTCAGTTGGACGAGGTCTTCGGGTGAAAATGTTGGCATACCGAGAAGACTGCTTGCCTCATCCTTCCGGCGGGTAAAGGCTAAAACTCGTCAAATTTACTAAAGTAGTCATGTTTCCCGAAAACGCCCCCAATTTTTTCCCGAGCGATGCCTGGAACGGCCGCGTCGCCTTGGTCGGCGCCGGGCCCGGCGACCCGGAGTTGCTCACCCTCAAGGCCCACCGGCTCATCCGCGCGGCGGATGCCGTGGTGCATGACTATCTCGTCGCGCCGGCGATTCTTGCGCTCGCCCGACCCGATTCGGAGAAAATTTTCGTGGGTAAAAAGGGCGGCGGCTTTTGCTGCCCACAAACGGAGATCGAAGCCATTTTGATCCGACTCGCCCGCGAGGGTAAAACCGTCGTTCGGCTAAAAGGCGGCGACCCGTTCATCTTTGGGCGCGGTGGCGAAGAAGCCGAGGCCCTCGTCGCCGCCGGCATCCCTTTCGAGGTCGTACCCGGCGTCACCTCCGCTCTCGCGGCCGCCGCATATGCCGGCATCCCTTTGACGCATCGCAGTCATGCCAGCGGCGTTGTCTTCCTCACCGGCCATGAAGATCCCACCAAGCCCGACGCGGCGATTCGCTGGGAAGACTACGCCAAACTCGGCGCGACGCTCTGTCTCTACATGGGCATGAAGAACCTGGAGGTCATCACGCGTCGCCTCCAAGCCGGCGGTCTGGCGGGCACCACCCCGGTGGCGGTGATCCAATCTGCCACCACCGGCGGGCATCGTCAGCTTTTGGCCACGCTGGCAACGGTCGCGCTCGAATCCGAGCATGCGGGCTTCGGGGCTCCGGCGATCGTCGTCATCGGCGAGGTTGCCGCCCTCAGCGACAAACTCGCTTGGTTTGCCCGTGAGAGCGTCCCCGCCGAGTTCGTCGCCAACGCGGGCGATTGAACCCGTTCCCATCCCCATGACCATCGTCCTCATCGACAACGGCTCCCTCGAGCCTGCCGCGACCTTCAACCTTCGCACGGTCGCCACCCAACTGTCCGCCGCGGTGGGCGTTCACATTCACCCGATTTCGTGGAAGCACAGCGACCGCATCTCCCTCGCCGCGCTCGACGGCGACGCTGCAGCTTGGACCTTGCTCCCTTGGATGGCCGCTCAACTTGCCGCCGGGGAACGCGACTTTGTTTTCATTCCGTTTTTCATCAGCGCGCAAGGCGCCATCGGCTCGGCGCTTCGCCAAGACCTTGAAAAACTCCAGACTCCGGCCACGCCGTTTCGCTTCACCTTCACCGCCAGCCTCGCGAACACCGATGCGATCCCGCGCATCATCGCCGCCCGCATCCGCCAGACGATCAAAACTGCGGGAATCACGCTCACGCCACCGCCGGTCATCGTCGTCGATCACGGCGGGCCCTCCCCTCTTTCCGCCGCGCTGCGCAACCAGATGGCCGATATGGTTCGCTTACTCCTCCCGGGCTCAACGGTCGGCCCCGTCGTCGCCGCCTCGATGGAGGGCGAAGCGCACCCGCACAACCATCCGTTCCTCGCCGACCAACTGCGCGCCCCCGGCTTCAACTCCGGCCCGGTGATCATCGCTTTGCTCTTCCTCTCACCCGGTCGCCACGCCGGTCCCGGCGGCGACATCGCGCAAATCTGCGGCGCCGCCGAACTCGAAAATCAGGCCCTCCGCTGCGACCTCACTGAACTGATCGGCACGCATCCGCTTGCGGCTGACACTCTCGCGCTCGCCCTGCGCCAGACTCTTTCCCAACTCCAGACCTCCGAATCCTCCATGTCCGACCACCCAACCTCCGCACCCACTGCGTCGAAACCGCTCGTCAAAAACGAGACGATCAAGGCCGAAAGCAATTTTCTCCGCGGCCACATCCTCCGCGACCTTGCCGATCCCGCGACCGGCACGATCACGGAGGACAGTTCCCTCCTGACCAAATTCCACGGCATCTACCCACAAGACGACCGCGATCTCCGTAACCAACGCCGCAAAGAGAACAAAGAAAAAGCCTTCTCATTCATGGCGCGCATCCGCGTCCCCGGCGGCGTCTGCTCCCCGGCCCAATGGCTCGCCCTCGACGCGCTCGCCGACTCCCACGCCAACGGCACCCTCAAGATCACCACCCGCCAAGCCTTCCAGTTTCACGGCATTCTCAAGGGCAACCTCCGCCCCGCCATCAAAGCGGTGAACGCCCAGCTCATGGACACCCTCGCGGCGTGCGGCGACGTCAACCGCAACGTCATGGCCAACCCCAATCCCGACCAGTCCGCGCTCCACGCCGACGTCCTCCGCCTCGCCAAGGCCATCAGCGATCACCTCTCACCCCGCACCCGCGCCTACCACGAAATCTGGGTCGCCGACGAACTCGTCGCCGGCGGCGAGCCCGACCATGAGCCGCTCTACGGCGCGACCTATCTTCCCCGGAAATTCAAGACCGTCATCGCAATCCCGCCGAGCAACGACGTCGATATCTACGCCCACGATCTCGGCTTCATCGCCATCGCGGACGAGTCCGGGAAAAAACTCCTCGGCTTCAACGTCACCGTCGGCGGCGGTCTTGGCATGTCGCACAACCAGATCGAAACCTACCCGCGCCTCGCCGACATCCTCGGCTTCTGTACCCTCGACCAGGTCGTCGACGTCGCCGAAAAAGTCATGCTCGTCCAGCGCGACTACGGCGATCGCACCGACCGCAAACACGCGCGGCTCAAATACACCATCGCCGACCGCGGCATCGTCTGGTTCCGCGCCGAAGTCGAGAAACGCCTCGGCTATTTCCTAAGTTCCCCGCGCCGCTTCGAATTTACCTCCACCGGCGACCGCTACGGCTGGGTCGAGAGCGAACATGGCAACGCGCACTACACCCTTTTCATCATGAGCGGCCGCGTAAAGGACGACCTCAAGCTCGCGCTCCGTGAAATCGCCACCGCGCACACCGGCGACTTCCGCCTCACCGCCAATCAAAATCTCATGATCGCCGGCGTCACTCCGGCGCAGCGTCCCATGATCGAGGCTCTCCTCAAAAAGCACGGTCTCGACTCCGCCAACTCCGCCTCCGGTCTGGCCCTCAACGCCATGTCGTGCGTCGCCCTGCCCACCTGCGGTTTGGCCCTCGCGGAAAGCGAACGCTACTTGCCCGAGCTCGTGCAGAATCTCGAAGCCGAGATCGAAGCCGCCGGCCTCCGCGACGACGCGATCACGCTGCGCATCACCGGCTGCCCCAACGGCTGCGGCCGTCCCTATCTCGCCGAGATCGGTTTCGTCGGCCGCGCCCCCGGCAAATACAACATCTACCTCGGCGCCGCCTTCAACGGCTCCCGTTGCAACACCCTCTTCAAAGCCAGCGTCCCCGTCGCCGAAATCGTCCCGCTCCTCGGGCCGATCATCCGGCGCTACGCCCTGGAGCGCACCCCCGGCGAACGCTTTGGCGATTTCACGATCCGCACCGGTTACGTGAATCACACCGGCACTCCCGCCGATTTCCACGAAGCCAAAGCCTCCGAAAAAGCCGCCCCTGCGACCGCCTGATCGCTGGCGGCGCCCGCTCCGGGCTAGAACGTCACATTAAAAAAAGTTAGCCGGCCACATACCCCTATGTGGCCGGCCTTTACTTTCTTACTTACCCCAATCTCCCCCGCTAAGCGGAGGAGAAATTAAAGTTACCCCCACACAGATAGCACAGAAGCGGCGATGTTCCAGTGATCGGCGCACTCTTATTCTGCTGAATAAATTTTCTCCCATTTCCCAGCGCAGCCGCCCGCCGGGCCGCATCTTTTTCGTGCCTTTGCCCCGAATCGCGCGCATTGATCCGCCATGAAGACCCGCCGCGAGATCGTCGCCAACTGGCTCCCCCGCTACACCGGCGTTCCCCTCAATAAATTCGGTGACTATATTTTGCTCACCAATTTCGACCGCTACGTCCAACTCTTCGCCCAGTGGCACCGCGTCCCCGTCATGGGCAAAGACAAGCCCATGACCTCCGCCACCGCTGGCGATATCACCATCATCAACTTCGGCATGGGTAGCGCCACCGCCGCCACCGTGATGGACCTACTCAGCGCCATAAAACCCAAGGCCGTGCTCTTCCTCGGCAAGTGCGGGGGCGTTAAACACCGCGCCGAAATCGGCGACCTTATTTTACCCATCGCCGCCGTCCGCGGCGAGGGCACGAGCAACGATTATTTCCCCCCCGAGGTGCCCGCCCTGCCCTCGTTCGCCCTGCAAAAAGCCATCTCGACCACCATCCGCGACTTCGCCCGCGATTATTGGACCGGCACGATTTACACCACCAACCGCCGCGTCTGGGAACACGACGATGCGTTTAAAAAGTACCTCAAAAAAATCCGTGTGCTCGCCGTCGATATGGAGACCGCGACGATTTTCATGACCGGTTTTTTCAACGAAATCCCCACCGGCGCGCTGCTGCTCGTCTCCGATCAGCCGATGGTCCCCGAGGGGGTAAAGACCGCCGAGAGCGACAAGCAGGTCGACGAGAAATTCGTCAACGACCACCTCAAGATCGGTATCGCCGCCCTTAAACAACTTCTCAACAAGGGCCTCACGGTAAAGCACCTCCGGTTCTGAACCGCCGCCTTTCATGCGAATCCGCCCGCACTTGCTCGCAGCCTTGGTCGTGTTCGCCGCCGCGCCCGCTTTTGCCGTTACGAATTCCGCCAGCCTCACCCTCGCCTTTGACCCGCCGCACAGTCCGCCCGCCGTGGTCATCCGGCGACCCGCCGACTACCTCTGCGCCACGGTCACGATCCGCAGCACCGCCAAGGACACCGATCGCCAAGCCGTCGCGATCCAAGAAACCATCCGGCGGCTCACCACCGCCGTGCAACGCTCCAACACGTTTCAGCTCCATCAAGGCCCCGCGCGCGTCTTCGGTGCCGGCTCTGGGAGCAGTTTTCTCTCGGGCAAAACCAACTACGCCCCCGGCTCGCTTCAGACCAGCCTTCGTATCTTGAGCCCGCTCACACCGGACGCCGAAGTTTTCGAAATCATTCGCCAAATCAGTCTGTTTGTCGCCCGCATCGAAGTGCCCAACGACGCCGAAGTCCGCTTCGTCTCCACGACGATGGCGGTCGCCGATGCCGAACAACAACGCGACCGGCTCATGCAGCTCATCCGCGAGCAGATCGCCAAGACTCGCGAGCAACTCGGCGCCAACGTCCTCACCGTCACCGGCCTCGACGGCCCCGTGCTCGTTCGCACACTCGACCCGCTCTTCGTAGAGCTCTACCTCGACTACCAACTCAGCGCCACCCTCGAGAAATCGCCCGATAGCCAAGGCCGCTGATTGCCTCGGCAACTCACCGTCCACGCCGCCCGCGTCCGCGAACTCTACGCCGCCCGCGTCCGCCGCACCGGCTCCGGCCCCTGACGACCCGCCGAGCTCGCCCGAGGTTTTATCGACGACACCGGCGATCATGAAGCTCAGCATGATCGAAGCCGACCTGCGACCGGCGAAAAACCTCGACGCCGTCCTCGTCCACGAACTTTCCGCCTGCTTCAAGTCGATCCTCCGCGCCGACGCCTCATCCCAGCGTCCCTTAATTTCCAGACGCTTGTCATGGCGAGAGCAGGACCAACGTCGGGCCCTTGGGTGAAGGAGCCGATGCACGCGGTTTGTCATAGCGAGAAGCGCAGCGACGTGGCCATCCATCGGGCATTTTAGCTGGATTGCCGCGCCCGCCAAGCCGAGCTCGCAATGACAAACCCGCTGAGTTCAGCAGCAGGTGCCCGAAGCGCGCCGTGGCAATCCGCTGGACTGCTTCGTCGCCGCGCTTCTCGCAAGGGTAGTCGGTTGATCAAGGGACGATGGTATAAAACGTGAAACTTGAGCCCGCCTTCTTGGCGACGCTGCGCCCCCTCGCCGCCCACCTAAATCCGCTGGTTGAACTCACCCGCCCCACCCGACGCCTCCCCCGTAAACAACCCTCAAAAGGCCTTCAATCGCACCTTCATTTTGTCATCTTATGGATGACAAATTTCTTGGTCGCCTCCGATTCGGCTACCTCGCTTGCCCGCTCGATTTGTCATCTTATGGATGACATTATTAAGCGTTACCGTTTCTGCTTTTTGCACTGAAAACGGCCCGTTTTTCCGGTCTCCACCGAGTTCTGTTTGTCATCTAATAGATGACAAATTTTTCCGCCACGCCTCCGCTCACCGGTGCAACCAGCATGGCAATTTGTCATCTTATAGATGACAAAAATCCACCGACCGACGAACCTGCCGCCATGAACTACCCCCCGTCCTCCAACTTCGACCAACTCCTCAAACTGACCGCACCGCTCGTCGCGGGAGCCGAAGCCCTCACCCGTCACGCCCGTCGGCAACTGGCCCGCGCCGACCGGAAGCCCACACCCGGCGCCGCTCTTCGGCCCGGCCCCGACACGCCCCTTTGGAACGAACTTGCACGCGCCGCCTCTCTTCAACTGCGCAAACGGGGCGAAAAAGCCAAACTCGCGCGGGTGCTCGGAGTCTCGCGCCAACGGTTGCATATGCTGCTCGTCAGCCGGGTCGCCTGTCCCGACGCCGAACGCGCTCTCCTCCTCGTGCTTTGGCTAAACGCCCGCAAAGCCGGCCTAGACCCCGCCTGAATGCCCGCTCCGGCAACCGCTCCCCTCCCGGCCGAACCCGGCGCCTCACTTCGCCGCATCGCGTCGATCTATTTGTCATCTAATAGATGACAAACTTTCCAGTAAAAGTATCGGCTCGCCGACCGAGAACGCAGTTCGAAATCGGGAAGCACCCCGCGAATTTGTCATCCAATAGATGACAAACTTTCCGGTAAAAGTATCGGCTCGCCGACCGAGAACACCGCTCAGAATCGGGCAGTGCTCCCGCGAATTTGTCATCTAATAGATGACAAACTTTCCGGTAAAAGTATCGTCTCGCCGACTGAGAACGCAGTTCAGAATCGGGCAGTACTCCCGCGAATTTGTCATCTAATAGATGACAAACTTTTCTAGGCCTTCTCCCTGCGCGGACTCGCCTTTTTTCGGGGGGGGGCGCACCAGCGATCAGGTCACCACGTCGAACCAAAACGGCACGAATTTCTCGCGCCCGTTGATCTTGAGTTGGGCCCAGATAACGTAGCGTCCCGCCGCCGGGATCGTGATCTTGAACGAGAGCGTGGGCTTGATGGAGTCCGGCGCCACGCCCGGATCAGCATCCATCGGATGCAAGTGCGCAAATCCGCTCTGCGCCGTGTCGAAAGCGACCAAGTGGGCATACGCATCCATCACCGGCTCAAGACCGACCGCGCCCCCGCCCGTGTTCGTCACCGAAAACTTCAAATCTGTCGCCTGCCCCGCGCGGATCTGCCGGGTCGCCGGGGCTAGCTCGAGGCGGTAGGCGTCCCGTTGCCCAATCCAACTGGGCGTCATTGCCGCCGCCAATTCCGGAGTCGAGAGCTGCTCGCCCGCCACGACCAGATCAACGTTGGCGTAAAGACTGCGATTCGTCGCCGCAGGGGTGAAATCCGCGAAGATCCGGTAGATGCCGCCGAGTGTGGGAGTGAAGGTAAAGCTCCACTCGCCAGGGACGCGGGTCGGCTCGGGGTGCAGATGCTGGTAGTCGGTGAGCGAGGAATCGGCGATCAACAGGTGCAACTTGCGGGTGTGCATCACGACCAAGTCCTCCGGTGCGATCGGCTTATTGTTCGCCGTGGTCATGCGCAGCGTCACTTGCACTTCGCGACCGGCCGTGGGAGCCGCGGCCGTTTTCAACGTCAACGCCACGGGCGAAGTCGCCGCGATCACCGAGATGAACTGAGGGTTCGACGGGTCGCACATTTCGATCGCATTCTTTCCCGTCACCCGAAAATCCATGTGATTCAGGTCCGAGCCCGTGGGCAGGAACCGAAAGAAAACGTAGAGCGAAACCGCCCCGAGGGTGATCCGAACGAACTGTCGCCATTGGGCGGAACCGAGCGCCGAATTCGGCGGGCCGAGTGTGGTTGTGGTCATGGTTGTTTCATTTTCGCGACAAAATCCTTTGGCTCCCACACGCTGCCGTCGGTCCGGTGCGTGATCTTGCCCCGTTCGTCGATCAGGAGCGTCGTGAGCGTGTGCTTGAGAAAATCGCCTTCGAGTTCGGCGATGACGCCGAACTGGGTGAGCAGATCACGGATCGCGCTGTCCGGCCCGGTGAGGAACGAGAAATTCGTGGTGTCGATGCCCCGCACCGACGCATATTCCTTGAGCACTCCCGGCGTGTCGAAAACGGGATCGAGCGTGATCGATACAAACTCGATGTTCGGCACCGCCGCGTCCTTGGCGAGTTTCTGCGTCGCCATCATTTTTGCCGTCGCCGCCGGGCACATCGTCGCCACCGGACAGCGGGAAAAGATAAAGTTCATCATCACTTTCTTTCCGCGAAAGTGCCCGCCGGGAATCACCCGTCCCTCCTGATCGAAGAGGGTGAAGCTCGGCACGGTTTCCCCCACCTCGCGATAAGCATTCTTACCGCGCGTCTTGGTGTCCTCGCGCAACCCCCGCGCAGCGTCGGCGACGGCCGCCGTCGCCAACTTTTCGTCCGGCCAAATTTTCTCCAAGCGGAAATCGCCGGTCTCACTCGGAATCAGATCGGCCCGGATGCGTTGACCCACTTTGGCCACCGCCAGATCGCCCGGGCTCACGATGAACTCCATCGTCATCGCCGGCATGTA
>CAMBRG010000132.1 GCA_945869845.1 Opitutus sp. GAS368 | reverse complement strand
CCGCCCAGCCAACGGCCAGCGGTATCACCTATGGGCAGATCTTGGCCGGCTCCACGCTCAGTGGCGGTACCGCGAGTGTCGCGGGTACGTTTGCCTTCACGACGTCGAGCACCGCACCCGCCGCCGGCACCGCCGCGCAAGGTGTAACCTTCACGCCGACCGATACGACTAACTATACGAGCACGACCACGACGGCCAACGTGACCGTCGCCAAAGCGACGCCGACGATCTCGGTCGCACCGACGGCGAGTGGGATCACGTATGGCCAAACCTTGGCCAGCTCTACGCTCAGCAGCGGCACGACTAGCACGGCTGGTACGTTTACTTTCACGACCACAAGTACTGCGCCCAATGCCGGTACCGCTTCGCAAGGCGTGACGTTTACCCCGAGCGATACTTCGAATTACAATGCCACGACGACGACGGCGAATGTGACGGTCGCTCAAGCGACCCCCACCATCACCTGGGCGACACCGAGCAGCATCACGTACGGCACGATGCTCTCCGCGACGCAGCTCAATGCGAGCGGCAGCGTGGCCGGCACCTTCACCTACAGTCCCGCGAGTGGCACCACGCCGAACGCCGGCACCCAAACCCTGAGCGTCGGCTTCGTCCCGACCGACACAGCGAACTATAACGTGGTGTCGGCCACGACCGTAAGCCTGACCGTCGGCCAAGCGAGCCAGACGATCACCTTCGGCACCTTGGCGAATAAAACCTACGGCGCCGCGAGTTTCACGGTGGCAGCGACCGCGAGCAGCAGCCTGACGCCGACCTACAGCATCGTGAGCGGCCCGGCTACCCTCAGCGGCAGCACCGTAACTCTGACCGGCGCAGGCACGGTGGTGGTGCGCACGAGCCAGGCCGGCGACGGCAACTTCACCGCCGCCACGCCGGTGGACCAAAGCTTCACCGTCGCCAAGGCGACGCTCACCGTGACGGCCGATGCCAAGAGCCGCGTCTACGGCGCGGCGAACCCGACGCTCACCGCGACGATCACCGGCTACGCGAACAGCGAAACGAGCACCGTCATCAGCGGCGCGGCCGCGGTTACCACTGCGACCACGACCACCAGCACCGTGGGCGCCTACGCCATCACCGCTGCGGTGGGCACGCTCAGCGCGACGAACTACGACTTTAGCTTCACGGCCGGCACGCTCACGGTGAGCAAAGCTGCGCTGACCGTGACGGCCGACGCCAAGAGCCGGACCTACGGCGACGCGAACCCCACGCTCACCGCCACGATCACCGGCTACGCGAACAGCGAAACCAGCAGCGTCGTCAGCGGGACGCCGGTGCTGAGCACCGGCGCCAGCGCGACGAGCGACGTCGGCGGCTACACGATCACTGCCGCTCTGGGTTCGCTCAGCGCGACCAATTACAGTTTTAGCCTTACGAACGGCACTCTTACCGTCGGCAAAGCCCCGCTGACGGTGACGGCGGACAACCAGACGAAGGTTTACGGAGCCGCGAACCCCACGCTCACCGCCACGATCACTGGTTTTCAAAACAGCCAAACGACCGCGGTCCTCACCGGCACGGCCGCGCTGAGCACTGCGGCGACGACGGGCAGCGTGGCCAGCTATGCGATCACGGCCGCGCTCGGCACGCTCGCCTCCGCCAACTACAGTTTCGGCTTCGTGGACGGCGCGCTCGCCGTGACCAAAGCGCCGCTGACCGTCACGGCCGACGCGAAGAACCGTGCCTACGGCGTCGCCGATCCGACGTTCACCGCGACGCTTACGGGCTTCGTGAATGGCGATACCTCCGCCGTGGTTACAGGCGCCGCGACCTTCTCGAGCACGGCGACGCCTACGAGCGCGGCCGGTACGAATCCGATCACACCCGCCCTCGGTACGCTGGCGGCGAGCAACTACGCGTTCACGACCTTCACGAACGGCACGCTGACGATCGGCCAAGCGAGCCAGACGATCACCTTCGGCGCCTTGGCGAATAAAACCTACGGCGCCGCGAGCTTAACGGTGGCAGCGACCGCGAGCAGTAGCCTGACGCCGAGCTACAGCATCGTGAGCGGCCCGGCTACCCTCAGCGGCAGCACCGTAACTCTGACCGGCGCAGGCACGGTGGTGGTACGCACGAGCCAGACCGGTGACGGCAACTTCACCGCCGCGACGCCGGTGGACCAAAGCTTCACCGTCGCCAAGGCGACGCTCACCGTGACGGCCGATGCCAAGAGCCGCGTCTACGGCGCGGCGAACCCGACGCTCACCGCGACGATCACGGGCTACGTGAACAGCGAGACCTCGGTGGTGCTCACCGGCGCGGCCGCGCTCAGCACGACTGCGACGACGGCTAGCAGCGTGGCCAGCTACGCGATCACCACGGCGCTCGGCACGCTCAGCGCGACGAACTATGACTTTAGCTTCACGGCCGGCACGCTCACGGTGAGCAAAGCTGCGCTGACCGTGACGGCGGACAACCAGCCGAGGCTCTACGGCGCCGCGAACCCCGCGTTCACCGCCACGATCACTGGTTTTAAAAACAGCCAAACGACCGCGGTCCTCACCGGCACGCCCGCGCTGAGCACCGTGGCGGCGACGGGTAGTGGCGTGGCCAGCTACGCGATCACGGCCGCGCTCGGCACGCTCGCCTCCGGCAACTACAGCTTCGGCTTCGTGGACGGCGCGCTCGCCGTGACCAAAGCCACCCCGACCGTAACCTGGGCGATACCGAGCAGCATCGGGTACGGCACGACGCTCTCGGCGACGCAGCTTAACGCGAGCGGCAGCGTGGCCGGTTCCATCACTTACAGCCCCGCCGGCGGCGCGATCTTGAGTGTGGGTACGCAGACGTTAAACGCGACCTTCACCCCAACGGATACGGCGAACTACAATCCGGCGAGCGCCAGCGTTGCGCTCAGCGTCGGGGTCGCCGCACCCGGATCACCGACGGCGATCGTCGCGACCACGGCCAATGGCGAAGCCACGGTCACGTTTACCGCGCCGAGTTTCACCGGCAGCGCCGCGATCACCGGTTACACGATCCGCGCCACGGCGACGGATGGGTCGGTGATCACCGTCAACGCCACCGGTTCCCCCGCTAAAGTCACCGGCCTCACGCCCGGTAAATCTTACCGCTTCACGGTCACGGCCGACAACAGTGCGGGCTCCAGTGAGTCGAGCACCACGAGCGATGCCCTCACGATCAGTCTCGTTAACCAGACGATCACCTTTGCCTCGCTGGCGGATCGCGTGAGCAACAGCGGCTCCTTTGCGCTCTCGGCCACGGCTAGCTCAGGCCTGCCGGTGACCTTTACCCTCGTGAGCGGCCCGGGGCTGCTTGCGGGCAACGTCGTCGACCTCACGGGCGCCACGGGCACGATCAAGCTCCGCGCCAGCCAGGCGGGCAACGCGACCTACGCCGCCGCACCGGCGGTCGAAGTAACCTTTGCGGTCACCGCCGGCCCGACCAACGTAGTCTTCGGCCAAGCGTTTCGCTCCGACAGCCGGGTGCCGGCGGCGGAGCTGGGACTGGTGTTGCCGGGCAACGGGCAGCCGGGCTCCCTGCTGGTGGTCTCCACCCTCATCCCCGGGCTCAACGGTGTGATCACGCTTCAGCCTACGGGCAGCGGCGGGTTTATCGGGACGCTGGTGTCGTCGGTCGCCGCCGCACCGCTTGATGCTCGCATCCAAGCCGCTTCCGTCACCTACACCATCACGGGCACGTTGCTCAACGGCGTGCTCACCGGCACGATCGCGCCCCTCGGGCTGGTTTTCACGGCCCCGGTTCCGCTCCCAACTGGCCCCAGCGCGGCGGCGGCGGGCCTGTATGTCACGGGCGCTCTGGTCCAAGCGAGCGGGGCGGTGTCCGCCGTGGTCGGCGCCAACAATGAGGTGTTGGTTCTCCTGCAAAGCGCTACCGTGACCACCGGCGGATTGACCACGTTGAAGCCCGACACGACCTTTGCGCTGGCTGCGCCGGGCAATGGGGTGATAACCGGAGCGGTCAACCCCGTCACCACCGAGGCTACGGCGACGCTTACGCTGCCCGGCACGGCCCCGGTCGTATTTTCGGGTCTGAGCACTACGACCAAACGCACCGATCGCCTGATCGGCTTGGCCTCGCGGGCCAAGGTCGGCACGGGAGAATCAGTCCTGATCACCGGCCTCGCCATCGGGGGGACGGAATCTAAACGGGTCCTGATCCGCGCCGGCGGTCCCGCGCTCGCGGCCTTCGGGCTCGCCAGCACCTTGCCCAATCCGACCCTCAAGATTTACCGCGGCTCCACCTTGATCGCGCAGAACGACGATTGGAACTCCGCCGATGCGGCCGAGATGGCCCGTCTCGGGATCTTCGCCTTCTCCAACGGGAGCAAAGATGCCGCGATCCTGACGACGCTCGAGCCCGGCTCCTACACGGCGCATGTCTCCGACCTGAGCGGTACCGGCACGGGGGTGGCTTTGGCCGAGATCTACGATGCCAGCGTGAACCCGACCGCCGACTATCAACGGCTCGTGAGCATCGCCAGCCGCGGCACGGTCACCGTGGGGGATGGTGCGCTCATCGGCGGGTTTGTGGTCGTGGGTAATTCGCCAAAGACGCTGCTGATCCGTGGTATCGGCCCGGCCCTGACCAGCTTCGGCCTCGTGGGCGCGCTGGCCGATCCGGTGCTGACGATCTACCAAGACGGCGAAGCCCTCGCGACCAACGCCGGCTGGGCTAACAGCGCCGCCATCGCCACCGCGGCCACGCAAGCTGGAGCCTTTGCCCTCGCGGCGGGCAGCCGCGACGCCGCGCTGCTGGTCACCTTGAAACCCGGGTCTTACACCGCTCAGGTCAAGGCGGCGCAGGTCACTTCCTCCGGCGTGGCGCTGATCGAAATCTACGAAGTGCCGTAAAGGGCAGGGCTCCGGCCGCGCGGACCTAAATGGGCCTAAAACGGCGGTTGAACCACGGATGGACCCGGATGGACCCGGATCTCAAACCGATGGGAGCAGCGAACGTCTCATTGTAGGGCCTCACCTTGCGTGAGGCCGGTTCCTCTTTGGCGCCCGACGCGCAGAACGGAACGGCTCGACCCAAGGTCGAGCCCTACAAAAATGCGAAAGGATCGTTCTGGCCGAGCCGATTGGGTCTCGCCGTTGTTCGTTAGTTTCTCCTTTGGCCACGGCCTCAATGATCGAGGTGGCACCCGTCGCGCAGGTCGCGCTGTTCGGTCACGATCTTGGCTTACTCTCTATTGCGCTGCGGCCCGCTGCCGGGGCCAGCCAGAACGCCTGCGCACGCTGAAGGCTCGGCTGGAGTCGAAGGGGCGGGGCGGAGGTGCGCCGGTCGGGCTCGTCGCGCTCGGAGGTCGCGATGCGAGCTCTTGGTGCGGTCGGTCAGTTCGCCGGCGGCTTCGTGGCGAAGAGGGCGGTGGTGCTTGCGAGCTCGAAGTTTTTATCGGCGGAGAGCTTGGTCACGAAGTCCTGATTCATAATCGCGACCGGATGGTGCATGAGATCGGAGAGCTTCAGGTTGAGAAACTCGCTCTTCGTGGGCTCGGGCAGGCCGGCGGCCCAGTGCATGATGAGCAACCACAGCGACCAGATCGGCAGGCCGCTCGCGATCACTTCTTGGCTGTCGATTTTGAGGTAGGGATCGAAGAGGTTTTTCAGGCCCTCGGCGGTCATGTTGTAGTAGTGATTGGGGAAGCCGTGACGCAACTGGAGGAAGGGCACCACGCAGTAGAGCTGTGCGCCGGGTTTCAGCACGCGGGAGATTTCCTTGGCGGCTTGGAACGGGTTTTTGACGTGCTCGAGCACGTTGAGGCAGACGACGCCATCGAAGGCAGCGTCGGCAAACGGGAGCTCTTCGGCGACGCCGACGACATCGGTCGTGTCGTAGGGCACGATCTCGAAGTTGACGACGTTGGCCAGATACTCGGCGCGCTTGCCGGCGCCGCAATCGAGGATGAGGCCCTCGGGGAATTGGTTGATGATCCGCAGCGCGTAGGGGTCGTAGGAGTGTTGCGAGACGTTTTCGGTTTCGACGACGCCGTGTTTTTCGGCGAGCGCGGCATCGAGGAAATTGAAGCAACTTTCGTTTTCCCGAAACGGCAGATCGCGGCGAAGCAACGGGCGGATTTTTTCGAGTTTGGAGCGTTTGGCCGTGAGCATTCGGTGCAAAGTGGGGCGGGGCGGACCAAGTGGGTCGAGGCTCAATTTCCGGGGCAGGCGCATCGGTAGAGGCGGCCCAATCGCGTTTGAATTCGGCGCGCCCTGATCCGAGGCAAGAGCCCGGTTTCCGGCGATCACCCCAGCTGAAATCGCTCGCAAGCGCGATCCTACCTGGAAGGCCTACGGCGTGTAGGCGTCGCGCAGGACCTGAAAGGTGTGGCGGACTTTGATCGGGGAGCCGAGCCGGGCGAGGTGGGAGGAGAGTTGGGTGAGGCAGCCGATGTTGCCGCTGGCGACGACCTCGGCGCCGCTGGCCATGACGGCGCGGGCTTTCTTCTCGCCGAGTGAGGCGGCGATGTCGGGTTGGTCCAAATTATAGGTGCCGGCGCTGCCGCAGCAGAGGTGGGCGTCGGCGAGCTCGATCACGGTGGCGCCGGGAATCGCGCGGAGGAGGGCGCGAGGTTCGGCGCGCACGCCCTGGGCGTTGGCCAGGTGGCAGGCGTCGTGGTAGGCGATGCGGCGCGGCACTTGAGCGGTGGGCGGCGGCGTGCGCAGGCCGAGCTTGGTGAGAAACAGGCTCACATCCATCACGCGGTGCCGAAACGCCTCGGCGCGGGCCTCGTCGGGCGTGCCCTTGAGGACGAGGTGGTATTCGTGCAGCGCGGAGCCGCAGCCGGCGGCGTTGGTGAGGATCGCGTCCACGTCGGCGGGGAAAGCGGCGAGGTTTTTGCGGGCGAAATTTTGCGCGGCGGTGAGGTCGCCGGTGTGCCACGCGAGGCCGCCGCAGCAGCCCTGCGACTCGGGCACGATGACTTCGACGCCTTGTTGGGCGAGGACGGCGATGGTGGCGGTGTTGATGTCGGGCGAGAGGACTTGTTGCGCGCAGCCGGTGAGGAGCGCGACGCGGGCACGGCGTTCGCCGAGGGCCGGGGTGACGCGGGGCCATGATTCGGCGGGCGGGATCGACGCCGGCACGAGGTCGATCATGGGGCGAAGGGCGGCGGGGACGAGCGGGCGGACGAGTTTGCCGAGGCGGCCGGCGGCGGCGGCGAGTCGGAAGCGGCGTGGAAACGGGATGGTCTGCGCGGCCAGAAAGCGGCGGAGTTTTTCGGCGAATGTGCGGTTGAACTTGGGCTGGGCGACGGCGCGGAACGGGCTGATGAGGTCGCGGTAAGGCACGCCGCTCGGGCACGCGGGCTCGCAGGCCAGGCAACCGAGGCAGCGGTCAACGTGCGGCTGGGCGTCGGCCCACGGCAGTTTTTCCTCGAGGACCTGCTTCATGAGGACGATGCGGCCGCGGGGGGAATCCATTTCTTGGCCGAGCTCGGAGTACGTGGGGCAGGCGGCGAGGCAGAAGCCGCAATGGACGCAGGACTCGACGGCATGGGCCATCGAAGCGGTGAGCGGGCCGTGTTTGTTTTTGGCGATGGTGTGGAGCATCAGGCGAAGAGGGACGGGAGCGGAGTCGGACGGGGGATCGAGGGGGAGAATTTAACCGCAAAGAACGCAGAGAGCGCAAAGATTGAAGGGGAGGAAGGGCCTAGGGTTTTTCTCTGCGGGCTTTGCGTCCTTTGCGGTTAAACTTCTGGGTTGGGTCGAGTCGCCGGAAGAATGGGGGCAGGATTTAACCGCAAAGAGCGCAGAGAGCGCAAAGATCGAAGGCGTTTAGTAGAGGGACGGGAAACGGTTATGCGGATCGAGGGCGGTTTTTACGGCGGCGTGGATTGCGGGTGGGGCGGGGGCGTCGAGCCAGAGCGGGCCGGGGCCGCGCAGGGTGAGCGCGGGGAGGCCGAGTGAGGCGGTGGGCGCGGGGAGGGAGACGAGCGCGGCGTTGCCGCCGGCGGTCACGTGGAGGCGGCCGGAAAGTGCGCGCACGCGGGCGACGAGTTCGGGGAGTTGCGCGGGCGTGAGCGCGAGCTTGAGCAGCGGGCCGTCGGCGAAAGTCCAGCGGAGTTCGCGGAGATCGGACCAGAGCGCATCGGCGGCGGCGGCGGAGAGAATTTCTCCCGGAAAACGCGTGAGAATTTCGGCCGCGAGGATCGGGAGCGCGCTCTCCGGGCCGGCGAGACGAACGGCGATCGCATCGGCGGCGGGGAGCAGATCGAGGGCGTCGATCTCCCAGCGGGCGCCCGCAGCGGTGTTGAGCAGTGCGGTCGCGGCGGGGGCGTCGGCGACGGGCAGACGCAGGGTGAGCGTTGAGGCGGGACGAGGGAAGACCTTGAAAGTGAGTTCGCCGAAGACGCCGAAGCGGCCGAGGCTGCCGACGAAGAATTTCGGCAGGTCGAAGCCGGCAGCGTTTTTCACGACCTTGCCGCCGAGGCGCAGAAGCCGGCCGGTGCCATCAACGAAGCGCACGCCGAGGATGAAGTCGCGTTGGCCGCCAAAGCGGAACCGGCCGGAGCCGCTGAGACCGGCGCCGAGCGTGCCGCCGAGGGTCGCGCCGGCGGTGAGCAGCAAGGGATCGAACGGCAGATATTGACCGCGCGCGGCGAGGGTGGCGGCGATCTCGCTGAGGGGCGTGCCGGCGAGGGCGGTGAAGGTGAATTCGTCGGGCTGGTATTCCGTGATGCCGCTGAGGCCGAGGGTGGAGACGAGGGTGACGTCGGGCGCGGCGGCGGAGAGGCGCGGCTTGGTGCGCGCGCCGACGGCGAGAATGCGCGGGGCGGAGCGCACGGCGTCGGCGAGCTCGGCGAGCGTGGTGGGGGAGAGCAGGGCGTTCATTCGCGGGAGATGAGACCGGCTTTTTCGAGCGGGTGCAGGCCGTGTTGGGCGAGCGCGGGAGCGGTGCCGTCGGGAAACATCTTGCCGGGATTCGCGATGCCGAGCGGATCAAAGGCCGCACGGATCCGGTGGAGGCAATCGAGTTCGTCGGCGTTGAACATCGAGGCGAGGTAGTCGCGTTTTTCGAGGCCGACGCCGTGTTCGCCGGTGATG
>CAMBRG010000131.1 GCA_945869845.1 Opitutus sp. GAS368 | reverse complement strand
GCTGACACCGTCGCCGTGGCACTCGCGCCGATCGGCCCTGCGGCGACATTTTATCAAAAGAGCCTGCGCGTGCTGGTCGATGGCGAAGAGGTGCGCCCCGATCCGCAAAACGGTTGGGTCTACGACACTCTTACGCACAGCGTCCGGTTCCAAGGCACCGCGAAGAAGCAGGCGTTTCTGGCCAAGATCGACATCACCTACGAGGAGCACCTGTGATGAACGTCCCCGCGGGACGTTCACAATGTCACGCGCGGGGATGACGAACAGGCGGACGAACAGGGTCTTGTCTCGTCTCCCGACAGAAGGTTTCCGTGCACCCGGCGCAGTCGCTAACTCCCACGAGGCAAGACCTGCCGCTTTAGCTGCCCTCGCGTTTTAACCGAACGTGCCCGATGCACGCGGCGCCCGATCACGGACTGCAAAAAGCAAGGCGCGTCCCCTTTTCCGGACCCAGCGCGAGCCAAGTGCACAGTGGTCGTGCCGTTCGGTCGTGCCCCGCAGAATCGAACGGGTTGGCCCAAGTCGGACGCGGGCCGAATGAACCTTGGGGCTCGCGCATGGCGGGGATTTTTGGGCGAAAAAAGCATCGTGCTGCGAGCGTCTGAGCGGATAATTTGCACTTTTCCCCCAACCCCTCGTTCCCCATGTCCTTTATTACCCGGCGTTCGTTTCTACACACTTCTGCGCTCGCCACTGGCGCTGCGCTTCTCGCTCGCAGCACTTCCTCCTATGCCCGAACCGTCGGGGCCAACAATCGTCTGCGCATCGCCGTTGTCGGTCTCAACGGCCGAGGTAAAGCCCACATCGCCGGTTGGTCCGAGCAGAAGGATGTCGAGATCGCCTATCTCATCGATCCCGATCAAAAGGTCCTCGATAAAACACTCGCCGCTCTGAAGGAAAAATTGGGCGATAAATTCGCCGCGAAGGGCCTCGCCGATCTCCGCCGCGCGCTTGAAGACCCGACCCTCGACGCGATCTCTATCGCCACGCCCAACCACTGGCACTCGCTCATGACGATCTGGGGCGCCCAGGCGGGCAAACACGTCTACGTCGAGAAACCGATGAGCCACGACGTCGCCGAGGGGCGGGCGGCGGTCGCCGCGCAAAAGCGCTACGGCATCGTGGTCCAGCACGGCACGCAGCGCCGCAGCGACGAGGAGATCGCCGGACTGCACGAGGCGATCCAAGCGGGCCGGTTCGGCCGGTTGAAAATTTCCTACGGCTATTGCTGCAAACCACGCAACACGATCGGCCTCAAGGCTCCGACCACGCCGCCGGGTAATCTCGATTGGAATCTCTGGCGCGGCCCTGCAGTCACCGATTACCACCCGAATCTGGTGCACTACAACTGGCACTGGTTCTGGAAAACCGGTAACGGCGACATGAACAACCAGGGCACACACCAACTCGACGTGGCACGGTGGGCGCTCGATCCGAAGCTCACCAGCCCGACGCGCGTGATGGCGCTCGGCGGCCGCTTCAAATGGAACGACCAGGGCGAGACGCCCAACACGATGTTCGCCGTCGCGGAGTATCCGAACGGGCAGCAGGCGTTCTTCAACGTCCGCAACGTGAACTACCCGGGCTATCTCAACCAGGTGGAGAACGAGTATTACTTCGAGGACGGCGGGAAGATCGTGCGCAACCAGTATTTCGCGAAGGGCAGTGCGACCGGCGAAAAACTTTCGATCGCGCCCGGCAAGGTGACGCCCGGCGGGAACTGGGGTTCGTTTATCGCCGCCTGCCGCGCCGGCAAACCCGAGATGGCCAACGGCGACGTGGAAGCGGCGCACTACGGCTCGGTGCTCGGCCACCTCATGAACAACTCCTACCGCCTCGGCACAAAGGTGCCGTTCAACGCCAAGGCCGGTCGCTTTGGCGACAACGCGGACGCCTATGAACACTTCATGAAGTTGCACGCGATCATGCGCGACGGCGTCGGCGTGCCGGAAGACGGCGCGGAGTATGTCGTCGGTCCGTGGCTCACCTTCGACCCGCAGAGCGAGCGCCACACCGGCGCGTTTGCGCAGGAAGCCAACGCGCTCCTTGCCGACCCGCGCAGTCCGGGCTTCGAACTGCCGAAGCTGGGTTAGGCTTGCGAGGGCGGGATAATGCCGCCGGCGACGGGGGCGGCAAAAGCAGGGGTAGGTTGCTGATCCCTTGGGCGCTGGGCCCGGCCCCGTGGAAATGGGCGTTCTGACCGAACTTTTCCATTGAACGCGGCGCCTGAGCACTGATCGCAAAAAGCAAGGCGCGGCCTCTTTTCAGCCCCTCGTCCGGCACCGGCATCTAAGTCTTCAAGACAACTCCAATTGAGTCACGCCAGGTTCTGCCATTCCTGTTTTTGGGAGATCGTTTGGCACACGATCGGCCCGCTGGTCGAAACTATCATAGCCCTCAAACTGTGCCGCCAACCGCCTTTCGGTCATTTCTACGTAGGCTGGATTCAGCTCCATGCCTATACAGTCCCTTCCTAATTGCTGGCATACTCGCAACGTTGTCCCAGAGCCGGAGAACGGGTCAAGGACGACTGACTTCTCATTACTCGACGCCAAGATAATACGTGCGATCAATGCTTCCGGCTTTTGCGTTGGGTGCTCTTCACGCTCCGGATTTGAGTAGTGCACGTGAGAAAATTGCCACACGTCTCCTGGATTTGCGCCGGCCATGTTGTTTCGGGCTCGAAAGTATTTTTGCGGGATGCGGATCGAATCTAGGTTGAATTCAAAGTCTTCGGTTTTGGTAAAAAACAGAATGTCCTCGTGCCTTGGTGAGAACCCGATCTTGCGACCCATCCCCTGCGTGTAGTGCCAAGTTATCCAGCTATTGAAGAACAGCCCGTGTTTTTGATCCATGGCATCGTAGAGATAGCTAATGAATCGCACTCCCATGAATACGTAAATGGACCCGCTAGGCTTTAGCACTCGTTTGGCCTCACGGAGCCATGATTCCGTAAAAGCTAAGTATTCATTGAATCCCAATAAATCGTGATTGTTGCCGTAGTCCTTTCCCAAGTTGTAGGGCGGGTCTGCAACGATCAGGTCGACAGATTCAGCGTCGATATGCTTGAGAAGTTGCAGGCAGTCACCCTGCTGTAGGGAAATTTTAGGGGCCTTCATTTTTGATCCAACCGCTAGACGCGGCCATTGCGAACCACTCTTTGAATGTTCTACGAGACGAGTTCAGGTATTTTCTGTCCAGTAGCTGACAAAAATCCCATGTGGTTCTTGTGGTAAGCGTGATGTAGTGAATGTCACGAATTTGGATCTGTCCTGTTCCCAGTGCGGGATTGTAGCTGATATCCGAATCGGAAATCATTTTCAGATCGTATGCCTTGTGGCCGACAACCTCCATGATGCCGTTCATCATTTTGGTTTTTTCGTCCCGTGTAGAGTAGACTTTGTGTTTCAGGGATAGGATGACAAAAAGGTAATCGGGGTCCTCGACATATGCGGACCGAATCCGCTCGTAGGAGGTGATATTGGTTGATTTTCCACTTTCCTTAATATCCACCGCCGTTGCCTTCACGTCTACCTCAGCGGTAATCACAGGAACTTTATCCCTCTTGAACTGGAGGATTACGTCCGCCATGTAGAGTCGCTCTTTCGTCTCAACGTTGACCAGTTTCCAGCGGTTGGCTTTGTCATCCACCACCTCGGTAAATATCTCAGCCGCCCAAGCCTCAACAAAAGGCCCGGCCACCTTGTTTATGTTCTCCATGGGGAGGCCGAGCTTTAGGTTGGTGTTGATGAAAATCTTGTTCCTGCCGGATCTGATGGCCTCGGCTACTATCTCCTCAATGGCCGCAATAGCGTAGTTGGAGCCGTCGACATAGCTCCCCTCTTCTTTGGGGATTTTGAACTCACACTTGGCGTAATTCGCCATTTTCTCCATGATGATGGGGTCGTTTGCGGCCATTTGAAGAGCTATTCGCAGGCCGGCTAAATGGGCAACTTCCAAAAGAAACGCCTCCGTGTCAGAGGCGCTTTGGAGGACGAGTGGACAGCTTAGACCAAAGCAAGAATCTCATTTAGCGTCTTGCGTGGACGCCGTGCCGCGGAGGCTTTCGCGTTGTCGGGCTGGTAGTATCCGCCGACGTCGGCGGGTTTGCTTTGGACGGCGATCATTTCGGCGATGATCTGCTTCTCGCTGGCGGTGAGGCGGCCAGAAGGGGTTATGTCTGAACTTTCGACAGCGAAGATAAGTTACTCGGCGCGGCCAAGAGTTTGGGCGGGACGGATTTTGGCGGTGTGTTTTTTTTGTTTTTTGCCCAAGGCCCGGAAATCACACTCGACCTGCAGCCCGTGCCAGAACTCCGGCGTCTGACCGAAAAAGGCCCCGAAGCGGATGGACATGATCGGAGTGATGGATCGGTGCCCCAGCACGATCTCGTTAATCCCGCGGGGTGCGACGCCGATGGCGCGGGCCATGGCATTTTGGGAAATCCCCATCGGCGTGTGGTATTCCTCGAGCAGGATTTCGCCGGGTGTGATGGTCGGGTTCATGGCTATGACGTGTAGCGTTGCCTCAGGCGGCGACGCGGTGGTTTCGCCGGTGGGTTTTGCGGCGGAAATTTGTTGGGTGCGTTGGGGAGGGCGGAGCGGCCGATTCCTGCAACAGAACGGCCGCCGGGATTTCCAGGCCGTCGTGCAGGGCTCGAATCATAGTCAGGCTAAGCGGTCGCTTCCGATTCATGATTTCGGAAATCTTGCTCTTGCTCTGAAGGTAGGGGAGCAGATCGGCAGTTTGCAGGCCGGCCTGCTCCAGACGGAAGCGAATGGCCTCGATGGGATCGGGAGTGGCGATGGGGAAACGGGACTCCTCGTAGGTCTCCACGAGCAGCGACCAGAGATCTAATTCGGCCTCGTCGGGCGACGACTGGTCCATCAAACGCTCGACGTAGGTGAGGGCCGATTTGTAGTCGCGATCAGTTTTGAGGACTTTAGGTTTCATGGCGCCCGAATTCTTTAACCGCTAATCCACGCTAATTGACGCTAATGCCAAACCTGAAGTGCCGCTCACGGATGTATGTCTTGGCGGCGGCGTGTTTGGTTCTTCCGTTGTAGAACCGGCCGCGGGCCGGTTGAGCCGGTCAATGACCGGGCCTACCGCAATCCACGGAGCGGCGTCAGCAAGACTGACGCCCTACGTTGAAGCGGTCGTTCAAACCGTCGCGAGAATTTCGTTCAGCGTCTTGCTCGGGCGCAGGGCCGCGGAGGCCTTCGCGTTGTCGGGCTGGTAGTAGCCGCCGATGTCGGCGGGCTTGCCTTGGACGGCGATCATTTCGGCGACGATTTGTTTTTCGGCGGCAGTGAGTTTCTCGGCGACGGGCGTGAACAGAGCGGAGAGTTGAGCGTCGGTCGTTTGTTTCGCGAGGGCCTGGGCCCAGTAGAGGCAAAGGTAGAAATGGCTGCCGCGGTTGTCGATGCCGGCGCCGACTTTGCGGGCGGGGGACTTGTCGTATTCGAGGAACTTGCCGTTGGCTTCGTCGAGGGTCTCGGCGAGGACTTTGGCTTTGGCGTGGTTCTGCGTGATGCCGAGGTGCTCGAAGCTGGCGGCGAGGGCGAAGAACTCTCCGAGCGAATCCCAGCGGAGGAAGTTTTCCTCGGTGAACTGCTGCACGTGTTTCGGCGCGGAGCCGCCGGCGCCGGTTTCAAAGAGGCCGCCGCCGTTCATCAGCGGGACGATCGAGAGCATCTTCGCGCTGGTGCCGACCTCGAGGATCGGGAAGAGGTCGGTGAGGTAGTCGCGGAGGACGTTGCCGGTGACGCTGATGGTGTCCTGGCCGGCCTTGAGGCGGACGAGGGTGGCTTCGCAGGCGGCGGCGGGGGCCATGATCTTGAGGTCAAGGCCGGTGGTGTCGTGCTGGGCGAGGTAGGTCTTCACCTTGATGAGGACCTGGGCGTCGTGGGCGCGCTTTTCGTCGAGCCAGAAGATCGCGGGGGAGGCGGAGAGGCGGGCGCGGTTGACGGCAAGTTTCACCCAATCCTGGATGGGCGCGTCCTTCGTCTGGCAGGCGCGCCAGATGTCGCCGGTGTCGACGAGGTGCTCAAGGAGGACTTTGCCCTCGGAGTCGACTACGCGGATGGTGCCTTTGCCGGGGGCTTGGAAGGTTTTGTTGTGGGAGCCGTATTCCTCGGCGGCTTGCGCCATCAGGCCGACGTTGGGGACGGTGCCCATCGTCTTGGGGTCGAAGGCGCCGTGCTTTTTGCAGAAGTCGATCGTGGCCGCGTAGACGCCGGCGTAGCAGCTGTCGGGGATAACGCAGAGGGTATCCTGGCCCTTGCCGGCGGCGTTCCACATCTGGCCGGAGGTGCGGATCATCGCGGGCATCGAGGCATCGATGATGACGTCGCTGGGGACGTGAAGATTGGTGATGCCCTTATCCGAGTTGACCATCGCGACGGCGGGGCGGGAGGCGAAGCAGGCGGCGATATCGGCCTCGATGGCGGCCTTTTGGTCGGCGGGGAGTTTCTCGATTTTGCCGAGGAGGTCGCCGAAGCCGTTGTTGAGATCGACGCCGAGGGTGGCGAGGGTGGCGGCGTGTTTCGCGAAGAGGTCTTTGAAGAATACGCGGACGGCGAGGCCGAACATGATGGGGTCGGAGACCTTCATCATGGTGGCCTTGAGGTGGAGGGAGAAAAGTGTGCCGTCCTCCTGGGCTTTGATGAGTTGCTGGGCGAAGAAGGCGCCGAGGGCCTTCCGGTTCATGAAGGTGGCGTCGAGGATTTCGCCGGCTTTGAGCGGGGTCTTTTCCTTGAGGACAACGGTCGGGGCCTGGGTGCCATCGGCGGCGACGGCGGGGACGAACTCGATGCAGACGGTGGTGGCGGCGGGGACGGTGACGGACTTCTCGTTGGAGAAGAAATCATCGTGGCCCATGGTGCCAACGGACGTCTTGGAGGTGGCGGACCAGGCGCCCATGGAGTGCGGGTGGGCGCGGGCGTAGGCCTTGACGGCTTTGGGGGCGCGGCGATCGGAGTTACCCTCGCGGAGGACGGGATTTACCGCCGAACCCATGACTTTCGCGTAGCGGGCTTTGGCGTCCTTCTCGGCGTCGGTGGTGGCGACCTCGGGGAAATCGGGGAGCGCATAGCCTTTGGCCTGGAGCTCGGCGATGGCGGCTTTGAGCTGGGGGACGGAGGCGGAGATGTTGGGCAGCTTGATGATGTTGGCCTCGGGCTTGAGCGTGAGGGCGCCGAGTTCGGCGAGGGCGTCGGGCACGCGCTGGGCGGACGGGAGCAGATCCGAGAAGGCGGCGAGGATGCGGGCGGCGACGGAGATGTCGCGGGTCTCGACGTTAATGCCGGCGTGTTGGGTGAAGGCCTGCACGATCGGCAGGAAGGAATAAGTGGCGAGGGCCGGGGCCTCGTCGGTGATCGTGTAGATGATGGTGGGATGGGCGGACATGTTGGGAAAAATGAGGAGATTGAGAGGGTAAATTGCCAGCAAACGTGCGCGCGGTTGGACGGTCAAAAGCAAATCCTGCGCGGAATATGCGGAAAGCTGTTTCGGGGTGGGCATCGTCGCAGGGCGACGGCGGGCAGACTTCGAGCCGGGTCGGGCGACGGAGAGCGGTTTGGGGTCACTCCGCCAACACTTTGGACGCGGCCTCAGGCGGTGATGGTTTCGAGGGAGCAGCCGTCGGCGTTGGCGTGTGGTGTCTCGCAATTCGGACGGGCGATGACGCCGGGGTAGGGTTCGGGGGCGAACTCGCGGGATGGATCGGTGAGGAGGTGTCGGTCGCAGACGTTAAAAAGCTCCGTCTCGGTCTCGGTGCGGCGCATGTCGTGCAAAAAGGCGCCGTCGGCGTCGACACTCTGACCGACGAAGTTGAGGTATTTCTTCATCTTGTTGACGTGATAACGCTCCTCGAGATCGGGGCGCTGGGTGGCGCGGTAGAGGCGTTCGACGTAGTCCCGAACGTCGGCGAGGGTGAGGGAAGTGACGGAGTGGCCGGAGAAAATCTCGCGGCACTGGCGGAAGATCCAGGGGTTGCGGATGGCGTGGCGGCCGATCATGACGCCGGCAGCGCGGGTAGTTTCTACGATGCGGGCGGCGGCGGCGGCGGAGGTGACGTTGCCATTTGCGAGGACGGGGCAGCGGGCACGGGACACGGCGTGGGCGATGAATTCGTAGTGAACCTCGCTGCGATACATCTCCTTCACGGTGCGGCCGTGAACGCTGAGGAGGTCGACGCGGTGTGCGTTGACGAGGTCAATGACGCGGTCGAAGTGGCGGGTGTCTTCGAAGCCGATGCGCATCTTCACGGTGAAGAGACCGGGGCAGGCGGCACGCAGAGCGGCGAGGATCTCGCCGATTTTTTCGGGATCGCGCAACAGGCCGCCGCCGACGTTTTTCTTGTAAACTTTGGGCGCCGGGCACCCGAGGTTGAGATCGATGCCGGCGACGGGGTGCGAGAGCAGGTCGGCGACGGTACGGGTGAGGTGCGTGATGTCTTCACCGATGAGCTGGGCGAAGACGGGACGACCGGTGGCGTTCTCGTCGATGGAGCGGAGAATGTGTTTCTCCGGTCGCGACATCGAGTGCACGCGGAGGAACTCGGTGAAGAAATAGTCGGGAGCGCCGTAGTGGGCGACGACGCCCATGAAGGCGAGGTCGGTGACGTCCTGCATCGGGGCGAGCGCGGTGAGCGGCTGGCCGGGAACGATCCGGAGTGGAAGGGGCGTGGCGGGCGGGGTGGGGCCCGCCGCGGGGGAGACGGGCGCGGTCACTTGTCGTCGCCGGAGTCGTTTTCTTCGGCCTGCTGCTTGAGCACGCGTTCCAAGACTTCGGACATGTCGTCGACCCCGGCAAAAATCGCGCGGGCAACGTAGAGGGGGCGCTTGTGCTGGAGCGCGAGGACGATGGAATCGCTGGGGCGGGCGTCGATCTCGATGAGTTTGCGGCCAAGCTCGTTCTCCATGTGGAGCAAAATGCGCGCGAAATAAGTGCCCTCGCGAGCGTCGTTGATGAGGACGTGCTCAAGCTTGGCCCCGAGGCCGAGGAGGATGCTGGCGATGAGATCGTGGGTGAGCGGACGCTCCTTCTTTTCGCCCTTGAGCGACATCTGGATCGCGTTGCCGACGGAGTGATCGACGTAGATGACGAAAGTTTTCTCTTCGTTGCCGAGGAATACGGCGCAGCCGTTGGCGGTGGGCATGACGCCCTTGATGGCGACGGTGACGACGTCTGGTTTCATGAG
>CAMBRG010000130.1 GCA_945869845.1 Opitutus sp. GAS368 | reverse complement strand
GACGCCGAGCATATTGGTTCCGAACCAACTCCAGCTCGTGACCACGTTGCCGAAAACCGCGAGGGCCATCAGGCCGCGGGCTTTCACCAAGCCGCCCCAGCGGGCGTGGAGGATGAGGGCATTCCAAAGGACGATGATGAGCGCGCCGTTTTCTTTCGGGTCCCAGCCCCAAAAGCGGCCCCAGCTTTGATCGGCCCAGATACCGCCGAGGACGGTGCCGACGAAGCTGAAGAGCGTCGCGAAGCAGAGAATGCCGTAGACCATGCGGTTGATGGAGTCGGCGGTCGAAGCATCGAGCGAACGGGTAAAGAATCCTCGCACGATGTAGACCATCGCGAGTGCGCCGGCAAGGAAGGTGGCCGAGTAGCCAATGGTCACAATCACGACGTGGGTCGCCAACCAGAAGTTGGAATCAAGCACGGCCCGCATCATTTCGAGCGTGTCACCGGCGAGCGAGAGATGGTGCGCCACCAGTAACGTGGCGAATCCGATGAGGCCCGCCGTAACGCTGCCGACGGCGTTTTTGTAAATCGCCTCCAGCACGAGGCAAAGTCCAACGGAGCCCCAGCCAACAAAAAGGGCGGACGAGTAGAGGTTGGTGACGGGAGGGCGGCCTTCGAGCCACATGCGCACCGCGATGCCGGCGGTGGTTACGATCCAGGCCAGACCAGTGAGGAAAAACGCGGAGCGCCCGAGGACGTCGGGCCACTTGAGCCAGGAGAAAATCGCGAGCAGGAAAGCGAAGACGTAGAGCGTCATGCTGGCGTAGAACGGCTCGGCGGCGTTGAAGCGAGCCTCAGCGTCGGTTTTTTTAATTCGCTCTCCGAAGCGCGGATTTATCTGAGCCGAGTAGAGCTCGATGATCTTATTGAATTGCTCGGGTTGGTTGAGGCGCCACGCGTGGCCGAGGCCGGCGTAGGCGAGGACGCTGGAGTCGACCGAACCGCGCTGAAAGGCACCGAGGAGGGACGCTCCCGTGGTGAGCCACGCGGTATCGTCGGCGACGCTGTTGGCGGGCGGAATAGCGAGGTAGGAGGTGACCTCGGACATGAAGAGGTAGCGCTGTCCGAGCTCGATCATGGCCGCCGCGATCCTTTCGTCGTGGGGCTGGTTGGCCTGTTTGGCGCGGACGGCGGCCACGCCCTCCGGGATAAGTTTCTGGAAGCGGAGAACCTCGGCTAGGTAGTCGTCGCTAGTGGGCGGCGACAGCGTGTGCTTGAGTTGCTGGTATTGGACGAGAGCGCCGTAAAGCTGGACGACCGCCCGTTGAAAAGGCGTGCGGAGAGCCGACTCGATGGGCCGGGCGAGCTTGACCTGCTTTTCGAGCTCGGGGATTTTCTTAATGAGATCTGAGTAAGAGAACCGTTTTTTGCCGTCGCCGGCTTCGGCTTTGAGTTCAAAGAGCGCGAGGACATCGGGGTGGACGATTTCGAAAACGCGGTAGGTATCGGCAACCGGGGAATTGAAGAAGACATCGAGGAGCCAGGCGTTGTGAGTTGTCTTCACGCCGCCGGTGGTGGAGACGCTCTGGCGGCCTTGAAATAGAAGCAGGGAATTGCGCGCGACGGAGTCCATCGGCTTCATGCGGCCGTTGACGAGGACGGGAAGGTCGCCAAAGCCGGCGAGGTTAAATTCGGAGGTGGAGCGCTGGGGCAGAAGTTTGCTGCCGAGGTAGAGCGTGCCTAAGAAAAGAACGAGCAGCGGAATAATTTTTTTCATACGGCGAGGGGTCCAACTCGGCGGCGGCGACCGATAAAAGCAAAAAGATGAATGCCAAATTGGATGATCAAACCGAGGGTCATCAAGGTGCAGGCGATGTAAGGCATGGTCCAACTGGGGTTGCGCACGACTTGGAGGATAGTCGTCTTGTCGTTGTTTTCGAAGCCGGCCTGATAGAAGGTGAGCCCGGCGTAGCGCAGCGGGTTGTTCATGTAGATGAGCACCTCGCGGTCGTCGACGCCGTCGGGCGTGTTGAGTTTGATTCGGCTAGAGAAGTTTTTCGGGATTTCGGTACCAGGGTAGCGGTCATGGGAGAAATCGAGCAAGGTGAGCGAGTAGGGCTTGTAGTTGCGCTCAAAGCGGAAGGCGATTTTCCAAGTGCGACCTCCGTAGTCGAAGCGCTGGGGAGGGAACCGCGGGTCGGCCGAGGTCAGCCACGTACCAACCGTTCCCTCGGGGCCGATGAGTTCGACGTAGGCGGCGGGGGCATTCCGCTCGTCCTGCTTATAGGTCAGCTTAAGCGGCGAGGCGAGGGCTTGGAGGCCGATGCCGGTGGTGGCGGGGGTGACCGGCGCGGTGGGGGAAGCGGCGTCGCGTTGGGCGAGAGCGGCGTTGGGATAGTAAACTTTAGGGACCACGCGGAAAGGAAGTTTCGGGTGCTGGATCGGGTCGCCTTTGGCCACAAATTTTTCTGGGATTACCACCACGTCATCGAAGTTCGGGTCAGTTGTGTCGGAGATTGCGAGTTCATTGAAACGGTAGCTCTCGGCGTAGTTGCGGGTCTGGCCTTCGTCGAGGCGGAGGGCGAATTCCTCCTGCCACAGACCGGTGATGAGCTCTCCGACGAGCAGCGTGATGAAGCCGACGTGGGTCAGCCAGATGCCGGACTTTTTGGCGGACAGTTTGAAACGGTATACTTGAGCGCTGATTAAATTGGTGAGCAGGAAACCGCCGATGAGGTAACCTCCAGGGAAAACCGGAACAGGGACATCCCCGAAGTTCCACAAGACGAACAGCGAGTGAAAATACTTCTGCTGCACGGCCCAGATGCCGAGGTTCACCTGATCAAGGGTCGCGACAAATACGAGAACGATGGACAGGGCGAGCAGGACGATCGTGAGCTTTAGCGAGACGAAGAAGTCTCGGAACTGTCGGACGACTTCGGTCATGGCTGAGCTCCGGTGGAGCGGATCGTCAGTAAAAACGCCGTGAAAGTCGCTTGCTCGCGATCGAGCAGGCCGACCGGGCCGGTAAGCTTAAAAAACCAAGTCGAGCCGCCGACGGGAACAATCGCCCCGAGGACTCGGGTGGGCGCGCCGGCGGCGGTGCCGGCGAAGTCGACGGTGGTCACTGGGAAGCCGTTCGCATCGATCGTGCGGGTGGCACTGGGCAAGTCGCTGCCAGTGATAGGGGGGAGTTGAACCTGACCGCGCCAACGATTGATGTTGGCGAGAATACCCCCGACCGAGCCGGGAAAGGCCGTGATCGACAGCTCGGCGGCGGCGCCGGCGTCGCCCGTGATGACGTAAGTGCCTTTGCGCATGGCCGAGGCGGGCTTGGCGTTCCAATGGGCGGGGGCGGTCCAAGAGAGGCCAGGGCCATCAGCGGTGCGGACGGCGGTGTTGGCCATATTCGCATCGGCGCTCGGCGTGGGCGCGGTTGGGGAGGGCGCGGGAGCAGCCGGAGCTTGAGGCGGGGCGGTTCGGGGCGTGGCGGAGGCCGTGGGAGGGGCTGACTCTTTTTCTTTCGGCACCCGGTAAGATTCGATCTGTGGATCGCGGCAGGCGCTGAAGCTGAGGTTTAAAGCGACGGCGACCAAAGGAAGAGGAGTTAAGCGCATAGAAGAAGCAATCCACCGAAGGGGTAAATGTTCAACCCCTTCCGTCAAGTATCAGACCAACGCGATGGGTTGAATAAGCCGGAGAGTTTCCAAACTTGGGCGCCGAATCCTGACGATTCTGTTACCCTTTCTTAGCGGACAGATCCGCTGATCGCATCCAGTAAAAAATTTGCGGACGGTTATTTAACAAAGCGGTTCGAGCCCAGCTCGTAAAAATTACCTCAATGGATGATCGGATTTCAGGCTCTTTCTTGGCCCATCAACTTGGCTCACGAGGTTCCGGCCAACTCATCTCCGGCGGTGTGTTAGGAAATTGTGATCAACGATGTGACGCCAGGCGCCTTCGACCATGGGGTGAGCATCCGCAATTTTTCCAACCCGCCTGCGGTTTTACACGTTCATGAAGGTTTGGCCGATGCGAGCAGTCCGGTTGTGACGAACTTCGTGGAGCGGTTGATGCGCGTGGCTGTTTTATCCGAGCGGCAATGTTCTGCGAGATCCTCTGCGGTGCCGCCGTAGGGAATCAGATTCTTCTCAGCTTCCTCGAAAAAACGGTCGATGCCCTTGGTGTCAGCAGGTGGGTTAAAGCGTGTTTTGATGCGTGATGGCTCAACGCCCTGCACCGAAGGGCTTCAGCTCTGGGGCTTGAGTTGGTTGAGCAAGGTGACGAAGGCGGGTAACGGCTTCAGGCCTTCGAGATCGGGGTCCTGCGCCATCCAATCGAAATCCCGGTAGCCGAGAGTTACGGCGGCCCGCAGGGAGCGCAGGGCGGCGATTCGCCGGCGGGTGAGCGCGAGGCTGCAGGCGAGATTATAGTGCGCCGTCGCGTTGGCGGGTTGGAGCTTGACCAAGCGCCGGTCCATCTTGAGGCCGTCGGCGATGCGGCCGACCCGGGTGTAGAGGCCGCCGAGGAGTTCGACGACGTCGGTGCAAGCGGGGTCGCGCCGGAGGACGGATTCAAAAAAGGCGATTTCAAAGGCGGCGTCGCGAGACTGATCTTTGGCCATCGAGAGAAGAGGCGGCGGGCGCGCTCAGGTGCGGCGCGGGCAAGAACCGGCGCGGCGGAAGGCGTCGCAGTGGGCGCTCACTTGGAGGCGTTGGGAAATGGGAGTCAGGCCGAGCTTGGTCGAAACGGTGCTGCCATACCATTCCATGAACGGCGCGCTGATCTCGAAAATCTTGTCGCAGTCGACGCAGACGACTTGGGCGACCTGCGCGTTGGGCGTGCCGGCGTTGGGGCGGTAGAATTTTTCCCCGGAGCCGATGTCCACCTCGCGCAGCAAGGCGCTTTCGGTCATGATCGGGAGGGTGCGATAAATAGTAGCGCGGGAAACGGAGTCGTCGATGGCGCGGGCAAAATCCACGAGCTGCTCAGCGGTGAAATGCTCGGGTTGGGCAAACGCGGCCTCAAAGATCGCAAGGCGTTGGCTGGTCACGCGCAGGCCCTTTTGGGTGAGAAAACTACGGAATTTTTCGCGCGCGGCGGGGATGCTCACGGGAAAATCACGGCGCGGCGGTGGGAGCGTGTCAATGTGTTCGTGGGTGCGCGGTGTCGGTTGGGCTGGGCGGCCGCGGGCCGAAAGGTTAGCTGGACGGCGGTCGTAAATAAATTTGCTCCCACGGGAAGCGGCGGCGTCATGGCGGGGATGTTCGTCGGTGTTCATCCGCTCGCCGGGTTCGACAAGGTCCTGCACTACCAAGTGCCGGAGCCGATGATCGCGGACGTGCAACTGGGGGCGCTGGTGCGCGTGCCCGTCGGACGGACGTTGCGGCTCGGGATCGTGGGGGAGATCGGGGCGCCGAAGGATTTTCCCTTGGATAAGCTGAAGGCGCTGGCGCAGGTGCTGCATCCGTTCCCGGCTTTGCCGCCGGATTTACTGGGGCTGGCGCGGTGGATGACGGGCTACTACGCGGCGCCGCTCGACGGGATTATCGAGACGATGATTCCGGTGGCCGTGCGCAACGGCGCGGGACTCAAACAGGAGAAGCAGCTCGCGATCGGGCAGCGGCTGAGCGGCGAGGAGTTTACCGCGCTGGAGAAACGCGCGCCGCAGCAGGCGCGGCTCTATAAGTTCATCGAGCAGCAATTCCGGCCGCAGAAAAAATCACTCGTGTTGAGCCGGCTGGAACTCACGGCGGCGGTTTCGAACGCGCTGGTGAAGCGAGGGGTTTTGCTGGAGGCGACGCAGCGAATCGAGCGCGTGGCCTACGTTGATGATCACTCGCGCGGGGAACTCGTGGCGGCCCAGCCGCCCACGTTAAACGCCGAGCAGTTGACGGCGGTGGCGGCGGTCACGGCCCGATTGGCGACCGGTAAGTTTGGCGTTTCCCTGCTGCACGGGGTCACGGGCTCAGGGAAGACGGAAGTTTACCTGCACGCGATCGACACGGTGCTGAAAGCGGGGTGCGGGGTGGCATTTCTGGTGCCGGAGGTGGCGCTGACGCCGCAGACCGTGGCGCGGTTGCGCTCGCGGTTGGAGGCCATCGCGCCGGGCAACAAATGCGTGGTGTGGCACAGTCATCTGAGCGAAGGGGAGCGGCTTGACGGCTGGCTGGCGCTGGCGACGGGTGAGGCGCGCGTGGTGGTGGGCGCGCGCTCGGCGGTGTTCGCGCCGGTGCAAAATCTGCGGTTGATCGTCGTCGATGAGGAGCATGAGCCGGCTTACAAGCAGGACGAGACGCCGCGCTACCACGGGCGCGATGTGGCCGTGATGCGCGCGAAACTGTGCGGGGCGGTGTGTCTGCTGGGCTCGGCGACGCCGTCGCTGGAGAGTTTTCACAACGCGCAGGTAGGGCGTTACCAGTTGCTGGAACTCAAGCAGCGCGTGGACGACCGCAAGTTGCCGCACATCGACGTCGTCGATATGAAGATCGAGGTGATGAAACAGCGCGGTCTCACCACGCTGTCCCGCAAGCTCGTCGATGCGATGCATGCGCGGCTGGAGCGACGGGAGCAGACGATTCTGTTCATCAACCGGCGCGGGTATTCATCGTCGATGCTCTGCACGAAATGCGGGCACACCGAGGAGTGTCCGCATTGCTCGATCACGATGACATATCACCGGAGCGACGAGACGCTGCGGTGCCATCTGTGCAATGCGCAACGGGCGGCGCCGACGCGGTGTCCGGCCTGCGGAGCACCGGAGATCCGTTGGCGGGGTTTGGGTACCCAGCGCGTGGAGGAAGCGGTGCGGCGAGTGTTGCCGCGGGCGCGGCTCGAGCGGATGGACACTGACACGATGGTGAAGAAGAACCGCTTTCGGGAGATCCTCGGCGATTTCCGGCTGGGGAAAATCGACGTGCTGATCGGGACGCAGATGATCGGCAAAGGCCTCGATTTTCCCAATGTGACGCTGGTTGGGTTGATCGATGCGGACATCTCGATGCACATCCCGGATTTTCGGGCAAACGAGCGGACGTTTCAGTTGCTGGTGCAGGTGGCGGGGCGGGCGGGGCGCGGGGACCGCGCGGGCGAGGTGGTGGTGCAGACCTTTACGCCGCAGGCGGAGGCGATCCAGTTTTCGAGGCACGCGGATTTCACGGGGTTTGCGGCGGCCGAGCTGAAGCTGCGGAAGGACTTTAATTATCCGCCCTACCGGCACCTGATTCACCATCTGTTTCGGGGGCCGAATCCGGAGAAGCTAAAGTTTTTCGCGGAGCAGTGGGCGAAGTTGGTGGAGAAAACCTTTGGGGCCCGGGTGGAATTGCGGGGGCCGTCACCGTGTCCGATTGAGAAAATCAAGGACGAGTATCGTTGGCAGATCTGGTATTTCGTCGCGGGCGTGACGCCGGTGATTGGTGAGCTGTCGAAGCTGCGGAGCGAATTCGCGTGGCCGGATGATCTGACGCAAGTGATCGACGTGGACCCGGTGAGTTTGATGTAGGCGAGCGGGGCGCGGTCAGAAATCCCAGGTGACGCCGGCGCTGGGGAGAATGGGCAACATCTCGCGCGGGCGTGGGCTGACGACGACGGCTGTGCCCTGCACGGTGAGATCGCGAATGATGCCGTAAGAGTTCACCCGGTCGTAGGCATTAAAAAGGTCGATGTAAGCGGTGAGCTGGCTCCGGCGAAGTTGCCAGAGGCGCGTCGCGCGCAGATCCAAGCGATGATAGGCAGGCA
Organism: Opitutus sp. GAS368; assembly: GCA_945869845.1. Lineage (GTDB taxonomy): Bacteria > Verrucomicrobiota > Verrucomicrobiia > Opitutales > Opitutaceae > Tous-C4FEB. The sequence goes on along the minus strand of CAMBRG010000130.1, from coordinate 1,597 downwards.
GCTCGATACTGTAAGGCTCGCCGGTGGAGCGCACGATGACGCGGCGGCCGTTATTGAGCGTGACCAAACGGTAGGTGAATGGAGTGGTCGGCCAACCGGTGTGATAATTCCACGCGGCGCTGAAACGCCAGACTGGCGACGGCGCAAAACTCGCATCGAGGTAGAGAGTGTGGCGCTGGTCGCGGGCGCGTGGCAGGTCACGGCCGCCAACGGTTTCTTCGGCGCGGGCCAAGGCGTAGCTACCGCTCCAATTGAAGCGCGGGCCGATTCGCTGCCGGAGCAAGATTTCGACGCCCCGGGCATCGCCGCGGCTCGGGTTTAGGCGGACCCGATCGGTCTGCACTTCGGGGAAAATATTGTAGCCGTTTTCGAGGTTTTCCCAGCGGGGGCGAAGGCGGGTTGAGAGCCTGTGATAAGCCTCCACCCGGAGGGCGAGGCCGGCGGGCAGGGCTTGTTCGAGGCCGAGGATGCGATGCTCGGCCTGATCGGCGCGGCGGAAGGTGGTGTCGCCGTCGGCGATGGCGAGTTCGTGCAGACCCTGCGATTGGCGGTAGACGCCCCACGCGGTGCGCAGGGTGGTGGGGCCGAGGGAGAGCGCGGCGTTGAATCGCGGGCTAAGTTCGCTGTCCCCGGCGCGGCCGCGGTCGTCGAAGCGCAGGCCGGGCTCGAGGACGAGTCGGGAAAAGGGCTGAAACCGGAGCGATGCATAAGCGCCGAGATCAGCGGAGGACGGCGCGAGCTTGGCGTGGAGGTTGCGGCGCACGGTGGCTTGGACGCCGTTGGCCACGATGGATTCCTCGCGCTCGAGATCGTAGCGGTAGTTCGCCTTGGCCGACTGCGCGTCGAGCCCGGCGCGCAGGAGCGCCTTTTCGCTGAGCCGCAGCGACCAATCTTGCCGCAGACCCACCACGGAAAGATCTCGGTCGTCGAGGAGATCGAGGAGAAAGCGTTGATCAAACTGGCCAAGGGCGCGGCGGCGCCAATCGAGGTGCGTGAACGCGAGCACGGCCTCACCTGAAAGTTTTTCCCCGAACCGACCTTGCCAACGCGCCCACGCATAGTCGCTACCGTAGTCGCTGTGCAGATCGGGATCACCTGACTTTTTGAATTTCAAGGTGTCGCCGGCATGCAGCAGATGAAAAGAAAGGGTGTGGTCAGGGGTGACGTCGAATTCGACCTTGGCGTTGAAGTCGTAGTAGCGCGGATCGAGTTCGTCGTCACGGCCCTGAACTTTGAGGGCGAGATCCGGGTAGCCGCGACGAGCGGCGGCCAGCCAACGTCCGCGACCCTGCGCAAAGTTACCTTGGTTGGATGCGCGGATGCCGGTGAGACTCAGGCCAAGGGAAGTGCGGGGGCGGAGTGAGGGCCCGCCGGTGGATTCCAGCGTGAGCACGCCGGCGAGGCGGTCGCCGAATTCGGCGGTGAAGCCGCCGGTGGCAAGATCGAGGCGAGCCACCGATGGCAGGTCGACGATGGAGAGGGCGCCGTCGATATCCTTCAGGTGAAACGGTTCGATGAGATCGACGCCGTCGAAGCGGGCGAGGACTTGGGCGTTGGGCGCACCGCGCACCCAGAATTTCGAGGTGAAATCATCTGC
>CAMBRG010000129.1 GCA_945869845.1 Opitutus sp. GAS368 | reverse complement strand
CCACAAAAAACTTACCCGAAGCGTTCTGGGCCCATTTATCTGCTTTGTTTGCCATATGCTGAGGGAACAAAGTGCGACGGCTTACAGTGTCAAGCGGGCGCGGCAATCACCGTGCATCTTCCCCGTTCCCCATCATCAGCTCGCATTTCTGTAACAACTGGCTGACGACTTGTGTTTTCGACCGAGCAACTTAACCGTTCGCTCTAAAATGAGGTCAGACCGTTCATATTTAAGGGAAACACCGGCTGAACGGGCGTCAGCATCCCTCATGTGGCTGATCTCACTCATCGTTGCAGCTTTCCTGATTCAGTTGGTCGTAACCGCATCCTGGTTCAGAATGGGCGTTTATCTCCCACACCATTTCGGAGTTTCCATCGCGGCACTGCAGGAACTGCGTCTTTGGACCATCGCCACGCACCCGATCCTGCATCGCACCGACAATTTTCTACACATAATTGCGGTGCTCGGCGGCTTGATTCTCCTCGGCCGCGAGATGTTGCCCGTGATGGGAGCGCGGCGGTTCATTTGGTTGTATTTTGGTGCCTCTGCCATGGGCGCGGCCACGTGGGCGGCCGTTAATTGGAACGTAGGAGGATCTCTAATCGGCGGCGTCGCCGGGGTCTACGGTCTCTTCGTTCTGTTCGCATGCTTAAATCCGAAGCTCGAAATTCGGTTTATGCTCTTCTTTTTCGTGCCGGTCACCCTGAAGCCCCGGGCGTTGGCTTGGGTGTTGGTTGTCTTCGATCTGTCCGGCTGTGCCTTTTACGAATTCACTTCGGCCGTTTCGCCTTTTGCCTACGCGCCCTCGGCTCACTTGGGCGGGATGCTCACCGGCCTGATTTTCTACGCCTACTTTTACTCGGAACGCTCTCTGCTTTCGGCTGGTCGAGCCGCCGTCGCCGCCGCTTTGACCCCACCTGGCCCGAGCTTACCCGTCAATTTTGCCCCCGCCACCAATCAAGATCTGCGGGTCGAGGTCGATAGAATCCTCGACAAGATCAACACGTCGGGTCTGGCCTCGCTCACCGCCACCGAAAAGCGACTGCTCGATGAGGCAAAAAATTTATCGCCCCGCAACTAAACCAATCCCCCGACTTTCTCCGCAACTTTCCCCCGTTGAACCGATCTTAACTTTCTTCAATGACCACCGCTTTCTTCCGCAAAAACCTACGTTTCGTCACCGCAATTATCCTCCTCGGCACGTCAGCGGTTCTATCGGCCGCCGATCGCAAGTTCTCTACGTCCACCTCACTTTCCACCGAGGCCCGGACTCTGATCCAGTTGCTGGAGCAGGCGCATTTCAACCGCGACGCCGTCAAGAGCTCCGACTACACCGAGGTCATTTCCGCCTACATGGGTGATTTGGACGGCCAACGCCTTTTCTTCCTCGCCAGCGACAAATCGGAATTCGAGAAGAAGTACGGTAATACGGTTTACGAGAACGCCTCGTTTTTGGGCAACATCGACGCCGCCTATCAAATCTACGCCACCTACGAGACCCACGCCACGACCCGGATCAACTGGGTCTTCGACGAACTCAAAAAAGACTTCGATCTTACGACCGACGCGACTTATCGCACCGATCGCACCAAGGCCGATTGGCCCTCAAATCCCGTCAACGCCGATGAACTTTGGCACACTCGGCTCAAGTTCGAACTTGTTGCCGAACTTCTGAACAAGAAGCCGATCGAGGAAGCCAAGAAGACGGTGCGCAAACGCTACGAGCAAATGCTCAAGAGTCTCAGTGAGACCGAGGGTCGTGACCTCGCCGAGATCTACCTGGGTTGCATCGCCCGGCTCTATGACCCGCATTCGACCTATTTCTCCCCTGAAACCTTCGAGGAATTCGGTATCCAGATGAAACTTCAACTCGTCGGTATCGGTGCGATGCTCGCGATGGAAGATGACAACTGCATCGTCAAGGAACTCGTCCCCGGTGGTCCGGCGGACCTCGGACGTCAGCTCAAGCCCAACGACCGCATTATCTCTGTCGGGCAAACCGGGGCCGAGCCGGTCGAGGTCATCGGCATGAAACTTCGCAAGGTCGTGGAGATGATCCGCGGCGAGAAAGGCTCCCAAGTTCACCTCTTCATCCAGCCAGCCGACGCCACCGATCCTTCGGCGCGCCGCACCATCATCATCACGCGCGACGTGGTGAAACTGAATTCCCAGCGCGCCCATGCTGCGATCTTCCAAGTCCCCGCCGCTGACGACGTCCCCCGTCCGCTCGGTGTCATCACTCTGCCCACCTTTTACGGCCCTGCCGCCGATGGAGATACCGACAGCGACGGCGGCAAGACCGGCGCCACGCAGGACATCGCCCGCCTGATCGGGAAACTCAAGGAGGCCGGAATCGACGGCTTGGTTCTGGACCTGCGGCGGAACGGGGGCGGCTATCTAAACGAAGCCATTGATCTCGCCGGCCTCTTCATTAAAAGCGGCCCAGTCGTCCAAGTGAAAGACTACACGGGCAGCATTCAAATCGATGGGGACAAGTCATCCGCGATCGCCTACACCGGCCCACTCGCGGTGCTCGTCGACCGCTTCAGTGCCTCGGCCTCCGAAATCGTTGCCGGCGCGCTGCAAAATTACGGCCGGGCCATCGTGATCGGCGATACCTCAACCCACGGCAAAGGCACCGTGCAAACCGTGATGGAAATGAAGAATATCTCCCGCCTCCTCGCCAACTCTCCGGCGAAAACGGGTGCCGCCAAAATCACGATTCAAAAGTTCTATTTGCCCGGCGGTGCCTCGACCCAGCTCAAAGGAGTGGTCCCGGATATCGTGCTGCCCTCGATCGACGACTACCTGCCCATCGGCGAAGCTTCATTACCCCATGCCCTGATTTGGGACCAGATTCCCACTAGCTTTTTCGATGGCTCTCCCTTGGAGCCCAAGGTGCTCTCGCCGCTGCGTCGGGCCAGTCTGGAACGCCAGAACACGCTCGAGGAATTCGACTACCTGCGCCGCAACATCGATTGGTTCAAACTCCGATTGGAGGCCCAGAAACTTGTCTCGCTGAATCTGGATAATCGCCAGAAGCAGAAGGCCGCCGATGCCGAATTCCGCAAAACGATGAAGGCGGAACGCGATCGATTGGCGGGGAATGATTTCGGGTTTAAAGAATACCGTCTCGGGCCACCGCCCGCCCCGCGCATCAAGGCACCCAAGAAGGATGACGATGAGGACGACGGCGCAGAAACGGCCGCCGAAGAAAACCAAAGCTACCCCAAACTAGACATTCACCTCCGCGAAGCATTTCGCGTGATTGTCGACGCCATGGAGCTCGGCACGTCCCGCGATTTTACCGACGCCGCCAAGCTGCCGCTGACGGCCAAAAGTAAAAGCTGAACCGTCAGGCGCCCGCCATCCAAGCGAGCAAAAACCGGTCTCTGCCAGTCAGATCCCGACGCGATTCGACCCGGGAAAATCCGCCGGTCAGCGCCAGCTCCGTCAGCTCGGCGTGATGCGTGATTCCTGTTTCCAACGCGATCGTGCCGCCCTCGGCCAAAAACGGCGGCGCGGCTCGGACGATCGTTCGCAAATCGGCCAGTCCCGCGTCCGCCGCCACCAATGCCGCTTTCGGTTCATGATTTCTGACTTCCGGCTCCGCCTCGGCTGTTTCTTGGCCCGAGAGATAAGGTGGATTTGAGACGATCAACTCAAACTTGCTGCCGGACTCGAGACGCTCGAACCACACAGATCGCACGCAACTCACCCTGTCCGCTAGATTGGTCAGCAACCGATTTTCATCGGCAAGTTCAAGTGCCTCCGGGCTTGAATCCACCGCCGTCACCCGCGCCTCAGGCCAGGCATGGGCCAATGCCAGTGCGATCGCTCCGCTTCCCGTGCCAAGGTCCAGCACCCGTGCCGGCGGCGGCCGAAAAAGTCCGGTCAAAATCTCCACCAGGTACTCGGTTTCCGGCCGCGGAATCAACGCGCGCCGGTCTGCCTTCAATTTGAGCCCGGCAAACTCCGTCGTGCCGACGATGTAGTGCAGCGGCTCACGTTGCGACCGGCGCTTGATTAGCGGCCGGATCAATTCGAGCTCGGGCTCCGTCAACCCGCGCTCAAACTGGAGATAAAGCTGCATCCGCTTTAATTTCAATGCGTGCCCGATCAGGTGCTCGGCATTCAGTCGCGGAGACTCCACCCCCTTAGATCCGAGAAATTCTGCGCTCTTTTGGATGATTTCGAGGACAGAGGGCATCTTAGTCTTCGTCGTCGGCCAATCCACGGTTCGGCACAAAAGTATGACCCGTGAGCGCGGCCAACTTGGCCTCATAATCCGCTTTTTGCAGCGCAGCGATGATCTCCCCGATGTCGCCCGCCATGATCTGGGGCAGGCTATAAAGGGTCAGCCCGATGCGGTGCTCCGTCACCCGATTCTGCAAAAAGTGATACGTGCGGATACGCTCACTCCGGTCCCCGGAACCGATCTGATTTTTCCGCACGGCCGCATACTTGGCGTGCTCCTCATCCTGACGCTTCTGCAAGAGTCGCGAGCGCAGCACGGTCATCGCCTTCGCCTTGTTCTTGATCTGCGAGCGTTCGTCCGCGCAGGTGACAATCAGGCCCGTCGGCTTGTGCAGAATTTGCACCGCTGAGTCCGTCGTATTCACCCCCTGCCCGCCGGGACCGCTGGCGCGCGCAACCGTGATTTCGAGCTCCTGCGGATCCACGACGACATCGACTTCTTCCGCTTCCGGCAAAACCGCCACTGTGACCGTCGACGTATGGATTCGCCCGCTCGCCTCAGTGACCGGCACGCGCTTCACGCGCTGCACCCCGCTCTCAAACTTCAACTGTTTGTAAACATCCGTCCCTGAGATGAGAAAAATAGTCTCACGAAATCCCCCGCGCTCGGAGTAACTCGTGCTCATCGGTTGAATCTTCCAGCCTTGGGTGTCCGCGTAGCGCTGATAAACCCGTGCCAACTCCGCAGCGAAGAGCGCGGCTTCTTCCCCCCCGGTCCCGGCACGGATCTCCATGACCGTATTTCGGGAATCCGTCGGGTCCGGCGGAATCATGGCCAGCAACACGGTCTCGCGCAACGCCGTTGCCCGCCGCTGCAAATCAGGCAACTCTGCCATCGCGAGTTCCCGGAAATCCGCATCTGCCTTTGGGTCGCGGCTCAATTCCGAGGCTTCGATTTTCTCCTGCTCGATCCGCTCATGTTGCGCGTGGTCCGAGACCAATCTTTGCAACTTCTGCTGCTCCCGCATCACCTCGGCGGCGCGCCGGGAGTTTGCATAAAAGGCAGGCTCGGCCATCTGCGCATCAAGCTCGTCGAGGCGGCGTTTAAACGGAGCGATATCGGGCAGGGAATCCATTGGACCAAAAATGTGCGTGGAGCGTCGGCGATTTGCGAATTGCGCGAGCTGCGGGGCGCGGCTTGTCTACGTCACGGTGCCGCGCCAGGCAGGGTATGCCTAGCGGTGCTGATCTGCAATGGCCACGACGCTCTTCACTCAAAACATTATCGCGTGCATCTGGGATTTCGACAAGACCTTAATCCCCGATTACATGCAGTCGCCCCTCTTCCGACGCTACGGCATCGACGAGGCGACGTTCTGGGCCGAGACCAATGCCCTCGTCGGCCACTATCAAAAACGAGGTTACCACCTCGCTCCCGAGATCAGCTATCTCAATCACTTGCTCACCTACGTGCTCGCCGGTCCGTTGTCCGGTCTGAGCAATCAGACGCTGCGCGCCTGCGGAAAAGACATCGCCTTCTATCCCGGCCTCCCGTCGTTCTTCGACCTCGCCAAAACCTTTGTTGCCGAGCGCCCCGAATATCAGAAACACGAAATCTCGCTCGAGCACTACATCGTCAGCACCGGAATTGCCGAGATGGTCCGAGGGAGCGCGATCGCGCCGCACGTGGACGGCATCTGGGCCTGCGAATTCATTGAGAATCCGCTGCAGCCGGGCTTCCTGCGCCAAAACGAACTTTCCATCGAGGCCGCCGCAGGCATCGCCCAGATCGGTATGGTCATCGACAATACCACCAAGACCCGCGCGATTTTCGAAATAAACAAGGGCACCAACAAAAACCCCGCCATCGACGTAAACTCGAAAATGGCCCAGGCCGACCGGCGCATCCCGTTTCAGAACATGATCTACATCGCCGACGGTCCGAGCGATGTCCCGAGCTTCTCCGTCGTGAAAGGCAACGGCGGCAAATCCTTCGGCGTATACAATCCCGCCAAGCCCGAGGAATTCGCGCAGAACGATCGGCTGCGCCAGGTCGACCGCATCGACCATTACGGCCCCGCCGATTACACCGCCGGCAGCAGCACGACCCAATGGTTGCGCCTGCACATCCATCAAATTTGCGACCGGATCGTGACCGACCGTGAAGCCGCCGTAGCCGCCAAAGCCTCGCGCCCTCCACGCCACCTCAATCCGTCGCCCGAAGAGGCAGCCGCCCACCGCGCCGCCAAAGCCCCGAAGCAGTCATCGTTTCTGGAGTAAGTATTGGGGCGAATCCAAGCCCCACGACCCGGCGTTCCTTCCCCAGATTCCCGACACTCACGGGCGACAAACGAGCCGCGGGTTTGCCGATTCTTTTAACGTCCATGTTCTACCCGGCCAAATCGACGGGCTGACAGCGGAGGGATCGACCGGAATGATCGGGAGCGGCGGCAACGTAATCGTCGTCGGCGGGTTGGTCCCCGTGTCGATCACCGGAGCTGCGACCTTGGAGCCCGAATTTACCGCACCGGTCATTGCTACCAAGAGCGCTGCATCGGTGATCGCCTGCGTCGAACCGGCGGCCTTTTGCTCGCTGCGATCGTGCCGCCGCATTGGTGATTTCCTGCGCGGCTACTTCGCTCCTGCCGAGTTAGTCGCTGCGCGGCCGTGAACCGAGCCTTGCACCGCCGCCTAAGTGGCGGCGGCCACGGAGTTGGCAGCGACGTCACCGGCCGTCGTTCGCTGCGCACAAATGCCCCCTTTCTCCTTCAACATTTTTTGCCACTACTCCGGCGGGAGCTAGGTGCCCAACATTCCGTTGACCACGTCGCGGCCGTGCTGATTCCACAAGACCTGACGCCCCCCCTCTCTAAACGTAAACGGGACCGTTGACCATCGGTTATCATTAAAACCTCACGCGGAGGGCACCCGGCCGGCCAGTTACAGATATTCCCCGATTCGGAGCGGGTGAGGTCACCCCGCTTTCCGGTTCGGGCATTCTAAGTCGTTACCCTCAATCTGCTCCTCACGGTAGCTCGTACACTTCCACCAGCGTCACACCGGAACCGCCATCAGCTCCGATTACTTGCGCGGTGTAGGCGCCTGGAGGTAGCACCGCGAGGATCACACTATCGACTGTGCCACGGGTCAGACCAAACGCACCCACACTCTGCGAGGCGGCGATAATCTGGTCAGATACTCCCGAGGATTCCCATCCCGTGTTCTCGAGGATTGGCTTACCTTGATCATCGAAGAGCGTCAGCTTCGGTTGCGCGAGGGTTCCTGTGACGCCAAAGCCCGCGAGGGCAGGACCGGTCGCCCGGATGAGGACTGCCTTGGCTACCGCGCCTTGGACCACGAAACCGGAGATCAACGGGCCGGCACTTGCTTGCACCACCGCACGCGTGGCGAGGTTGGCCAACCGACTCTTGTTCGCATCCGCCTCATCGAGGTCATACACTTCGACGATCGCAGTCCCTGTGGTGTTGCCCACGCCGGAGACTTGAATGGTGTAGGTGCCGGGTTCGAGGCTGACGACGAGCGCCGCGTCTTTGCTGCGATCAACGAAAAGAAAAGCCCCGACCTTGCTGCGGTAAAATTCCACCGCGACTGCTTTACGCTGATCGGCGGTCCAATTATCGTTCTCGTCTAACTGCGTGGAGTCCTTAAACACGGCCAGTTGAGGATCCTCCAGCACGCCGGCTACACCGAGTTCACTCAGCGCGGGGCCTGCGGCGCGGATCAACAAGCGCTTGGCTCCATTACCGGCGATGAAAAAGCCCGGGATCAAGATATTGCCCCCGGTCCCCACGTAACCTCGGGTCGAAAGACTAAGCTGGCGGCCGAAGCCGCTACTCGTAGCGACCGTCGCCGATTTACTGGTCGCGGTCCCACCGGAATTGGTCGCGACCACGTTGTAGGTGCCCGCTTGGTCGGCGATCACATCGGTCAGCACGAGCGTCGCAGCATTGGCTCCAGGGATGTTGGCCCCGTTAAATTGCCACTGGTAGGTAGGGGCCGGCGATCCGGTCGCCGCCACCGACAAGATGAGTGAACTGCCCGGGTTGATCGTCACGCTCGAAGGATCACGCGTGATGACGGGAGCCACCACCGGATCCGAGGCGCGGGTCAAAACTGCGGAGGTACTCGTGAGCGTACCCGTGGGGGAGGTGATCGTCACCGAGTACGCGCCGAAATCCGTCGCCTTGATCGCCGTGAGCCCGAGCGTGGCGCTGTTGGCACCCAAGATATTCACGCCGTCTTTGCGCCATTGGTAAGTGAGCGTCACGCCCGCAGCGGCGGTCGCCGTCACACTGAAGGCCGGAGCGAGCGTGTCGCCGATCGCGGCCGTGCGTGAAGTGGGATTGCTGGCGAGGGTGAGCGGAGTGTTCACCGCGAGGGCTGCGGGGCTCGAGGTGGTCGTGACTTGGGTATTGGAGACGGTGACGCTGTAATTGCCCGCTTGGGCTTCGGTCACGTTGACCAACCGCAGGGTAGCCGCCGTGGCGCCAGTGAGCACCGCGCCGTCTTTTCTCCACTGATAGGTGAAGGGGCCCGTACCTTCGGCCACGACGCTAAACGTGGCGTTTTGCCCTTGGTTGATCGTGGCACCCGCAGGCCCCGATTTAATGGTCAGCCCATTCAACCCGATATAGATGTTTAAGCCGTAAAACGTATTCGTCCAACCTGTGGTCTCGCTGAGGCGAATACCCGGCGCCGTGACGAATTTAAAGCTCAGGGCCGTCGCCGTGGGCGCATTACCCAGAAAGTAAATACTCTTCAGCCCCGTGCAGCCGAAAAATACCCCGTCCTCAATCGTCGTGATCGTACTCGGGATAGTCACCGTCGTCAGGGCCGTGCAGCCCAAAAAGACACTGGTGCGCAGGGCCGTAAGGCCACTGGGAATCGTGATAGCGGATAACTTTTCGCAGCCCGCGAAGACGCCCTCTCCCAGCTCGGTCAGTTTGCTCGGGAGCGTGACATTCGTGAGGCCGATACAACCCTGGAAAGCGGTGTCGCCGATACGGGTGACGCTCGATGGGATCGTCACGCTCGTGAGGGCCGTGAGACCATAAAAGGCCCCATTGCCAATACTGGTGACTGGCTTGCCGCCGACCGTACTTGGAATCGTAACCGCGCCACCCGCGCCCTCATAACCAGTGATTGCGACCGCAGTGCCATTATCCGTAAAGATGTAGTCACCCGCTACACCGAACATCTTAAGACCATAATGGGTAGGCGTCCAACCCTTGGTTCCACTTTGATAATAACCCGTTGCGGTCACGGCGTAGAAGC
>CAMBRG010000128.1 GCA_945869845.1 Opitutus sp. GAS368 | reverse complement strand
CGCCCGCGCGGCCGCGGCCGCCACGACCTCCGCGCGCACCGCCGCCATCACGCCGCTCTTGTAGGCCTCCACCAAAGCATCGAGCCGCGCCCACTCCTCCGGCGACAGCTTCGTCAGACCCGCCGTCGCCCAGTCTTCCGGCCTCACCGCCTGCGAAAATTTCTCCTGCGCGCGCGCCGTCACAACCCACATCCCTGCTCCGATCAACCCCATCAAAAGCAATCGTTTCATCGCCGCAACCTGAGCCGGCACGCGCTGCGCCCGCAATGTCATTTCCGCCCTTGCCAACGCCTTCGCGCGAGCCTGACTTGCCCGAAAACTGACTTGAAACGCCCGATCGTATGGCCGGTAAAATCTCTTCGCTCCTCGACCCCTCCCGTATCGCGCTCGACGTCAAGAGCACCCAGCGCACGGCCGCGCTTAATGAGATTTCCAAGCTACTCACAACTCATCCTGCCGTGTCGAATTTCGACGGCTTCTACCGAGAACTGCTCGCCCGCGACCGGCTCGAGACCACCTGCATCGGCCACGGCGTTTCACTACCCCACGCCCGCACCGAACACGTCAAATCCATCGCTCTCGCCGTCGGCCGCAGCTCTGCCACCATTACCTGCGGCGACCACCCCGACGAACAGATCCGCCTCGTTTTCATGCTCGGCACTCCGAAGACCAATCCCGCCGACTACCTCGCCGTCGTGAGTTCCCTCTGCAAAATCCTGAAGCACGAGATCAATCGCACCGCTTTCCTGACCGCCGCGACGCCCGAAGAATTCATCGCCGCCGTCGTCGCCGCCGAAGAATGCCTGGCCCCGCCGATCCCGGCATAGTTCGAAATTTCCCATGATCCACTCGTTCGTTTTCAGCGAGGGCAAGCTCGTCAGCCGCGACCTCGAGCTCGAGGCGCTGCGCCTCGTCCACGGCGACAAGGGCCTGATCCTTTGGGTCGATCTCGAAGCGCCCACCGCCGAAGAGATCAAGCTGATCCTCGAAGGCGTTTTCAACTTTCACCCCCTCGCCATCGAGGACTGCGTCACTCCGAGTTCCCTCCCCAAAATCGAGGACTACGATGACTACTTGTTCATGGTGACGCACGCGGTCGATTTCACCCGCACCGACAAATTTGCCACCACCGAACTCGACTTGTTTCTCGGCAAAGAATTCCTCGTCACCTTTCACCGCACCCCTCTCCGCTCCGTCGCCACCGCCCTCGAACGCGTTTCCAAGAGCACGGCGCGAGGTCCCGACCGCCTCGCCCACACCCTCCTCGACCATCTCGTCGATAACTATCAACCGGTCATGGACGAACTCCAGGCCGAGCTCGAAGAACTCGAGGAGAGCGTCCTCGCCCGCGACTCCTCCCACGAAAAACTCGTTACCGAGCTCTTGGCCGTGCGCGCCGACTTTTCGCGCCTCCGCACGATTGTCCGCCCCCAACGCGACGTGATCGACCGTCTCGCCCGCGGCGACAGCAAATTTATCCGGCCCATCCTTCTGCCTTATTTCCGGGACCTGCGCGACAATCTCGCCCGCCTCGACGATACCGCTATCAGTTACCACGAGCGTCTCATGATGGCTTTCGATATCTACCTGAACAAAGCCGCGTTCGAGGCCAACGAGGGTATCAAATTTCTCACCGCCATCACCGCCGTCACCATTCCGATCATGGTTATCGGCACTTGGTTTGGCATGAATTTCGAGAGCATGCCGGAGCTCAAAAACGGCTATCCGCTGGCCCTCGGCGCCACCGCCGTCACCACGCTGCTGATGGTCATCTACCTGAAGCGGAAGCGCTGGTTTTAAAGGCGAGGCGCGTTCTTCCCTTCGGCCCTTTCCGCCTCCCCGCCGCTTAAGCCGGAGCCCCCGCCCCGATTCCAAGCCCCTCGCCTGATTCCGATTCACAGCGCCCGCGCTCGGCCACCTGTTTCAAAGGCCAAATCTCCACGTCCACCGCCCGCGCCACCGCCACGTGTTCCGGCGCTCGGCCGGCCACGTCGAAGCCCGCCAGCGCCATCGTCTGGTCGGACCACGTCGCCTGCGGGGCCGAAGTGATCCGATACGGCGTGTGCTGCACGCGCCCTGAAAACAACCGCCCGCCCCGGCTGTCCCAAGCAAACAGCCGGTAGCGCTCCACTAAAAAGAATTCCAAGCTCCCTCGCTCCGCCTCCTTCGCTTTCGTATCGGCCGGCGTTTGGTAGCTGAATCGGCTCTCCTCCTCCTCGCCCGCTCGCCTCGACCGAAAATCTACGTCGCACCCGTTTCCTGCCGCGCGTGACGTCACGGTCGCGCGCATTTTCGCATGTTCATACGGCAGGTGAAAGAGCGCCCGCGCCACTTTCACCGCGAGCCACTGGTTCGCATCCAGCGAATAGAACCACACGCCCGGCCGGCCCTGCGCGTCGTGTACGTAAGTCCGCACGTTCAATTCCAAAAAATTCGAAATCCCCGGCACCGCCGGCAATCCCCGCGGCCTGACCCGCTCCATGAAAAACGGCACCACCCCCACCCACGCCCGCCCCTCGTGCAAATCCACCGTCAGCCCCGGCGGCAAGGTCGCCTGGATTGCCGCCGGTTCCCACGCCCAGTGCAAAAACAGCAACCGCGCCCAACGCTGCCGCATCACCGGAGCCCCTTCAGGCCGCTCCCGCTCCGCGAGCCGTTGTGCTATCGTCGGAATCTTCATGACCCAATCCTACCCGCCACTCCACCCGCTGCAACCCCGCTCCGTTTGTCATCTAATGGATGACAAACATTCCGGCCCGGTGGGTGCGCTTCGCCGACGGCTCGTCGCCGTAGAAATTGCCTAACCGCGCGCGGACTGCCGGCCACTCCGCCGCCATACTGGCGAGCATCACCGTGTCCCGCACCCCGCAGTCGGGCATCACCCTGCGCGCCCGCATCACCATACGCCCCCCCGCAACCCCTCTTCCCGCACCGCTCCCAGCCGCGCGATCGCCGCTGGCGAATACACATTGCGCGCCTCCGTTTTCAACCGCACCTGGTTGCACCCCAGCCGCTCAAAGGCGAACGACCGTAGCAGCAACTTCGCCGCCATGTAATGCCAACGGCCCTTGATCAACCGCCTAGCATTGCGAGCAGCGCAGCGCCGAAGCAATCCAGCTGGATTGCCCCGGCGCGCTTCGCGCACCTGCTAATGAACTCATCAGGTTTGTCATTGCGGGCCCGGCTTGGCGGGCGCGGCAATCCAGCTAAAATTCCAGATGGATGGCCACGTCGCTGCGCTCCTCGCCATGACAAATCGCGTTCATCGGCTCCTTCACCCAACGGCCCGAGGTTGGTCCTGCTCTCGCCATGACAAACGTCTAAAAATTAAAGGACGTTGGCGTAATCCCCGGTGCGCTGCACCGGCCTCCCGAACCGAGTGTTCCCGATCTCGACCCGCCGGTCCGCCACGGTCACATCCAGAAAAGTCGTTCCTCCCACCGCCTCGCCGCGCGCATCGACCACGACCCAAGCTAACCCTTCGCCCCGCGCCTGCATCGCCCCCACCGTTGTGCCCCAAGCCGGCAACGACGCCCGCGGGTCCAACCGTGCGGGCTGAGGGTGGCGCCGCCGCTGCGGCTCGTTCGCGTGGCTCGCCAAGGCTGCAACCTGCCCATCCGCCGAGGGCGCCAACCGCACGCGAGTGCCCCGCCCACGTCACCGATTCCACCGCGTTTTTCATCGCCGCCGATTCGCCGCTTGCGACCCACCCCGCACCGCCAAAATCTCCGCTGATTCCGAGTCCCCCCACGCTGCCGCCTCGCCCATCCTGCTCCTTCGATCCCATGGCCAGATTCACTTCCTCCCTCACACCCGCCCACCGCGACTTCATCGCCGCGCAGAAAATCTATTTCATCGCCTCCGCTCCCGCCGCCGGCCGGGTCAATCTTTCGCCCAAGGGCATCGACACCTTCCGCGTCCTCTCCCCCACCCGCGTCGGCTACCTCGATGTCACCGGCAGCGGAAACGAGACCGCCGCCCACCTCCTGGAGAACGGTCGCCTCACGGTGATGATGTGCTCCTTCGACGCGGCCCCACTCATCTTCCGCATTTACGGGCGCGGTTGTTCCGTCCAACCGGCCGACACCGACTGGCTCCAACTCCGTCCGCTCTTCGGCCCCACGCTCCCCGGCGAACGCCAGCTGATCATCGTCGAGATCGAAAGCATTCAGACGTCGTGCGGCTTCGGCGTGCCGTTTTTCACCTACACCGGCGAACGCGAAACCTTGCTCGACTACGCCGTAAAGAAAGGCCCTGAAGGCATGGCCGCCTATCGCGCCGAGAAAAATACCCGCAGTATCGACGGTCTGCCCACCGGCCTCGCCGTGAAGTAGGGCGGCGTCTCCAACCCGCCCTCCACGCCCACGCCCTCCGCTTCACTCCCCATGATCCGTGCTCTCATTTTCGATTTCGACGGCCTTATCCTCGACACCGAGTCCGCCCTCATTCGCTCCTACGCCGATATTCACGAAGCCCATCGCGTGCCGTTCGATTATTCGCGCTTCCTGCGCGCCGTCGGCCACGCCGACTACACGTTCCAACCTTGGTCCGATTTCCCCGCCGCCCATGACCGCATCGCGCTCGAAGCCGAGCGCCAACGCACCAAAATCGGCCGCCTCGAACTCCTCGCCCCGCTTCCAGGAGTGATCGACCTCTTCGACGAGGCCCGCGCCGCCGCCGTGCCCATTGCCGTCGCCTCCAACTCGGAACACTCGTGGGTTGAGCCCCACCTCGCCCGCTTGGGCCTCATCGATCGCTTCGCCTTCATCGCCTGCCGGGAGGACGTCCCTTCGCCCAAACCCGAGCCCGATCTCTACAAATTCGTCCTGCAACACTTCGGCCTGCGCGGCCACGAGGCCATCGCCTTCGAGGACTCCCACACCGGCAGCCTCGCCGCGAAACGCGCCCACCTCTGGTGCGTCGCCGCACCGGGCCCTTCAACCACGCATCACGACTTCGCCCACGTCGATCTCCGCGTCGCGTCTCTCGCCGAAGTCACCCTCGCTGCGCTGCGCCAGCGCTTCGAAAAGTAGGTACGCCTCTCCGAGGCGTCCGCTACTTCCCCGCCGACCCGCCCAAGCGGCTGCGCTCCGACTGTAGACCCGACCGTCGGTCGGGTTTTGACTGCCCGAAAACCGACCATCGGTCGGTTCTACAAATTCATTCTCCGACAAGAATTCATCACCTCTCCGCTGGCAGAAGCCGCTAAATCCGCGGCAGAAAACCTACCCGCCCAGTTCCTCCCAGCGCTTATACCCTTTCGCCAACTCCGCTTCGATCTCATGCAAACGCGCCGTCGCCTGCGTGACCTCAGCCGGCGGCTTCCGGAAGAAAAGCGGATCGGCAAGTTTGCCCGTCAGAGTCGTCTGCTCGGCTTCGAGTTTCTCGATCAGCTTCGGTAAAGCCTCCAGCTCCATCCGCTCCTTGTTTGAAAGCTTCGGCCCTTTCACCACCGGTGCCGCTCCGACCGACGACGACTTGGCCGCGCGCTTGGCCAACTCTTCGGCCGCCAAGGCAGCGGCGACTTTCCGCGCCGTCTCTTTCTGCCAGTCGTCGTAACCGCCGATGTAGTCGGTGACTTTTCCGTCGCCCTCAAAAACCAACAGGCTCGTGCAGACTTCGTTGAGAAACGCGCGATCATGGCTCACGAGCAGCACCGTGCCGCCGAACTCCACGACCAAATCCTCCAGCAATTCAAGCGTCTCGGCGTCGAGGTCGTTGGTCGGCTCGTCGAGCACGAGCACGTTCGCGGGCTTCGTAAATAGCCGGGCGAGCAACAAGCGGTTTCGCTCGCCGCCCGAGAGCGCTTTGATCGGCGTGCGCGCCCGCGTTGGCTCGAACAGGAAGTCTTCCAGATATGAAATCACGTGCCGCGTGCGGCCGTTGATCGTGATCATCGTGTTGCCGTCGGCCACCGCGTCCTGCACGCGCATCGTGTCGTCGAGCTGCGCCCGCAATTGGTCGAAATAGACAATCTCCAACTGGGTGCCCTGTTCGACGGTGCCGGCCTGCGGTTTGAGCTGCCCAAGCAGCAGCTTCAGCAGCGTCGTCTTGCCCGCGCCGTTCGGCCCCACGATTCCGATCTTGTCACCCCGCTCGATCCGCGTGGTCACGTCGCGCACGATCCACGGTGAGTCCGGCCCATAGCGGAAGCCCGCGCCTTCACACGTGATCACCTTAAAGCCGCTCCGGTCCGCCTCCTGCGCGGTCATCGTCGCCTTGCCGGTCCGGTCCCGTCGCGCGACCCGCTCGGCCCGCATTTTTTCGAGCGCATGGATGCGGTTGTTCGCCCGCGAGCGCTGAGCCTTCACGCCGCGGCGGATCCACACTTCCTCTTGGGCAAGCTTCTTGTCGAACTGCGCCCGCTCGACTTCCTCGGCCTCCGACACGGCCTGTTTACGCACGAGGAACGTGTCGTAATCACAGGCCCAGCCGATGAGTTTGCCGCGGTCCACTTCCACGATGCGGGTCGCCAGCTTCCGGAGAAACGCCCGGTCGTGAGTCACGAAGAGCAGCGCCCCGCCCCATTCCAACAAAAACGTCTCCAACCACTCGATCGAAGCGAGGTCCAGATGGTTCGTCGGCTCGTCGAGCAGCAACAACTGCGGTGCCTCGACCAAGCCGCGCGCGAGCAACACGCGCCGCTTTTGTCCCGCCGACAACGCCGCGAATTCCATGTCCACCGGCAGCCCCATCTGCTCGAGCAAACGCTCCACGCGATCGTGCCGTTCCCAGTCGTTGTGCTCCTCGTAGGCGCCGCCTTCGCCCTCAACCACCGTGCGCACCGTGCCCGCGAGGCCCGAGGGAACTTCCTGTTTCAAGGTCGAAAACACCGCTCCGGCTTGGCGGAACACTTGCCCGACATCCGACTCCAACTCGCCCGAGATCACCTTCATCAAGGTGGACTTGCCCGCCCCGTTGCGCCCCACGAGACACACGCGTTCCCCACGGTCAATCTGGAGATTGACCTTATCGAGCAACGGCGCGCCACCGAAGCTCAGGCTGACATCGAGTAAACTGACAATGGCCATAAGAACCGGCTACCGTGCCGCCCGCCTCGTCCAGCGCAAGACCCGCCTTCCGCCCATCCCCGAACCCACGAACCCGCCCCGCCGAACCTGCCCTTCCATCTCGCGCGTTCCATCCGGCGCGTCTCCCCCAGGGCTCTCCCCGCCGTCTAAAAGAGTTCCCGCTGCGTGATCGCGTCGCGCTTCGCCCCATCGAGCGTGCTCAGCGCGAGGAGCTGCATCACGCTCATCGCCGCCACCGCCGGCTCCCGCGCCAGCGACGCCAACAAGACCGCACCCGCCAGCGCGTCATACAGCGCCGCATGGTAACGTCTCCGCTCCGGCGGACAAAATCTCTCCGCCAGCAAATCTAGTTCGCCCTGCAGCCCGCACGTCGCAACCAACACCTCCAACTTCCCAGAATCGCACTGCGGATAGAGTTGCGCGTAGATCCGCGCCGAATCGATCCACGGCCCCCACTCAATCACCCGTTCCCCCGAACGCGCAAAATCCGGCGAACTCCGCGGGTAGGGCCACACGCCCTTCAGCAACGCATTCTCCACCCCCGCATAGTGCGCCGCCAACGGCCCGCGCTCCCTCAACCCGGCGAACAACTCCCACTCGTCCGCAAACGGCGCGCACCCCGCCAACGACGCCTCGCTCAACCCGTGCACCGCCACGTCGTCCGCCCGCACCCGCCCCGTCGCCGCGCACCGCCGCGTCACCCCTTCAATCACTCGCCCGCCCAAGACCGTCGCCACGCCAAATTCCAGGACTCCCGATCCACGGCTACCTTCGAAATCTAAGAAAAAAATCGGCTGCTCGGTCCAAGACATTTCTCCCACACAACACACCGCCCGGCCAAAATCCAATCCGCCTTTCCTGCCTTTTTTCCGTGTGTTCGGTGGGTTCCGTGGGCCAACCTCCACCCGTGGATCTCACGCCCTACCGCACTTTCATGACCGAGCTCGCCGAGCGCAGCGGCGATTTCATTCGCCCGCATTTCGGTAATCCCGCCCTAGCCGTCGAAACCAAATCCGATGCCTCCCCGGTCACGGCCGCCGATCGCGGCGCCGAAGAACTCCTCCGCGGGCTCATTGCCAGAAAATTTCCCTCCCACGGCATCATCGGCGAAGAATTTGGCTCCGAGAACGCCGACGCCGAGTTCGTCTGGGTGCTCGATCCCATCGACGGCACCAAGGCGTTCATCACCGGCGTCCCGCTTTGGGGCACCCTCATCGCCCTCCTCCACCAAGGCCAACCCGTGCTCGGCTGTATTCACCAGCCCATTTTGCGCCAGCTCATGCTCGGCGACGGCACAGCCACCACCCTCAACGGCCGCACCGTCCGCTGCCGGGCCACCCCGCGACTCGCCGATGCCACGTTGCTCACGAGCGACACGCTCAACCTCGCCAAATACCAAAACGGCCCCGCCTCCGCCCGCCTGCTCGCCTCGGCCAAACTCGTCCGCACTTGGGGAGACTGCTACGGCTACCTGCTCGTCGCCAGCGGCTGGGCCGACCTTTCCCTCGATCCGATTATGAACCCCTGGGATATCGCCGCCCTCGTCCCCGTCATCCAAGGCGCCGGCGGTGTCATCACCGATTGGCACGGCGGCCCGGCCTACCCCGCAACCGCCACGGTCGCCGCCGCCACGCTCGACCTTCACGCCGCCGCGCTTGCGATCCTCGCGGGGCGCTGAGTACGGGCGTCGCTTGCCGACGCCCGTTCCCACCCGCTTTCGGCCCTCACTCCGCTCAGCGCTGCTTCGCCCGTTTCGCCGACCACTCGCAGGTCACCAGCGAGCTGATGCCCCCGCGCCCTTTCCAATCGGCGATGATCGTGAGCGCCCGGGGCTTCAGCGCCGCGCCGATGTCATCACAAATCTTGTTCGTCACCGCCTCGAAGAAAATACCCTCGTTGCGAAAAGCGTGCAGATACAATTTCAGCGATTTCAGTTCCACGCAGGTCTTGTCCGGCGTGAACTTCACCGTGATCACCGCGAAATCGGGATGTCCCGTGATCGGACACATCGAGGTAAATTCCTGCTGCGTATGCACGATGACGTAGTCGCGGTGCGGCGCGGGATTGGGAAACAGTTCTAAAATCTTAGGATCGGCCATGGTGTTATCTATTTCGAGTTTTTGAATTTCGAGTTTCGGGTTGTCGAGCAGCGAACGCCCAACCCACGAACGCCCCAGCCGAGCCCCCAACGCTTCAACGTCAGATCGCCGTCTCGGTAAACCGCGTCTCGCGAATCACCGTGATCTTGATCGTGCTCGGGTATTGCAGCTCCGCTTCAATCCGAGCTCGCAGTTGCTTGGCGATGTCCCGCGCGCGGTCATCCGTCACCTGTTGCGGCGAGACGATGACCCGGATCTCGCGCCCCGCTTGGATCGCAAACGCCTGTTGTACGCCTTCGAGCGAGTGCGCGAGTTTCTCCAATCGCTCCAGCCGCTGCACGTAGCCCGCCATCGACTCAGCCCGCGCCCCCGGCCGGGTCGCCGAAATCGTATCCGCCAAGATCACAATACCCGCGTAGATCGTCTCGGGCTTAACCTCTTCATGAGGCGCCGCCACGGCGTTGGTCACGATCGGGGTT
>CAMBRG010000127.1 GCA_945869845.1 Opitutus sp. GAS368 | reverse complement strand
ATGAAATCAGCCAAGTCAAACAAGCCGCCAACCAGCCGCCGCCGCGCTGATGCTCCCATGACGATCGCCTCGCTCATCGCCACGCCTTCGGAGCTGACGGACGCCGCCAGCAACAAGACCGCGATCGTGCTGATGACGCGTATCCGCCTTGCGCGCAACTTGGCGGGCCGGCCGTTCCCAGGCTGGGCGACTCCAGCCCAACGCGCTAAAATCGCCGAGACCTGCTCCGCCGCCGTCGCGGCAGCGGTGCCGCTTAAGCGAAATCTGAGCGTGTCCGTCAGCGAACTTGGCGAACTCGAAAAACAAATTCTGGTCGAGCGCCACTTGATCAGCCGCGAACTCAGCGGGTCCAAGCAGGGCAGCGCGGTCATCATCAGCAAGGACCAGACGGTGTCCGTGATGGTAAACGAAGAGGACCATCTCCGCATCCAAGTGTTGCGCGCGGGTTTTCAGCTCAAAAAGAGCTGGAACATCATCAACGACCTCGACACGTCGCTGGAGTCCAGCCTCGACTTCGCCTTCTCACCGACGCTCGGCTATCTCACCGCTTGCCCGACGAACCTAGGCACGGGCATGAGGGCTTCCGCGATGATGCACTTGCCCGCGTTGGTCATTGCCAGCCAGATGGAAAAGGTCGTCCGCGCGGTTAACCAACTCGGCATGGTCGTGCGCGGCCTCTTTGGCGAAGGCTCCGATGCGAGTGGAAGTATTTTTCAAATCTCGAACCAAACGACGCTCGGCGAATCCGAGGAAGCGATTTTGAAACGTCTGACCAGTGTGCTCCAATCAATCATCGAGCATGAGCTCAATGCGCGGGAGAAGCTCCTTGAAGCCGATGCGGGTAAACTCTTCGACAAAGTCGGTCGGGCATTTGGGATTTTACAAAACAGCCATTTGCTCAACTCGAGTGAGGCCATGAATCTGTTGTCGTTGATTCGGCTCGGGATCGACCTCGGGGCATTTCCGGACGCCAACCGCTCGACCATCGACCGACTGTTCATCGAAGCCCAACCGGGGCATCTCCAGCACGCGCAAAAGGGTGAATTTGATCCTGGCCAACGCGATTTGCTACGCGCCGCGCACCTCCGTTCCGAGTTTGCCAATTTTGTGCATCCGGACTTCTCTCTGCTTAACAGCGAAAAGAACTAAACCGCCCTCCACTCTACGCCGATGTCCCAAGAACCCATGAACAATTTCACGCCGCGCGCCCAGCAGGTGCTCGCGCTCGCCCGGAAAGAAGCTGACCGGTTTCACCACAACTACGTGGGCACCGAGCACATTCTCCTTGGGCTGATCAAACTCGGCCAAGGCGTCGCCGTAAGCGTGCTGCAAAAGATGGGGCTCGACCTCGAAACGGTGCGTGGGGCCGTCGAGAAACAAGTAGGCACCGGTCAAGAAACCAAGACGCCCGGGAGCATTCCGTACACCCCGCGCGTCAAGAAAGTCCTCGCCCTTGCCGGGAAGGAAGCGAAGACGCTCAACCATTCGTACGTCGGCACCGAACACATTTTGCTCGGATTGCTCCGTGAAGGTGAAGGCGTGGCCGCGCGCGTGCTCAAGTCGCTCGACATCGATATCGAACGCACCCGCAACGAGATTCTCCGCGAACTCGATCCGCAGTTCTCGGGCAGCGGTTCGGGCGAGTCCGGCGCACCCGGCGACGAAGCCACCGCGGGATCGCCCCAGCGCACGTCGGGCGCAGCCGACGAGAAGAAAGAAGTGAAGACCCCGGCGCTCAAGGCCTTTGGTCGCGACCTCACGGAACTCGCCCGCAAAGGCGAAATGGATCCGGTCGTCGGTCGGAAAAATGAGATTCGCCGCGTCGTGCAGATTCTTTGCCGTCGCACCAAAAACAATCCGGTGCTCATCGGCGAAGCCGGCGTGGGCAAGACGGCAATTGCCGAGGGCCTCGCCCAAGAAATCGTGGCCGGAAACGTGCCTGAGATTCTGGCCGACAAGAAAGTCATCACGCTCGATCTCGCCCTCATGGTCGCCGGGACGAAATACCGTGGTCAGTTCGAGGAGCGGATCAAGGCGGTCATGGACGAAGTGAAACGGGCGAAAAACGTCATCATCTTCATCGACGAGATGCACACGATCGTCGGCGCGGGCGCGGCCGAGGGCGCGATGGATGCGTCCAATATCTTCAAGCCCGCGCTTTCCCGCGGCGAACTCCAATGCATCGGCGCGACCACGCTCAACGAGTATCGCAAATACATCGAGAAAGACTCCGCCCTCGACCGTCGATTTCAGAGCGTGAAAGTTGAGCCACCGTCGGTCGAAGATACGATTACGATTCTCAAGGGGATCAGGGGCAAATACGAAGACCATCACAAGGCCACCTTCAGCGACAAATCACTCGAAGCGGCGGCCAAGCTTTCCGACCGCTATATCACGGGCCGCTTTCTGCCTGACAAAGCGATCGACGTCATGGACGAGGCCGGCTCGCGCGCCCGTATCTCTGCGCTTGTACGCCCACCCGACGTTGATGGCCTGAACAAGGAAATTGAAAGCGTTTGCGCCGCGAAGGAGAAAGCGATCGCTGACCAGCACTTCGAGGAGGCTGCGAAACAGCGCGACACCGAGAAGCAACTCCGCGCGAAACAGGACGAAATCACGGCGGCGTGGCGTAAGTCCCGCGACGAAAAACGAATTCCGATCGACGAAGAGCTCATGATGCAGGTCGTGGCCGACTGGACCGGAATCCCGCTTTCCCGGATGGAGAAGAAGGAGAGCGAGAAATTGCTCACGCTCGAACTGGAGATTCAAAAAAACGTGGTCGGCCAAGAAATTGCCGCCAGTGCCATCGCCCGGGCCCTCCGCCGCTCGCGCGCCGATCTCAAAGACCCGCGTCGCCCAATCGGTTCGTTCATGTTCGTGGGTCCCACCGGCGTCGGCAAAACGGAGACCGCGAAGCAGCTCGCGATGCAGATGTTCGGCAACCAAGACGCGCTCATTCAGATCGACATGAGCGAATACATGGAAAAATTCGCCGTCTCACGCCTCGTGGGCTCGCCTCCCGGCTACGTCGGCTACGAAGAAGGCGGCCAACTCACCGAAGCCGTCCGTCGCCGGCCTTACGCCGTCATCCTGTTCGACGAAGTTGAAAAGGCGCACCCCGACGTGCTGCAAATTCTTCTCCAGATTTTGGAGGACGGTCGTCTGACGGATTCACTCGGTCGCACGGTGGATTTCCGCAACACGATCATCATCATGACGAGCAACGTCGGCGCCGCGCTCTTGCAGCGCCAAACCTCTATGGGTTTTGCCGCGGCCGCCGCTACCTTCAACGACGCCGAAAAGATGCGCGAGAAGGTGCTCGAAGAAGCCAAGAGGGTGTTCAAACCGGAGTTTCTAAACCGCATTTCGGATATCGTTTTCTTCCGGCCGCTGGACAAGAACGATCTCATCAAGATCGTCGAGATCGAGATCACCAAGTTCGCCAAGCGCCTCGTCGAGCGGAAGATCACCCTCGAGTTTTCGACCGAAGCGAAGGCGCTCTTGATCGAGAAGGGCTACGACGAGAAATATGGCGCACGGCCTCTGCGGCGCGCGGTCGAGCACTACGTCGAAGATCCGCTCGCCGAGGCGCTCCTGCGCGGAGACGTGAAGGAGGGCGAAGCCGTCATCGTCGAGCGCGATGGCGAGAAGCTCACCTTCAAGCAAAAGACGCCCCCTGCCGCGACGGGCGTGGCCCCCTAAACTAAACGGCCAGCCGCCGGATAAACAAAAACCCCGCCCGCCGAAAACACGGTGAGCGGGGTTTCTTTTTTCATCGGCAACCCGGCAGTCGGGCGGCGCGCGATCAGGTTTGCCCCGGTGATGACTCCCCACTGAATCGAGTCATGTCGTTGCGGACATTTTTGTTGGGTTTGGGTCTGACGGTGGGCGTCGGTGGCTATCCGGCCCCGGCACCGATTTTGGATGCGGAGGCGGTTTTGCCTCCCACGCCCGCGCGGCTCGACGCATTGGCCAAAACGGCAGGGACGGATCACTGGCGCGCGTCGGTGCCGCTACTCCGCACCGCTGCGCGGACGGCCTACTTGCGGGAGCGATCGGAGGCGGCAAATCGGTGGCTCGTAGTCGCCCGTTGGGCGGCGTTGTTGGCCAAGAGCGAGGCGGAGTTCGTGCCGGAGTGGATCAAAGCGATTGAGGGCGCCCGGGTTGAGCGCCCCAACCTGGCCTCTTTTTACGACACCGTTAATCTGCCTTTGGGCCGCTGGCTGTCGCCCGATCTGCAGCGCTGGCTCGTGGGCAACGCGGCGTTCGGCGACGAGTTCTTTTCCCTCTTGGCTCCGCAGGACCACCTGCCCGCGGCGTTTCAGATTCTCAACGCCCTGCATCGCCGCGATCCGGTCAAGTTCGCCCGGTATTCCTCGCTCGCGCTGGCGATCGCGCTCGTGCACGACGTGCCGCCTCCGCCGCATTGGCCGCACGGTCAAGTTTCGGCGACGGCGCTGCCGAGAAAGATGAAAGCCCCGGCCGAGGTCTTTGACTGGTGGATCGCGGAGGATGTGGCGGGTCGAACCTTCCACCGGCTCGCTCGCTTGCAGGCCGACGAATTGAAATTCGTCGTCGACGCGGTGGCGCCCTTGGCCGAGTTGAAATGGACGCAACAGGTGGTCGACTACCCGCTCAGCCACCTGGACCGCGCCTACACGATGGTGCGTTATCGGCAGGATCGGGTGGCCAACAACCAGCCCGTCTGGCCCGGCGCCACCTACACGCTCCGCGACATTTTGCAGGCTGGCGGCATATGCGTCGACCAAGCGTATTTTGCGACGGAGACCGGAAAGGCGCGGGGCGTTCCGACGTTATTTTTTACCGGCGCGGGCGACGATGGCCGGCACGCGTGGTTCGGGTTTCTCGATACCGCCCAAAAATGGAAATTCGATGTCGGCCGCTATGCCGAGCAACGCTTTGTCACCGGCCACGCGCTGGACCCGCAGACGTGGAGACGAATCTCCGATCATGAGCTCAAGTTCCTCGCGGAACGCTTCCGCGCGTTGCCGACTTTTCGCCAGTCGGCCGGCCACGGTGCGTTCGCTGAGGATTTTTTGGCCACCAAGGACTTCGAAGCGGCGTCGCGGGCGGCCCGGAGAGCGGTGACGCTTGAGCGGCGAAATCTCCCGGCTTGGGAAACGCTCTTGGCGGCCGAGGCCGAGTTGCCGCGCACGCCACGGCAGATCGAGGCGGTGCTGCGTGAGGCGGCGCTCGCGTTTCAGGTGTATCCGGATGTCGCGGCCGGTTTCTCCAGCCGGGTGAGTGCGAGCCTGAGGGCGCGGGGCGAGACCAGCGCGGCCGACGCCGAGGAGCGGAATATCGCCATGCGGAACCGGTCAAAGCGAGGTGATCTTAGCGCCCAACAAGCGCGGGAGATTTTGCTTCGGAGCATGGCGACCGATCCCGTGCAGGCTCAGGAGCGAACTTACCAGTCGCTCTTGGTTAGTTTCGGGCAAGGTGCCGGTATCGGATTTTTTGACCAAGTTGTCGTCACGTTTGTGCAGCATTTGGTTCGGCTGGGTAATAAACCGGCGGCAGAGCGTGCGCTGGCACGGGCGCGGCAAACGTTGAAATTCGAGCCGAACAGTCAGTTGGATGAAGACTACGTGCGCTTGCTCGCTGCGGTGCGCGGGAAATAACGAAGCCCGGCGCCTAAAGCGGCCCGCTCAGTCGGCAATGAAAACGTGGTCGCCGGTGCGCACGTCTTCGTAGAGCTCGACGATATCGAGATTACCCATCAGCACGCAGCCCGAGCTCAAGGGCTCGCCGAGGCGGCTCTCGTGATTCGTGCCGTGGATGTAGACGTAGCGCTCGTAGGTATCGACGTTGCCGCCGCGATTCACGCCGGCTTCGAGTCCGCGAAGCCAAAGGATGCGGCTCGTGATGAGATTGTCGTTCACCGCCGCATCGGGGAGTTCGCCATAGTGCCGACCGGTCGGCACGCGGGATTTGAAAACCATGCCGGGCGGTTGACCGGCGCCGATGCGCTCGGCGATTTCGTGGAGCCCGCGCGGCGTGCCAAGAGAGTCCTTCACATTCGAAGGCGGGCGCTTGGAGGTGGAGATACCCCAGCTCTTCACGAGGTTTCCGGCCCGGTAGAATTGCAGGGTCGACGAGGATATCCGCACCAGCAGAACCCGGTCTGCGGGCTTGATGCCGAGGCCGGTGCGGGTTTGGTTATAAGGCTCCCAGAGAGATTCCATGGACAAGACCGCTTCCTTCACAGTCGCAATCGTCGGCGCTACGGGCGTCGTCGGTCAAGAGCTGCTCGCGCTTTTGCTCGGGCGAAATTTTCCGTTGGCCCGCTTGCGGCTTTTTGCCTCGGCGCGCTCGGTGGGTAAAGTCATTGAAAGCGGCGGCCAAAGATTCACCGTAGAAGAAGCGAAGCCGGGCGTATTCGGCGAGGTTGACGTGGCGTTCTTCGCCGTTGACGGCGCCACGAGCCGGGCGCTGGCGCCCGACGCGGTCAAAGCGGGGTGTCTCGTGATCGATAAGAGTTCCGCCTATCGGATGGACCCGGCGGTGCCGCTCGTGATTCCCGAGATCAATCCGGAGGGCCTGCGTTCGCACCAGGGAATCATTGCCAATCCCAATTGCTCGACGGCCGTCACGTTGATGGCGCTGTGGCCGTTGCATCTCCGGTTTGGCCTGAAGCGTTACTTTGTTGCCACTTATCAGTCGGTCTCGGGCACGGGCGCCGACGCGGTGGACGAACTCGAAGCGCAAATTCAAGCCCATGTCGCGGGCGCCCCGATGACGAAGAAGGTTTATCCTTATCAAATCGCGTTTAACGCCATCCCGCAGGTTGATCCGTTTGGAGCCGACGGTTACACCGGCGAGGAAACGAAAATGCGGGAGGAAAGCCGACGGATCATGGGCTTGCCCGACCTAAAAGTCTCCGCGACCTGTGTGCGCGTGCCGGTTGTGCGGGCTCACTCAGTCGCAGTGAACGCCGAGTTTGAGCGTCCGGTCGATGTCGCCGCGGCTCGCGAGGCGATCGCGGGGTTTGCCGGGGCGCAGTTGGTTGATGATCCGGAGCAGCGCCTTTACCCGACTCCCCTCGACTTCAGTCGCCGCGTGCAGTGCGGGGTTGGTCGGATCCGCGTGGATACGGCGCTCGACAACGGGCTTTCCCTCTGGGCGAGTGGCGACAATCTCTGGAAGGGAGCCGCCCTAAATGCGCTCCAAAACGCCGAACTCATGGTGCGCGACGGCACCCTCCGGCCGAAGGCCGCGCGCTGATTTTTCGTTGCATCGGCGGTCGATGCCGCGCCCGAATAATTCCTTGTCATCGCCACCGCCCGCACGTTTTCCTCTCCCCTCGGTTCGGACGCTTAGCTCAGTTGGTTAGAGCATCTCGCTTACACCGAGAGGGTCGGGGGTTCGAGTCCCTCAGCGTCCACCATTTCACCTTTTCTCCTAAATTTCATGCGACACACGATTTCGGTCCTCGTTGAGAACACATTTGGCGTTTTGGCGCGCGTCACCGGTATGATTTCCGGGCGCGGCTTCAACATCGATTCCCTCAACGTCGCGCCCACGCACGATGCGTCGCTCTCGCGCATCACGATCGTGCTCAAGGGCGACGAGGCCGCCCTCGGGCTTTGCACCAAACAGCTCCGGAAGCTGGTCAACGTCGTCGAAGTTTCCGATTTCAGCGACGGTCAGGCGGTCGCCCGTGAGTTGGTCTTGATCAAGGTTCGGGCCGACTCGCGCAGCCGCGCCGAGTTGCTCCAGATCGCCGGCGTCTTCCGCGCCAAGATCGTCAACCTCTCCGTGGACTCGCTCATTATCGAGGTCACCGGGGATGAGGCGAAGATCAACGCCTTCCTCGGTTTGCTGGAGCCGTTCGGTATCATCGAGCTCGCCCGCACCGGCCAACTCGCCCTCCGGCGCTAATCTTCGCTTCTTTCTCGCAACCCGAAACCCAAAAACTCGAACCCAATTTTCACCATGCCCGCCAAAGTTTACACCGACAAAGACGCCGATCTCGGCGTGTTTAAAAACAAAACGCTCGCCGTCCTCGGCTACGGATCGCAGGGCCACGCCCATGCGCTCAACCTGAAGGACAGCGGCTGCAAGGTCATCATTGGCCTTTATGAAGGCTCGAAATCCAAGGCGGTCGCCGAGTCGCACGGCTTCGAGGTCGTCGAGACCGGTGAAGCCGTTCGCCGGGCCGACATCATCATGGTCGGTTTGCCCGACATGAAGCAGGCCGACGTCTATGCCAGCTCCATTTTGCCCAATCTCACCAAGGGCAAGACCCTCCTTTTTAGCCACGGCCTCGCGATTCACTTCGGCCTGATCCAACTCCCGAAGGACGTCGATTGCATCATGGTCGCACCAAAGGGCCCGGGCCACATGGTCCGTCGTCTTTACGCCGAGGGCAAAGGCATGCCGGCGCTCGTCGCCGTCGCGCAGGACAAATCCAAGTCCGCCAAGAAAAACGCCTTGGCTTGGGCCAAGGGCATTGGTTCGACCCGGGCGGGCGTGCTGCAGACTTCCTTCAAGGAAGAGACCGAGACCGATCTCTTCGGCGAGCAGGCCGTGCTCTGCGGCGGCGCCAGCGCTCTCGTCCAGGCAGGTTTCGAGACCCTCGTTGAGGCCGGTTACCAGCCCGAGATGGCTTACTTCGAGTGTCTCCACGAGCTGAAGCTCATCTGTGATCTGATGTATGAATCCGGCATCGCCGGCATGCGTTTCTCGATCTCGGAAACCGCCAAATTCGGTGACATCACCCGCGGCCCGCGCGTGATCAACAAGCAGACCAAGGTCGTGATGAAGAAGATCCTGAAGGAGATCCAATCCGGCCAGTTCACCAAAGAGTGGGTCAAGGAGCACAAGGGCGGCCTCAAGAATTACAACGCCCTCCTCAAGGCCGGCGAGAAGCACCAGATCGAGAAGACCGGTGCCTACCTCCGCAGCATGATGCCGTGGATGGCCAAGAAGAATCTCAAGGGCGTTCAGGCCAGCTACTGAGCGGAGCGCACCTCACCGTTGCCAAAACCTTCCGGGCGCAGACACTGTCTGCGCCCTTTTCTTTTCTGTGTTCAAACCGGTCCTCGCCACTCGCCAAAGCCCGCTCGCCCTGGTCCAAGCCGCGGCCGTCGCGGCGCACTTGCGGGCCGTGCTGGGTTGCGAGACGGAGCTGTTGAAGCTGGTCACCACCGGCGACCGGCAGGCCGATTGGTCGCTCGAACAGCGCGGTGGCAAAGGCCTCTTCACGGGCGAACTGGAGGCTGCGCTCCTGTGCGGTGAGGCCGACTTCGCCGTCCACAGCGCGAAAGATCTTCCCGGCGCCATGCCGGCCGGTCTCACGGTCGTCGGCTACCTGCCGCGCGCCGACGCGCGGGATGTTTTGATTATGCGGTCGGGCCTCAAAGAGCCGTTGACCATCGCCACGGGCAGTCCGCGCCGACGCGCCCAGCTCGCGCGGTTGTATCCCGCGGCTCAGTTCACCGCCATCCGCGGCAACGTTGATACACGCCTGCGCAAGATCGCGGTCGATGGGCTGGCTGACGCTACGGTGCTCGCTGCCGCCGGGCTGGCCCGGTTGGGAATCGGGACTTGGCCCGGGCTCACCTTTGTGACGCTGGAGTGCACGCACATGGTCCCGGCCGTCGGGCAGGGTGCGATCGCGGTGCAGGGTCGCGCCGCCGATGTGGCGAAATTTGCGACGATTTTCGATGCGCCCACCGCTCGGGCGGTCAACCTTGAGCGCGCTTTTCAGGCGGCGCTCGCGGG
>CAMBRG010000126.1 GCA_945869845.1 Opitutus sp. GAS368 | reverse complement strand
CCCACAAAAACGAACCACGCGCTTTCCCCGTGTGGGAGCGAGCTCGCTCGCGACGATCCCCTTCCCACCCCTCCGCCTGTGGGAGCGAGCCCGCTCGCGACGCTCCCTTTCCCGCCCCTCCGCCTGTGGGAGCGAGCTCGCTCGCGACTCGACCGCGACTCCACCACCTACTTCACCGCACCTGCAACGTCGACCCGTCGTATTCCAAACCCAGCGACGGAATCACCACAGCCTTCTTATCGCCGTCCTTGCGCACCTTGCCCGCGATCCAGGCGTCATGCCCGCAGCTCTTCGCCGCCGCGACCACGGCGTCCGCCGTCTCTGGCGCGACATACGCCGCAAACCCGATGCCCATGTTGAACGTGGCGTAAGCCTCCCGCAGCGTGATCGGCCCCGCCTCCATCATAAATTTAAACAGCGCCGGCGCTTCGCGCGGCTCGGTGATCTCATAAACAAACGGCTCATCCAATCGCATCAGTTTTCGCCAACCGTGCCCGGTCACATGCGAGACATAGTTCAGCTTCAATCCCGCTCGCTGACATTCGCCCACAAAATCCACGTAGATCGCCGAGGCCGCGAGCAACGCCTCGCCATAGGTGCGCGCATCGCCGTGCCCGATGGGCGTCTGGTAACTCTGCGGCAACTTATCCGCGATCAACCGACACAAGCTGAGCCCGTTTGTCTGCACGCCCGTCGAAGCGAGAAAGATAATCGCGTCGCCGTCCTTCACGTCTCCCGTAATTCGCTGCGATTTCGGCGAGATTTTTCCGACCGCCGAGCCCGCGAGCACGATCGCTTCCGCTCTGACAATGCCGCGCAAGGTCGGCGTCTCGCCTCCACCCCACACCGCACCGGCTTTCCGGCAACCCGCCGCCCAACCATCGACCAGCGCCTGCATCCGCGGTTCGTCCGTAAACCACGCCGACTCACCCACCGCCGCGTGCATCGCCACCGAGATCGGCAGCGCGCCGCAGGTGATGAGGTCGTTTACAATCGTCGCCACCGTATCGATCGAAATCTCCCGATAGAAATTCTTACCCGTCGCCGCATACACCGCATCCGCGACCAGATTTTTAGTGCCGAGTCCTTCCTCAACGTGGGCGAGGAAATGATCCGCCGCCTCCATCAGGTAGCAGCTCTCGCCCCGCGTGTTCGCCGGCTCGGCGTAGCCGTGACTCGCCAACAGCGGCGCCGTCGTCTTCGCCGCCTTTTGGCACGCCCGCTTAAACGCATCGAGCTGATCGTAATTTACCCCGGAAGATTCGTAGCTGAGAGACATGAAATTGAAAGAATGGCTAACGGTTTCCCGGATGAAAACCAATTAGAGGTTTCTTCGGCGCCGGTGGAGGATCAAGCAGCGGTTGCAGTCGCTCCAGCACCTCGCGCAACACGACATCGTGCTCCAGGAGTTTCTTGTCGATTTCGGAAAGGCGTCGGAGCGTAGAGAGGTTGGAAACCAGTTGCTTCCGCAAAGCCACAAAGGCGCGGATCAGATACAGGCTCATCTGCACCGCCTGCTTGCTGCGCAAAACATTCGCGGCCATCAGAGCGCCGTGTTCCGTGAACACCCAAGGCAGATACTTTCGATGCCTTCCTCGACCGTCATTTTTTAAGATCGCATTTTGCGATCTTAGAAATCCATCGGGGGCTGCCTTTGAAAGCGCATTTTGCGATATCAAGTTTTCCGCCTCGTCCGCCGTCAGCTGAAAGCGGAAATCTTCAGGAAACCGCGCTACATTTCGTTTCAACGCCTCATTGAGGCGAAATGTCGGCACCCCGTACAACTTCGACAGATCCGCATCGAGCACCACCTTCTGCCGGCGCACGGCGCAGATCCTCGGCAGCACGGATTCGGGCGCTTTTTTCGCCATGGCCGCGCCCTCAGTAACTCCGGCCTTCGGACTTCTCGAAATAATTGAGAAACGCCTGATTCACGACGCGATAGCCGCCGGGCGTAGGATAACAGCCCGTGAAATACCAATCGCCCGTGTGCGCCGGAACCGCCGCGTGGAGGTGCTCGATGGTCTGAAAGATGATCTCGATCTCACCTTTCCACTCAATGTCAGCGGGGCGCACCCGTTCCACGATCTTGGCTGAAATCTCCTCCGGCGTGAACGATTCGTAGATCTTCCGCACGTGGTTCGTCCCGGTCGGCTTCGCGACTTCCGCCACACACAAGGCGTGCACCTCTTCGAGCACCGCCGTCTGACCACGCTCCTTGAGCAGCGCCACTGCCGCCTCGAACGCGACGAATTTGCCCAACTCCGACATGTCGATGCCGTAGCAATCCGGGTAGCGGATCTGCGGCGCCGTCGAGACGATCACGATTTTCTTCGGATTGAGCCGCGTCAGAATCCTCAAAATCGACTTTCGCAGGGTCGTGCCGCGCACGATCGAGTCGTCCACGCATACCAGATTGTCGCCGGGCCGCACCGAGCCGTAGGTGATGTCGTAGACGTGGCTCGCAAGCTGATTTCGCATCCCTTCCTGCCCGATAAACGTCCGGATCTTGATATCTTTGCTTACCACTTTTTCACCCCGGGGCCAGTTCCTCAGAATCAGTTCATCCAGTAGCGCCTCATCCAGCGTGCCCGCCGCGCTCGCCTTCAAAATCGCCGTCTTCACCTCGCCGCGTCGTCGCGTTCGCAACTCCGACATCAGCCCGTAATACGCGGCCTCCGCCGTGTTCGGAATAAAACTAAAAACGGTGTTAGCCCAATCGTTCCCGATGGATCGGCAAATCTGGTCGGCCAATCGCCCGCCCAACGCCTGCCGCTCGCGGTAAATGTCTACATCGTTGCCGCGCGAGAAATAGATGCGCTCGAAGGAACAGGACGTCCTCGGCAACGCCGCGGCGAACGATTCCGAGCTGATCGCCCCCCGGCGCTTGATCACCACCACGTGGCCGGGAGCCACTTCCTTGACCTGCTCCACCGCGAGATCGAACACGGTCATGAGCGGCGCCCGCTCCGAAGCAAACGCGATCACTTCGTCATTCTGAAAATAGAACGCCGGCCGAATGCCCGACGGGTCTCGCGCCACGAAAGCATCGCCGTTGCCGATCTGACCGCAAAGCGTGTAGCCGCCGTCCCACTGCTCCGCCGCTCGCCGGATCACGCGCGCCACGTCGAGGTCCTCGCTGATGCGCTGCGAGAGTTCTTCGCCCGCGAGATTCCGCGTGCGCAGGAACCGATAAATGTCCTCGTGCTCCTCATCGAGGTAGAATCCAATTTTTTCTAAAATCGCCTGCGTATCCGTCGCGTAGATCGGGTGCTGACCCATCGCGGTGAGCGACTGGTTGAGCTCGGTCGTATTGGTCAGATTAAAATTCCCACACAGCGCCAAATTGCGCGTCGGCCACGGCGAGCGCCGAAAAAACGGGTGACACGAGCTGAGGCTGTAGCCGCCGCTGGTGCCGTAGCGCAGATGCCCCATCAACGACTCACCGCCAAAATCGAAATGCTTTTTCACCGTATCGGCGAATTCCGGATGGATCGCGCCCGCATCGACCTTCTCGTTATACGTGCCGAGCAGCGCCCTGAATATTTTGTCGAGTGGATTGCTCTTCACACACCGTTCCCGAAACATGAAGGGCTCGCCGGCCGGCACGTCCAACTTCACGCACGACACGCCGGCTCCGTCTTGTCCGCGGTTGTGCTGTTTCTCCATCAGGAGAAACAATTTCGTGAAACCCCAAAGCGGCGTCCCGTATTTTTCCTGATAATAACTAAGCGGCTTCAGCAGTCGCACCAGGGCGATTCCGCATTCATGGGTGATCGGGTCACTCATACGGCGGTCCCTGTATCCCGCCCAACAATTGCACCCGTTTGGGTCTGGTTTTCATCCAAAAATTGCGGCTCACTGATCATGAAGGTCGCCATCTCGAAGGCCTCCCGAATTTCGTCAACGGCTTTTTGATTCCGGTGCGTCTTAAGATCCTCCGACCGCCTCCGCGCTTCCCTTGACCACCTCCTCGATGTCCTGAAACTCCCACGCTCCGACCATGTTGATCCTTCGCGGCTCGCCCGCCCTTTCGTCCTTCCGACTCCAAAAGCTCCAGGCCGCTCTCGTCGCCGACGGGCTTCCCGTTCGGGCTCTCGCCGCCGAGTTCGTTCACTTGGCCGAGGCGACCGCACCGCTCTCCACCGCCGAGCACGCCGTCCTCACGCGGCTGCTCACCTACGGCCCACGCCGCACCGCCACACCCGTTGCCGGCCTGCTCCAGATCGTGGCGCCGCGCCCCGGTACGATTTCACCGTGGTCGTCCAAAGCTACCGACATCGCGCACCTCTGCGGCCTGACGACCCTCCAACGCCTCGAACGCGTGATCGCCTACACCGTCGAACTCGAGGTTCCCGCCGCCGCCGTTCCCCCTTTCACCCTCGAACCCACCCAGCTCAAGACCCTCCACGCCAAACTTCACGACCGCATGACGGAATCCGTCTTCGGTGATCTCGATGCCTGCGCCGCGCTCTTCCGCCACGAGCAACCGCGCCCGATGAACCCCATCCCCGTGCTCGCCGCCGGCCGCAGCGCACTCGTCGCCGCCAACCAAGCCCTCGGCCTCGCCCTCGCCGACGACGAAATCGACTACCTCGTCACCGCCTTCACCACCCTCGGCCGCGACCCGCACGACATCGAATTGATGATGTTCGCCCAGGCCAACTCCGAGCACTGCCGCCACAAAATTTTTAACGCCACGTGGACCATCGACGGCCAGCCCCAAGAGCGGTCGCTGTTCCAGATGATCAAAAACACCTACGCGCTGCACCCCGAGGGCATCCTCTCCGCCTACAAGGACAACGCCGCCGTCCTCGCCGGCACCCGCGGAGGCCGCTTTTTCGCCGATCCGGTCACACACGAATATGCCCCGCACGAGGAGGACATTCACATTCTCTGCAAGGTCGAGACCCACAATCACCCGACCGCCATCTCGCCGTTTCCCGGCGCTGCCACCGGCTCCGGCGGCGAGATCCGCGACGAGGGTGCCACCGGCCGCGGCGGAAAACCGAAAGCCGGCCTGGTCGGTTTCTCCGTCTCAAATCTGAAAATCCCCGGAGCCGTCCGGCCGTGGGAAAAAGATTTCGGCAAACCTGCCCGCATCGTCTCCGCCCTCGACATCATGCTCGACGGCCCGCTCGGCGCCGCCGCCTTCAACAACGAGTTCGGCCGGCCCGCCATCAACGGCTACTTCCGCACCTTCGAACAAGAGGTGCCCAACGCCCGCGGCACCGAGCTCCGCGGCTATCACAAGCCCATCATGCTCGCCGGCGGCCTCGGTAACATCCGCGCCGAACACGTCAAAAAGGCCGCCATCAATCCCGGCGATCATCTGATCGTCCTCGGCGGTCCCGCCATGCTCATCGGTCTCGGCGGCGGTGCCGCCAGCTCCCTCACGGGCGGTGCCGCCCACGCCGATCTCGATTTCGCCAGCGTGCAGCGCGACAACCCCGAGATGGAGCGCCGCTGCCAAGAGGTCATTGATCGATGCTGGGCCCTCGGCGCGGAAAATCCTATTTCATTCATCCACGACGTCGGCGCCGGCGGCATCTCCAACGCCCTCCCTGAGCTCGTCAACGACGGCGGCCGCGGCGGAAAATTCCAACTCCGCTCCGTCCCCAACGCCGAACCCGGCCTGTCCCCGCTCGAGATTTGGTGCAACGAGTCGCAAGAGCGCTACGTCCTCGCCGTTCCCGCCGCCCGCCTCGCCGCCTTCCGCGCCCTCTGCGAGCGCGAGCGCTGCCCCTTCGCCGTCGTCGGCGAGGCCACCGCGGAAAAACAACTCGTCCTCGAGGATTCGCATTTCCAGAACACTCCCATCGACCTCCCGCTCGACGTGCTGCTCGGCAAACCGCCGCGTATGGCCCGCACCGACATCACCCTCGCGCGCCCACGCCAGCCCCTCGATCTCGGCGAGCTCACGCTGCTCGATCTCGTCCATCGCGTGCTCTCGCACCCGGCCGTGGCCGACAAGACGTTCCTCATTTCCATCGGCGACCGCTCCCTCGGCGGCCTCATCGCCCGCGACCAGATGGTCGGTCCGTGGCAAGTTCCCGTCGCCGACTGCGCCGTCACCGCCGCCACCTTCGATGTCTTCACCGGCGAAGCCATGGCCATGGGCGAACGCACGCCCGTCGCCATCAACGACGCCGCCGCATCCGCCCGCCTCGCCGTCGGCGAAGCCCTCACCAATCTCGCCGCCGCCCAGATCGGCGAGCTCGGCCAAGTAAACTTGTCCGCCAACTGGATGGCCGCTCCCGCCATCGCTGGCGACGGCGCCGATCTCTACGCCGCCGTCTCCGCCATCGGCCTCGATCTCTGCCCCGCCCTTGGGATCACCATTCCCGTTGGCAAAGACTCGATGAGTATGAGCACCGCTTGGAAGGAGCCCGCCGTCGGCAACCGCGAGGGCCTCCACAA
Source organism: Opitutus sp. GAS368 (assembly GCA_945869845.1). GTDB lineage: Bacteria > Verrucomicrobiota > Verrucomicrobiia > Opitutales > Opitutaceae > Tous-C4FEB. The sequence goes on along the minus strand of CAMBRG010000126.1, from coordinate 3,378 downwards.
ACGCATCACCGCGCCTACCTCCCTCATCATCTCCTCGTTCGCCCCCGTCGCCGACATCCGCCTCACCCTCACGCCCCAGCTCCAATATGATCGCGTAGAGGCGTCGCTCGCCGACGCCCGCCCCGATTCCCCCTCTCAACCCTCAACCCTCAACGCTCAACCCGCCGAACCGATCGGCGACACCGTCCTGCTCTTGATCGATCTCGGCCGCGGCAAAAACCGCCTCGGCGGTTCCATCCTCGCCCAAGTCGTTTCGCAGATGGGTGAAGCCCCGCCCGACGTCGACAGCGCCCACGACCTCAAGCAATTTTGGGCCGTCATCCAGCAACTCGGCCGCGACAGCAAACTCCTCGCCTACCACGACCGCTCCGACGGCGGCTTGCTCGCCACCGTCGCCGAAATGGCCTTCGCCGGCCACACCGGCGTCGATCTCGAAATTCTCTCCGGCCACAACGTCGATAGCACCCTCTTCAATGAAGAGCTCGGCGCCGTCATCCAGATCCGCAGCGCCGACCTCGACTCCGTTTCGCAAACGCTCCGGCAACACGGCTTCAAAGCTTGCACCACGCGCATCGGCACGCTCAACCGCGAGCACCGGTTCCGCATCAAGCGCGGAGGGAAAATCCTCCTCGACGAAGACCTCTTCGCTCTCCGCGCCGTGTGGTCGGATGTCACCCACCGCATGGCCGCTCTCCGCGACCACCCCGCCTGCGCCGACTCGGAACACCAACTCCGCCAAGACCGCACCAACCCCGGCATCACCCCCGTCGTCACCTTCGATCTCGGAAAGATGCCCACGGAACAAACGGAAAACACGGAAGCCAAACCCACGGCCTCCCAATCCTCAGTTTCTTCCGTGTCTTCCGTGTTTTCCGTGGGCCACTCTCGCCCCTCCATCGCGATCTTGCGCGAACAGGGCGTGAACGGCGAAGTCGAGATGGCTGCCGCTTTCACCCGCGCCGACTTCTGCGCCGTCGATGTCCACATGACCGACCTCCTCAGCGGCCGCGTTACTCTCCGCGACTTCCGCGGCCTCGCGGCTTGCGGCGGCTTCAGCTACGGCGACGTCCTTGGTGCCGGCGAGGGCTGGGCCAAGAGCATTCTCTTCAACGAGCACGCCCGCGCCGAGTTCGCCGCCTTCTTCGCCCGCGAAGACACCTTCGCCCTCGGCGTGTGCAACGGCTGCCAGATGTTGAGCAACCTCAAGTCGATCATCCCCGGCTCCGACCACTGGCCGCGCTTCGTGCAAAACCAAAGCGAGCGCTACGAAAGCCGCTACGCCTCAGTAAAAATCGAGCCGAGCCCGAGCATCCTTTTCGCCGGCATGACCGGCAGCGTCCTCCCCATCGCCGTCGCCCACGGCGAAGGCTTCGCCGAGTTTGCCGACGCCGCCGCACTCAACCATTGCGCCACCTCCGGCCTCATCGCCGCCCGCTTTGTGGATAACCACCACCGACCCACCGAAGCCTATCCGCTCAACCCCAACGGCTCCCCCCAAGGCCTCACCGCGTTCACGACGACCTCGGGCCGCGTGACGATCATGATGCCCCACCCCGAACGCGTCTTCCGCAGCGCCTGCATGAGCTGGGCTCCCAAAAGCTGGGGCGAAGATTCCCCGTGGATGCAGCTCTTCTACAACGCGCGGGCTTGGGTGGATTAGCCGGCCATTCGGAGCCGTCCGGTAGTGAGTTCGAGGCAACCGGCTAGACCAGCACCAAGACCTCGGTCACCCCAGCGATCTTCCGGGACCTGCCCGCCTCCGCGTTTTCCAACGATGCTCCAGGGCAACGTTGCCTGCTCGACCAACCGGCGGTTCGTAACGCCGCGCTGAGTCCTCGGCGAGAGCTCATCGACGCAGGATTTCTTCCAGCCTCGGCCGTCGCATTACAGGCCATCGCGTTCGAAAAAAATCCTGCGACCAACTGGAAAGTCATACCAACCTCACATAAGATTTGGACTTTTGTAGGCCGTCCGCTTGCGGAAGCACCGAGCGCCTGCAAGCCGGCTGCCTACGACGGAAAGTCTAAAAACCAAACGGCGCTGGTATCACGTGGCATCAAGACGTGATGTTTCCTTTTGCCGATCCGGTTGCCGCCCCCAGCTGCACTCTTCCCAGTTTGAAGGACGACATCGGCTACGCGCGCCCGCCCCGACACGTGTTGGAGGCCATGCTCGCGGTTCGGCTCCACCTCGACGATTGCGATGCCGAAAACGTTCCACTTCGCGTGGCGTCTGGCAGCCATCTGTCGGGAATTTTTCGCAGCGACGAAATCTCCTGGGTAGTTTCAAAATATGTCGAGGCGCCTTGCATTGCTCCCGCTGGAGATACCCTCCGCATGCGACCCCTGTTACTACACGCCTCGTCAACCGCCATAAAACCGCGCCATCGGCGCGTGCTGCACATCGCGTATCACGCGGGCAATGCTGTCGCCGAACCTTGGCACCGTTCGCTAAGCGGTTAGAGAGCTGATGGATTCCATTGCCAGCCCACACGCGTGAAGCGAAATAGACACGGCACCCTTCAGCACTGAGCCGTCCCTGGCCGCCGACGGAAGACTTGCACCTGACCAAGCCCCGGGCATGTTCACCACACCCTCGCTTCCATCACGCCGCATCGCGCACGAACTTCACCAATCTCACCGCCATGAGCCTCAAGGAAGCCATCCCCACTCTCGACACGCTTTCTTCCCGTGAAAAATTGGCGCTCATCGAAGGCCTTTGGAACGACGTCTCGCAGGAGGATGAAACCTTGACCGTCACGCCCGCGCAGCAATGCCTGCTCGACGCCCGCTACGCCGAGCACGTGGCGAACCCGTCGGCCGGCACCACCTCTTGGTCTGACGCCCGTGACCGTATTCTTAAGCGGCTATGAATCGTTCGCTCGTCCTGCGCAGCCAGGCCGAGGAAGACCTGACCGCTGCCGCGCTCTGGTATGAGGAGCAACTTCTAGGACTAGGCCGTGAGTTTCTCGACGAAGCCGACAAGGTCTTCAGGCAAATCACGCATTTTCCCGAAAGCCATCCGGCGCGACATCGCCATTTCCGCCGCGCCTTGCTTCGCCGATTCCCCTTCGGCGTCTTCTACGCCGTCGAACCGGACAACATCGTCGTTTTAACAGTGATTCATCTCGCTCAAGATCCGACCGAACTTACCCGTCGCCTCGACTAATCCCGTCACCCCCTGATTACTCTTTGACGCCCGCCGCCCAATCCGCCCGGCTTCCCGCTATTCTCCCGGCTCATTCCCACCGTCAGTCCCCTAAAAACATGGAACGCAAATCCGCCCAAGAATTCGATCAAGAGCTGCTCTACCTCTACGACTATTACGTCCACGGCCAGATCGACCGGCGCACGTTTCTCGAGCGCGCCGCCAAGTTTG
>CAMBRG010000125.1 GCA_945869845.1 Opitutus sp. GAS368 | reverse complement strand
TATCGCTGCATGGCTGCGTTTGAAGAGATTGGGATCGTGCGTCGTTCCTACCTGCACCACGGAACCGCTCTGTTCTCGCTCAACGTCGATGATCGTCCCCGCTACCACGTGGTGAGCAAAACCACCAAGACGGTCGAAGCGCTCGACCCGGAGACGACCCACGACTTGCACGCCGCTCTGTCGGCCATCGAGACCCTTTTGCTTGCAAGGGGCTACACCGATGTCGGCCATATTGCCGAATTTTTCGGAACGGCCCCAGCGCAGTCACGACAGACCCACGCCGTGTTGCCCGAATCTGCGATTCGTTGACCCGCCTGATCGGCGTTCCTCAACGCGAAGCTTCGAGGCGAATCCGGGGGTCGAGCCAGAGCAGAAGCAGGTCGCTGACCAACGTGCCAACGACGCCCATTAGGCTGAGCACAACCAGCATCGATCCCGCCAAGTAAACGTCTTCAACCAGCAAAGCGTCCAACATCGTCGGGCCGACCATCGGGAGACTCAGCACCAGTGCCACGATGGCACCGCCAGAGACCAACTGGGGAAACATCGCCCCCAAACCTGAAACAAAAGGGTTGAGCGCCATCCGGACCGGATATTTCAGCAACAGTCTCACCGGCCGCACCCCCTTAGCCCGGGCCGTCGTCACATAAGGTTTTTGCAACTCGTCCAAGAGATTGGCCCGCATCACGCGGGTCATCCCGGCCACCCCCCCAAAGCCTAAAACCACCACCGGCAACCACAGATGCTTCAAAAGATCCGTGGCCTTTGCCCAACTCCAACCGGGCATCGACGCAAACTCCGTCGAGAAAAGCCCAGTGATGTTCAGCCCCAACCAGTGTTTGGCGGCAAACATGAGCACCAACGAAAGCAGGAACGCAGGTACCGACATGCCGAAGAATCCAAGCAGGGTGAGCGTATAGTCACCGATCGAGTATTGCCGGACCGCCGAGTAAATACCCAAAGGCAAAGCCACCAGCCACGTCATGAGCAACGTCGCAAACGAGACAATCAACGTGAGCAGAATCCGGTCCCCGATGACTTCGTTAACCGGCTTTTCATGCTCCATCGACAAGCCAAGATTGCCTTGCAGCAACCCGGCGTCAGCCGCCTTAAACGAGGTAAACCACGTGAGCCCGATCCAACGCGCGTAACGCTGCAAGAGGGGCTGCTCGAGACCGAAATTCTTCCGCAAATCGGCCGCAAGCTGCTCGTTGCTGGGCGTGCCCTGCAACTCGAGTTGGGCGATCCGCGTCGCCACGTAATCTCCAGGCGGCAGTTGCACCAAAACGAATACAATCAACGAGACCACAACCATCGTCGGGAACATCAGCAGAAGCCTCCGCCCGATAAACGGGTGCCGCACCGCCACCAGGATCAGCGCCAATCCCAGCGCGAGCAGAAACAGTGTGCGTAAAGTCAAAGCGAAGCCTTCGCCCGCGCCCGGGCCGCCTTCGGCCTCCGCCTCGCTCTGGGCGAGAGCGCTGGGCGACGGTGTGACCGCCTCCAACTCCCGCTTGATTTGAGCGGTCACGGCGGGTCCGTCGGCCGGACGAGCCCAAAAGTAGGTCTCAATCCCGGCATTGCCCGGCGACTGCATACCGGCGCCAAAGAGCGCGAGTCTCGGGACATTTCGAAAGCCATTCTTCACCACCACCAATTGCGGCGGCGGGGTCGAGATGCTGATCGTCCAGATATTATCCGCCGCGATCTCCAAAGCTTCATTGAACCGCGCCCTTCGCTCCGCCTCGGTCGGCAACGCCGAAGCCTCTTCCAAAATTCGCATCGACCTGAGCAAGGGATGATCCGGCGGAGGCGCCATCGCGGCCGGGCGTTCGAGCGCCGCAGGAGCTCCATTCAAACCTCCGCTCTGATACCAAATTCCAAAACGCGGCGCAAAAAATGACTCGCCGTAAGTCGGCACAAAATTACGGGGCTCAACCAGCGGAAAAAATTCACTCTCGCCGGCCCAAACCGTGAAATCGTGCTCAAATGCGAGTTTCTCCTGGTCGAACAACTTTCTCGCCCGGGAACGGATGGTCAGGCGCACCCCGACCGCCGCCCAGTCATCCACAATGAATTGGGCCGGACCCAAAATCGTGTAATCGGTGAGATTCAGCGCAAACGTCATCCGCGTGCCATCGGCAAACGTCCGATAGCCTTCACTGTCCCGGCGCGTCAGCCCCAAACCATCGAGCAAGCGGTTGGCTTCGGTAGGATCATAAACGGTGAATGCGCCAAAAAGCCGCGGATTGTGATAGGGCGAATCGGGCCCCGGATCGATTTGGGCCGGTCGGGTCTGACCATTAAATTCCGCGTCGATGATATCGCGCCGGTTGATCGCCAACGACAGCGCTTGGCGAAAGGCGCGCTGGTTGAGCAGTTCATGCTTCAATCCGGTCTCGGGCCGCTCGGGATCGACGCGCCGGTTGAGATTGGGAAAGACCGTGAACAACGACTGCGTCGCATGTTTCCAATGATAAACTTCGTAGCCATGGCGCGCCGCTCCGCCCAACAGCAGGGTGTGATCTTCGTAGCGGATCTGACGGTCCTGCATCGACGGTTCACCATTGGAAGAAGAGACCGCGATCAGATTGTTTGTCTTTATGTCCAACACCAATCGGTCGAGGTAAGGCAGTTGATTGCCCTCCGGATCGACCGCGCCGTAGTAGGGATTGCGCACAAACGTCTGCGGGGTCGTGGGCGCAAACGTCCGGTAAACCCAGGGCCAAAGCCGCGGATGCTCGGGATTGGTCCACATCTTGAGCCGCTTGTAGAGCGCGACTGGGCTCGAGAGCTTGAACGCCGCCATCGTGCGTTGAATGAGTTCTTGGTCGCCCCACTTCGGGTGATACCGCCGCAAGTAGTGCGCCGGCACGATGTAGTCGGTGTAGTCCTCGTAGTTCATCCCGATCGAAGCGAGTCGCTCGGGAAACAAGGGATTGGGCTCTTCAAATGTAATTCGCACCCGCAATTCGTCGATGACTTCAATCCGGCCCAAGCTCGGCCCCGCCCGAAAGAAACGTGGCTGAGCCTGAAAGCAGACGACCTCATCCTCATACCAATAACGCAGGTCCTCACTCGTAAGCGGATGCCCGTCCGACCAGCGCATACCGCGACGCAAGGTGAAGATGAAAACCTTTTGGTCGGCAGAGACCTCCCAGCCCTTGGCAATGTGCGGGACGAGCGGGTAACCCTCCGGCGACCAGCGAACCAGATTCGCATAGGACAGCCGCCAAGTAATCGTCGTGAAATCTTGGATCGAGTTGGCGAGGCGATACCAAGTGCCGCCATAGTTCCCCGTGCCCTCGACTCCGCGGATGACTATCGGCTCCGATCCCACCCGCAACGCGACCGGCGGCAATTTTTTCTCCCGCACCAGTTCCGCCAATACGGGGGCCTCACCTTTTGGCCACCAAGCCGCTTTTTCGCCCTCGGAGTAATCTACGGTTTGAGTCAGAACCAGCGTCTTGGCCGGATCCAGAATCTCGGCGCGACGGCGGGCGGCCTCGACCACGGCGAGCTCTCTGGCCGGGGGCGGGGCCGGTGGAGTCGCGACATCCGGCCGGAGCGCCAGGGCGGCAAGATACAGTAGGGCCGTGATCGCCAGCGCGGCGACGACCAAGCCACCAACAGGTACGAACAAGCTCTTCTTCACGGGGAAAACAAATGCCAGAAAAAGTTCACGTCTTGCGAAGGCAACGTTCTTCCCCGGCCCGCCGCCGCACCGGGTGTTGCGCGCTTGCCAAGGTCGTCCGCCTCCTACTGTGCTTCCGCCCATGCCCCCTTCGATTTCGCGCCGTAACGCGCTCCGCTCATTCGCCGGCGCCGCTGCGCTCGCTGCCGTCGCCCGCTCTACTTCCTCCGTCGTCGCTCAAACCCCTGCGACCCCCACCATGCCCGCTTCACTCAATCCCATTCGTCACTCGGTCTGCAAATGGTGCTTCGGCAAAATCCCGCTCGAAGCATTCGCCAAAGCCGTGAAGGAATTTGGCATCGAATCGGTCGAACTTCTCGACCCCAAGGATTGGCCGACCGTCCAAAAACTAGGACTCACCTGCGCCCTCGCCACCGGCACGACCACCATTCCCGTCGGCTTCAACCGGATCGAGAATCACGCCAAGTATGTGGCGTCCATGACCGAGCGCATCCATGCCGTCGCCGACGCCGGCCTGCCCAGCGTAATTGTCTTTTCCGGCAACCGCACCGACCAGGCCGGAGTCACAGTCAGCGACGAACAGGGCATCGAGAATTGCGCCATCGGCCTCAAGCAGATCATGGGCGTCGCTGAAAAACGTGGCGTCACCGTCATCATGGAACTCCTGAACTCCAAGGTGAACCACAAGGACTACATGTGCGACCGCACCCCGTGGGGCGTTGAACTGGTGAAGCGCGTCGGCTCCGAGCGCTTCAAGCTTCTCTACGATATCTACCACATGCAGATCATGGAGGGCGACGTGATCCGCACGATCCAGGAGAACCACCAATACATCGGGCACTACCACACGGCGGGAAATCCCGGCCGGGCCGAGTTCGAGCCCGGCGATCAGCAAGAGCTCCACTATCCGCCGATCATGCGCGCGATCGCCGCGACCGGTTTCAAGGGCTTCGTCGCGCAGGAATTCATCCCAAAGCGCGATCCGCTCACCTCACTGCGTGCGGCGGTTAAGCTCTGCACGGTCTGAGCGAAAATCGGGGTGGCCGAAATTGCTCAAGCGCCAGCCAAGAGCCGGCGCAAGGTTTCGTCCACAAGCTTGGGGTTGGCCTTCCCTTTGCCCGCTTTCATGACCGGGCCCTTAAAGGCGTTGATCGCACCGTCTTTGCCGGCCTTGAACTCGACCAACGCCTTCGGATTTGCCGCGATGGATTCGCGGCACCACGTCTCCAATTCCCCCGCATCGCTCGGCACCGCGGCCAAGCCAAGCCGGGCCACCACGGCAGCCGGCGCCTCGCCCGTGGCGAACATCGCGACAAACACCTCTTTGGCTGCGGCATTAAGCAAAGTGCCGACCTCGACGAGACCGACCAGTTCCGCGAGACTGGCCGGCGTAATCTTACTCGCTCCAAGCGGAAGTTTGGCGGCACTCAGTTCACGGAGGAAATCGTTAGCGATCCAGTTACCGACCGCCTGCGCCCGCCCCGGACCGGCGAGCTGGGCCGATGCCTCGAAAAAGTCGCTCAGCCCGCGCTCGGGGATCAGCACCGAAGTGATCGTATACGGCACTTGGTAGTCGCGGAGGAATCGGCGCTGTTTGTCGAACGGCAGCTCGGGACATTCGGCGCGAAGTTTCTCCTTCCACGCCGCGTCCACTTGGACCGGCATGAGATCAGGATCCGGAAAATAGCGGTAATCGTGCGCCATTTCCTTCGAGCGGAGCGACTGCGAAGTGCCGGTCTGTCCGTCGTAATCGCGGGTTTCCTGGATGAGTTTCCCGCCCGCAGCGACGACCGCCAACTGGCGTTTGATCTCGTGGGCGATGCCGTCGCGGACGAAGGAAATCGAATTTAGATTCTTCAGTTCGACCTTGGTCCCGAGCTTGGTCTCGCCGACCGGGCGGATGGAGATATTGGCGTCGCACCGGAGCTGCCCCTTTTCCATGTCACAGTCAGAAATTCCGCCGTAAATCATCGTGTGGCGGATCGACGTGAGATAGGCGTAGGCTTCCTCGGCCGTGTGCATCGCAGGATCAGAAACGATTTCCATCAGCGGCGTGCCGGCACGGTTGTAGTCCACGAGCGAATCGCTCGCCCCGTGGTTCAGTTTACCGACGTCTTCCTCAAGATGAATTCGAGTGAGCGGAATTTTTTTATGCTCGCCCATGATATTGCGGGCGGCGCCGGGCAATTCGATCTCGACCGAGCCGCCAATGCAGATCGGTTGGTCGTATTGGGAGATCTGATAATTTTTCGGTGAATCCGGATAGAAGTATTGTTTGCGGTCCCACTTGCAGACCGGCGCGATCTCGCAGCCGAGCAGGAGGCCTGCCTTGATGATCGCATCGAGTGCGGCCTTGTTCATCACCGGCAAGGTGCCGGGCAAGGCCAACACGACAGGATCGGTGAGCGTGTTTGGCTCGTGCCCGTAGCCCGCACCGACGCGGGTAAATACCTTGGAGTGGGTCTTGATCTGCACGTGGACCTCAAGGCCGATGACCGCTTCGTAGTTCATCAAAGGGAGGGAAACTTGGTGTGCCAGTCGTGGGCCTGCTCGTAGGCATGAGCGGTGGCGAGAAGGTCGGCCTCGCGGAAGGGCTGACCGATCAGTTGAAGCCCGATGGGCAATCCGCCCGCGGTGAATCCACACGGCAGGCTGAGAGCCGGCAGGCCCGCGAGATTCACTCCGATCGTATAAATATCGCAGAGATACATGGCGAGCGGATCGGCGGATTTTTCACCCAGCTTAAAGGCCGGAAGGGGCGACGTCGGCGTAATGAGCGCGTCAACTTCGCGGTAGGCGTTGAGAAAGTCTCGCCGGATCAAGGTGCGCACTTTCTGCGCGCGCAGGTAGTAGGCGTCGTAGTAGCCGGAACTGAGTACATAGGTGCCAAGGATAATCCGGCGCTTCACTTCGTCGCCGAAACCTTCGGCGCGGGATTTCTGATAAACATCGAGCACGTCCTTCGCCTCTTTTGAGCGGTGCCCGTAGCGGATGCCGTCGTAACGGGCCAAGTTGGACGACGCCTCGGCCGTCGCGATCACGTAGTAGGCGTCGAGGCAGTAGTGGGTGTGCGGCAGCGAAACTTCGCGGATCTCGCAGCCGTGGGCTCTGTAGAAGGCGATAGCTTTTTCCACGGCGGCTCCGACCTCGGGATCGAGCCCCGCACCGAAATACTCTTTCGGGATACCGAGTTTCCACGGCCCGCGGCGGCGCTTTAGTTCGGCCCGGTAGTCGGGAATCTCGGTCTTAAACGAGGTTGAGTCGCGCGGGTCATGGCCGGCGATCGCGCCGAGCACAATCGCCGCGTCTTCCACCGTGCGGGCAAAGGGGCCGATCTGGTCGAGCGACGAGGCATAGGCAATCAGACCGAAGCGCGAGATCAGACCATACGTGGGCTTTAGCCCGACCAGGCCGCAGAGCGCGGCTGGCTGCCGAATGGACCCGCCGGTATCCGAACCGAGCGTCGCAATCGCAGCGCCCGCCGCCAGCGCCGCGGCGCTGCCACCCGAGGAACCACCGGGCGTGCGCGTCAGATCCCAAGGATTGTGCGCGGGGCCAAAAGCAGAATTCTCCGTGGAGGAACCCATGGCGAACTCATCGCAGTTCAAGCGCCCATGGAGCACAGCGCCCGCGCTCTGAAGGCTCTCGGTCACCGTGGCGTTGTAGGGCGAAACAAAATTCGCGAGCATCTTGCTGGATGCGGTGAGTGGCTGACCGCTGACCGCAATCACGTCCTTCAGGCCGATGGGAATCCCGTCGAGCGCCCCGCAGGATTGCCCGCCCGCGCGCCGCGAATCCGAGGCGACCGCCTGCGCGAGAGCGTCCGGCTCGTCGAACGAGTTGAAGGCATGAACGCGGGACTCAACCGCCTTGGTGCGGGCGATCACCGCCTGAGTGAGTTCGACCGAGGAAATCCGGCGAGCCGCTAGGTGCTCGGAAAGTTCGGCGATGGACTGAAAGTGCAGCGGAACAGACATCGGCGTTACTCCATCACCTTCGGGACCACGATCATGTTTTCGCGTTGCGCGGGCGCGTTGCGAAGGGCGTCGGCGACCGCGAGGCCGGGCCGGGCGATATCGGCGGCCCAGATGTTGTGCAGCGGGAAAGCGTGCGCCGTGGGCTCAATGCCAGTGACGTCGACCTTTGAGAGTTGCTCAATGTGACCGAGGACACTGCCGAGTTGGGCAGAAAACCGCACCTTTTCCTCGGCCGTGAGTGCAAGCCGGGACAGCTCGGCGATTCGGTCGATATTGAGATCAGCGGGAGCAGTCATGACTATTTTCGGATGAGGTAGCCCGAGGTCGCGACCACGTCGTCCTGAATCTTCGTGAAGACGGTGTTCACCTCGTCGTCGGTCAGGGTCCGGTCGGGCGACCGAAACACGAGCGAGAACGCGAGGCTCTTGGTGCCTTCGGGCAGCCCTTTGCCTTGGTAAACGTCGAACACGGTCACGCCCTCAAGGACGAAGGCAGTGCCGACCGCAGCCCGTGCCGACTTGGCGAGGGCCTTTTGGACTTCGCCGGCCGAAGCGGCGATGGGCACGACGAGCGCGAGGTCGCGCAGCGCCGCAGGTTGCAGACTGAAATCGGCGTAGCGCCTGCGTGCAGCGGTGGCGGCAGCCAATTTCTCCGGGAGAATAGCGAAGATTCCCGCGTAGACTTTGCCCTCGACCCCAAACGCTTTTACCATCGCGAGGTTCAGGAGCCCAAACCGCGCCGTCCAGCCGTGCTGCATCTCGCCGGCGGCGGCGGATTGGCCTTCCTGCCAGCCAAAATAAGGTCCGGTAATCGGCGCGAGCGGTTGCCGCGCAAGATCGACTCCTGCCATCGCGGCGAGCGAAACGACATGATGTTTTGCATGGTAGAAATCGGTGCCAGCCCGCGGCTGCCAGTGCCGCGCGGCATCTTCGGCGATGATGAACCCGACGGCAGCGCACTCGAGATTCTGCCCGTTGCGCTCGACAAAGACGCGACCGGTTTCGGCGAGGCGCGAGACCGCAACGCCCCGGGCTTGATTCAATTTCAGCGAGGCGAGCAGGCCCATGATGAGCGTGGAACGGAGGTGCGACTGGTCTTCGACGAAGGGATTAGCGAGCGCCAGCTCGGCCGCTGCCGTCTCGGAAACCCAGGTCTTAAGTTCGGCCCCCGGCCGGAGCGTGTAGTTGACGCACTCGTGAAAGTCGTGGCCCACCAAGTAATCGGTGGCACGGCGGTTGAAGAGCACCACGGGATCGTCGTCACCCACCAACCCCGGCGATGAGACGACGGCGGCCGGAATTTTTTCCGTGCCGAAAAGCCGCAGCACCTCTTCGACCAAGTCGATCGGACGATCAAGATCGTCGCGCCAGCTCGGGATCGTGATGGTCCAAGCCGGCCCCCGGGCAGGCTGTAACGTCTCCTCTTCGCGGGTGATCGTGAACTCAAGCGCCTCAAAAGTGGCGCGCATCTCGGAAGCCGGAATATCGAAACCCAGCTTCTCGGTGATGTAGTCGTGCGTCACCACGATCTCACGCTGCCAAGGGATGTCGCTGCCCACTTTGACGACCGGCCCGACGACTTGGCCGCCAGCGGTTTCAATAATGAGATCGATCGCGCGCCAAGCCGCTTCCTGAGCCGAGTGCGGATCGACTCCGCGCTCGTAACGGTAAGCGGAATCGGAAGTGAGCCCGAGGCGTTTCGAGGTCGCACGGATCGATTGGCGTTTGAAAATCGCCGTCTCGAGCACGAGATCGACGGTGTCGGGCGCGACGCCCGAATTCTCGCCGCCCATGATTCCGGCGATGACCACAGGTTTCGAACCGTCCGCGATGACGAGCATCGTGCTGTTCAGCGCGCGTTCTTTCCCATCCAGCGTCGTGAGCGTTTCACCATCGATCGCGCGGCGGACGACGATCTGCGCGCCGGCGAGTTTGCGCGCATCGAACGCATGCAAAGGCTGGCCCGACTCGAGCATCACGTAGTTGCCGACATCGACGACATTGTTGATCGGTCGCAGCCCGACGGCAGAGAGGCGTTGCTGCAGCCACGCGGGACTCGGGCCGATCTTAACGCCCGAAATCACGTGAGCCAAATAGAGCGGGCAGTCTTCGGGCGCATCGACGCGAACCGAGGCCAGCAGATCGGCGCGCGTGGCCGCGTTATTCGCCATCACGCCCCGAAAATTCTTCTGGGGGTAAACTAGGTCCTTTTTGAACCAAGCGGAGAGTTCCCGGGCGATGCCGAGGTGCGAAAGGCAATCGGGACGGTTGGGCGTGATCTCGATGTCGAAAACCGTGTCCCCGGGCGGGAGAACCGAGTTGATCGGCGCGCCAAGCAGCGGACGGTCCGCAAGGATGAGCAGGCCCGCGGCGTCCTCAGAGATGCCAAGTTCCTT
>CAMBRG010000124.1 GCA_945869845.1 Opitutus sp. GAS368 | reverse complement strand
TGCCCAAGGGCACCCGTGAAGTCAGCAATGTAGTGCCGAAAATCAGCCCCTAAATCGCGTAAGTATCTGCCATAGAACGTAACGGTTTTTTGAACTGCGGAACTCGGGTTAAATCGACAATCACGAGGCAGCGCAGCCGGCGGTGAAAGAAAAGCAGATCGACCCGATACCACTCGTCGTCGATGCGCAGTCGCCGCTGCCGACCGACGAAGGCGAAGTCGTTGCCCAGCTCGAGGAGAAAGCTTTCCAGATGCCGCACGAGCCCTTCCTCCAACTCGGTCTCCGAGTATTCGTCGCGGAGCCCGAGAAATTCCAATACGAGGGGATGGCGGATTTCTTCTTCGGCGCTGACCGCGTCGCCGGGCTTTTTCTTCGCGCCCTTGGTTAGCATCGCGACCTTGTTCCGCGAGAGCGCGGTGCGCTCGTAGAATTGGCTGTCGATCTGCCGCTGGAGCTGCCGCACGGACCAACCGCCGCGCAGGGCTTCGGTGTGATAGAATGAAAAAGCTTCCGGCGACCTGGATCGACCGATGAGCAGAACATAGTGCGACCACGGCAGCGGGAACGCCCGGGCAAGCGCCGCGAGTTCGAAGGGCGCATTGACGGAGATCGATCCTGAGCGAGCTCGGGGGTATTCGGGCGAAACCAACACGAGCGCTCGGGCCGATTTGCCAGACACTGTCTGGCGAATTCCCGCCTCACCCAATTTGCCAGACAGTGTCTGGCGAATCCGGTCCGGTGGGGCGGCGAAATAAAACTGCCGCATGTTCTGCAAGTTTTGGCGGGAGAATCCCCGGCCCATTTTACGCGAGAGATCTTTGGCGATCCGGTTGAGCAAATCCTCGCCGTATTCTGCCCGCTTTGCGCCGCCTTGCTCAAATTCGACTATGCGTCGTCCGACTTCCCAATACGTCGCCGTCATGAACGCATTCACGGCGCGGGCGGAAGCGCGACGGGCCGATTCGAACAAATCGCCGATGCCTCCCACGAGGCCGGAGTAATTGGCCACTGCCGATGGGCGTGGCTTCTGGGGTTTGGACTTCGTGCTCATGAGTCGATGACCGGGTGCATTTAAGAGTGATCGCGGGATTCACGCGGTGGCGAGGCGGGATTCCTGCGTTGGATAAGGCGTGCGTGCGCGATGATTGTTCGACGGTGATTTGTGCGGTTTCTGCACTTCGGTCTTCCCGGCCGGCGGGCTCTTTTGCAGAGTTTGGCTGCTTCGGGTCGCGTTGCGCCAAAAGTCTCTGCGCTCACTCTCGTTTTTAAACCCCCATCACCCATGCTCCCCCGCATTCTTGTTCTCGCCCTGCTTGCCGTCTCGGTCCTTCGCGCCGCTCCCGCCACCTCGCTCTTTGATGGCCGTACTCTCGCCGGTTGGGAGGGCGATTTGAAATGGTGGCGCGTGCAAGACGGCGCGCTCACCGGCGGCTCTGCCACGGAGAAGGTCCCGAAGAATTTCTTCCTCGCGACGACCCGCTCGTTTAAAAACTTCAATCTTCGCGTCAAAATCAAACTCACCGGCGATCCCAAGACCGGCATGATCAACAGCGGTGTGCAGATCCGCAGTCTGCGCGTGCCCGACCATACCGAGATGTCGGGCTACCAAGTCGATGCCGGCGACAAGTGGTGGGGTAAGCTCTACGACGAATCCCGCCGCAACAAAGTCATCGCCGAACCCATCGATGCCGCCGCCGACGCCGCCGTGAAGAAGGAAGACTGGAACGACTACCGCATTCTCGCCGAAGGACCGCGCATCCGCTCGTGGATCAACGGCGTGCCGGCCCTCGATTACACCGAGACCGATCCGGCCATCGCCCTCGACGGCAAGATCGCGCTCCAGATCCACAGCGGCGGCATGGCTCTTGTGCAGTTCAAAGATCTCGTGATCGAAGAGCTCGCGCCGACTCCCGGCGCGCCTACCTGGGACAAGGTCGGCCACCCGAAACCGCGCCCGCCCGCGAAAAAGAAGAACGCCCCGCCCGCAATCGCGCCGTCGGCCAAGTAACCTGTGCGCGCAACTCTTCTGCTCCCGGTCGTCTTTTTCTCGGTCGCTTTCCTGCGCGCCGCCGAACCGGCTCCCGCGCCCGCGCAGCCACGCAACCTCTCCTACAACGCGGTCGCCACCGGCCCGCGCTCGCCCGAGGAGGAACGGCTTTCCTTCACCTTGCCCCCGGGCTTCGAGATCGAGCTCGTTGCCGCCGAGACCCCCGGCCTCGGCAAATTCATCACCGTCGAATGGGACGCCCGCATGAGGCTCTGGGCGATGACCGCGCTCGAGTATCCCGTCGATGGCAACGAACAGAAAGCCGCCTCCGATGCGCTCTTTGCCGCCGGCGGGCGGGACAAGGTCGTCGTCTTCGATGCGCCTTACGCCACGCCCGCGCCCGGCCAAGCCGCCGTGACCGCGCCCCCGCGCGTCTTCGCCGACGGACTCGTGATGCCGCTCGGCTTGCTGCCTTACAAAGATGGCGCGCTCGTTCAATACGGCGCCGATATCCGCCATTACCGCGACACCGATGTCGATGGCCGCGCCGACCGGCATGACGTGATCCTCACCGGCTTCGGCACGCAAGATTCGCACTTGTTTCCCCACCAATTCCAACGGCAGCCCGGCGGCCAGATCTTCGTGGCGCAGGGGCTTTTCAACTACTCGAAAGTGCGCCGCCCCGACGGTCGGCCGTTCGCCGATGGGTCGACCGAGATCCCGTTTAACCAGTGCAAACTCGGCCGCTTCACACCCGACGGCGCGAGCTTCGAAAGTCTCACGGCGGGGCCCAACAACATCTGGGGCCTCGTCACTTCGCGCGAGGGCGAGACGTTTCTCCAAGAGGCCAACGACATCGGCTATCCGGTGATTCCCTACGAGGCGGGCATCTGGGTCGCCACCGGCTCGAAGGATCGGCTGCGTCCCTATCAACCGCTGATGCCGCCGCCGCTCCCGCCGGCGCAGATGGGCGGCACCGGCCTCAGCGGCCTCGCCCTCGCGGAGGACCGCGATGGCCTCTTCCGCAGCTACGGCGCAGCGGCCGCCGATGGCGCCAAAGTTTTCTTCCTCGCCAACCCGATCACCAACACGATCAACGCCGTCCGCGCCACGCCCACCGCCGACGGGGCGCGTTACCGTTACGAAAAACTTCCCGACTTTCTGACGACCACCGATAAATGGTTCCGCCCGGTCGCGATGCACTTTGGCCCCGACGGTGCGCTCTACCTCGTCGATTGGTATAACAAAATCATTTCGCACAACGAAGTCCCGCGCACGCATCCCGACCGCGACAAATCCCGCGGCCGCATCTGGCGCGTGCGCCACGTCGACCAGCCGCGCGTCACGCCGCCCGATCTCACTCGGCTGGATGACCGCGCGCTCCTCGCCGAACTCGGCGGGCCCAACGCCCTCGTGTCCCGCCTCGCTTGGCTCGAGCTCACCGACCGCAAAGCCGCGGCACTCGCGCCCGAGCTCGCGCTGATCGCGGCCGATCGCACCGTCGCCAACGATCGCCGCCTCGCCGCGCTTTGGGCGCTCGAAAGTCTTTCGCCCGTGCCCACCGTTTTGCTCGTGGCTCTGGCCGGCGATCCTGCGCCCACGATTCGCCGGCAGGCGGCGCGGCTCGCGGCGGCCCAGCCGCGGCCGGAGTCCGAGTTTCTCGCGATCGTCACACCGCTCGCCGCCGACCCAAGCCCGACCGTGCGCGCGGCCGTGGGTGATGCGCTCCGCCGACTACCGCAGGCGAGCCCGCGCGTGATGGCCGTCGCGGCGCAGCTGGGCGGAGTGTCGCTGGCGACGGGCGGCGATTGGGAACGCTACGACCGTGAATTTGAACGTTACCTCGCCCGTTGGGCCATGGAGCTCAACCCCGTCGCGACCGCCGCGTTGCTCGATTCGCCGGAAGGCCGCGCGCTTCCGCTGGAGAACCGGTTGCTCGCCACCCTCGCGCTCGGCGGCCGGCGCGCGGCTCTCGGGCTTGCGGCCATGGCGCCCGACCTCAAGCGACCCTTGAGCGACGAAGAAGTGCGGATTCTCGCGGCCCATTTTGCCGAGCCCTCGGCGCGCGCCGCCCTCACGGCCGCGCTTGATCAGGCGGGTTCGCGGGCGGCGGTCTTGCGCGCCTTGCTCGCCCTACGCACGAGCATCGACGCCGCTCCGTTGACTCCCGCGCTGACGGCGGCCGCCAAGACGCTGCTCGTGAGCCCGGTGTCCGCGGAGGCGACGTTGGGTGCGCAAGTGGCCGGAGCCTTTAAACTTGCGGCGGCGGAGCCCGAGTTGACGACGGCCCTCTCCCTCGAACCGACGAAAGACCGCCAAACGACCCTGCTCGCGGTGCTGCGGGCGTTGCGCGAGCTGAGTCTCGGGCCGGTCGGAGAATTTGAGCGATTGGCGCGTTCCTCGGCCGATCCTGCAGTCCGCGATGAAGCGCTAGCGGCCTTGGCGACGTTGCGCTCACCGGCAGCGGTCGCGCGCCTCGTGCAGCTCCTGCCTGCGCTCACGGCCGGGCAGCGCGGAAATCTGCTCGACCGCTTGGCCGCCCATGAGGCGGGAGCGTCGGCCATTGTCGGCGGACTGCGCGACGGCTCGATGGCGAGCGCCGATCTCGGCGTCAGCGTGGCGGAAAAACTTTGGTTGAAGATGCCGGACGATTCGGCCGTGGCCGCGCTCTGGCGATCGCATGGCGGCGATGCGCAACGCGCGCTGCGCCTGCCGGGCGGACGCGGTGATTTCGCGGAGACTCAGCTTACACTCGCGGGGCCGTTCACCGTGGAGTGTTGGGCCAAGCTCGAACCGGGCATTGATCACCGCGACGGGTTGCTCGGCCTGCCGGGCGTGATCGATTTCAACTTTTTCGACGGCCGTTTTCGCGTGTGGCTGGGCGAGGCCAACGATGTGGTGCAGGCGAAGAAAAAGGCCGTCCCGGGAGTGTGGACCCACTACGCGGTCACGCGCGACGGCGGGGGATTTTTTCACCTCTACCTCAACGGCGAGCTGGAGATGTCGAGCGCCGGCCCGAGCCAGAGTATTTTTACGGGACTGAACGTCGGGCGGAGCCGGCTGAACCCTAGCAACGGCACGACGGCGGGTTGGCTCGCCGAGTATCGCGTGTGGAACGTGGCGCGCTCAGCGGCCGAGGTGCGCGACGCGTTTGACCGCAGTTTCGCTGGCACGGCGGTGAGCGCCCGGCCGCCGGGATTAGTCGAGCTGTTTACAGGGGCAAATTGGGGTCCGCTGAAAGGCGCGGCGCGCGTCGAGCCGACGGAAGATGCGCCGGTGTTGCTCACGCCGGCGGCGGCGGCCAAGCAGGAAGAAAAATTCACGCAATTTCTCGCGCTGGCTAACGGCGTCGGCGGAGCGGCGCGGGGCCGGGAGATTTTTTCGGCGCTCTGCCTCACGTGCCATCAGCAAGGCGGCAAAGGCGGCCTGATCGCGCCGCCGCTCGACGGCATCGGCAACACGGGCGTCGAGGCGTTGCTGCGCAACATTCTCACGCCGAGCGCGGCGATGGAGAGCGCGTATCGCACCTACCGCGTGGTCTTGAAGGACGGCACCGTGCGCGACGGCTTTTTGGCCGAGGAGACGCCCGAGGCCGTGGTGCTACGCACGCCGGGCGCGGAAGACCAACGCATCGCGCGCGGCGAAATCCGGCAGACGAGTTATCTGAACCGCTCGCTCATGCCGGAGGGATTGCTCGAGGCGCTGCCGCCGCAGCAGGTGAGTGATCTGTTCAGTTATCTGAAGACGCTGAAGTAGGTCAGGCCAGAATCTCGCGGACGACGCGGGCGGGTTCGACGCCGGTGAGGCGTTGATCGAGGCCTTGGGACTTAAACGTGAACTTCGCGTGGTCGAGGCCGAGAGTGTGCAAGATCGTCGCGTTCAGATCAAAGAGGCTCACGGGATCGCGGACGATGTTGTAGGAAAAGTCATCGGTCTCACCGTAGACGACGCCGGGCTTCACGCCGCCGCCGGCGAGCCAGACGCTGAAGCAGCGCGGGTGGTGGTCGCGGCCGTAGTTCGTGCGCGTGAGCGTGCCTTGCGAATACACGGTGCGGCCGAATTCGCCGGCCCACACAACCAGCGTGTCTTTGAGCAGGCCGCGTTGCTTGAGATCGGTGACGAGCGCGTAGCCGGCTTGGTCCACGTCTTGGCATTGGAGACGGTGGTCGCCGGGGAGGTTGCCGTGTTGGTCCCAGCCCCGGTGCAGGATTTGGACGACGCGCACGTCGCGCTCGACGAGGCGGCGGGCGAGGAGGCAACTGGCGGCGAAGGTGCCGGGGTTTTTTACATCGGGGCCGTAGAGGTCGAGCGTGGCAGGGCTTTCGTCGGCGAAGTTCGTGAGGTCGGGCACGCTGGTCTGCATGCGGAAGGCCATCTCGTATTGGGCGATGCGGTTGAGGGTCTCGGGGTCGCCGTGGCGGGCCTGGGCGTGGGCGTTGAAGCGAGCGAGGGAGTCGAGCATCGCGCGCCGGGCGGGGGCATCGACGCCGGCGGGGTTGTCGAGGAAGAGCACAGGGTCGCCTTGCGAGCGGAGGGCGACGCCGTTATGGCCGCCGGGGAGAAAGCCTGCGCTCCACATCCGTGTGAAGAGGGCCTGCGCGGAGGATTTGGAGGACCACTTCGGCGTGAGGACGACGAAGGCGGGGAGATCGTTGTTCTCGCTGCCGAGTCCGTAGGAGAGCCAAGAGCCGAGGCTGGCTTTACCGGGGAGCTCGCTGCCGGTCATGAGAAACGTGCAGGCGGGGTCGTGGTTGATGGCGTTGGTATGAACGGTGCGGACGATGGCGAGGTCGTCAACGAGCTTGGCGGTCCACGGGAGAAGTTCGCTGACCCACGCGCCGTTTTGGCCGTGCTGGGCGAACTTGAAGAGGGATGGCGCGACGGGAAATTTCGCCTGGCCGCTGGTCATCGTGGTGATGCGTTGGCCGGCGCGGATGGAGTCGGGGAGCTCGACGTTGAACTGGGAGGCGAGCCCGGGCTTGTAGTCGAAGGTATCGAGCTGCGAAGGCCCGCCGTTCATGTGCAGATAGATGATGCGCTTGGCGGTGGGCGCGAAATGCGGCAGGCCGGCGAGGGGCGGGTGGATGCGAGGTAGGGCGGAGCTGAGAGCCGGGGCGGCGGCGCGGAGGCGCGGGGCGAGCAGGTTCAGCGCAACGCCGCCCATCGCGAGACCGGAGCCGGCGAAGAATTGGCGGCGGGTGAGGTGATTGAGGTAGGCGTGGACGGGGTGCATCGGGCGTGGGAACGAGAGACGGAGAAGGTGAGGGTGGGAGGGAGAGAGGGAGAGAGGGAGAGAAGGAGAGAAGGAGAGAGGGAGAGGGTGGTTTCGAGATTCCGATGGTGCGTTTTTTAAAGGTGACTTGGCGCTTCGCGCCGGGGGAGTGGCTGGATTGCTTCGTCGCTGGGCCAATCGCGATGAACGGCTTGGGGCGTGGAGGGCGGGTCTGAGCCCCTGCTCTACTTTTGGTCAGTTGCGGGTGATGGTTTCGTCGAGGTTGAAGAGGAGGTTGGCGACCATCGTCCAAGCGGCGATTTCCGGGGCGCGGGCGATGGACTTGGATTTGGAGGTACCGTTGGTGAGGACTTTTTCGGCGGCTTCGGGATTTTTTTCGTAGTGGGCGCGGTGGGTCGCGAGCGCGGACGTGAGGAGGTCGCGTTCGGCGACGTCGGGCTCGCGGGCGGTCACGGCGCGGAAGGCGGCAGCGAGGCGGGGGGTGTCGGCGGATTTTTCGGCGAGGAGATTCTCGGCGAAGGCGCGGGCGGCTTCGAATTGTTGCACGTCGTTCATGAGTGCGAGGGCTTGGAGCGGTGTGTTGGAGCGGCCGCGGCCGGTGCAGAACGTCTCGCGCGAAGGCGCGTCGAAAGTGGACATTGCGGGCGCGGGCGCGGTGCGTTTCCAAAAGGTATAGAGGCTGCGACGGTAGAGGGCGGAGCCGTCGTCGCGCACGTAGGTCTTGGTGTTGCTGCCGCCGAAGGCGACGGGTTCCCAGATGTTGATGGGTTGGTAAGGGCGGACCGGGGCGCCGCCAATCGTGGGCACGAGCAGGCCGGAGAGCGCGAGGGCTTGGTCGCGGAGGACCTCACCGTCGAGGCGGAGGCGAGGCGCGCGGGCGAGGAGACGGTCGAAGGGATCGAGCTCAAGGAGGGCGGCGGTGACATCGGAGCTCTGGCGATAGGTGCGGGAGGTGACGATGAGGCGGACGAGGTGTTTCACGTCCCAACCGGAGCGGATGAATTCGGAGGCGAGCCAGTCGAGGAGTTCGGGGTGGGTGGGGGCGTCGCCCTGCACGCCGAAGTCGCTGGGCGTGCGGACGAGGCCGGCGCCGAAGAGCTGTTGCCAGAAACGGTTCACGGTGACGCGGGCGGTGAGCGGATTCTTCGGATCGACGATCCAGTGGGCGAGATCGAGGCGGGTGGGGCGCGGGGACAAACCCACGGGCGGGACGCCCGTGCCACCCGGATTCGGACTCATGGACGAGACGTCCATGCCACTTCGGCGGAGGGGTGGGAGGAAGGCGGGGGTGGCGGGTTCGACGAGGTCGCCGGGTTTGTCGTATTGGCCGCGGATCAGGATGTGCGCGGGGAGCGGCTCGGAGCGTTCGCCGGAGACGAGCGTGATGGGGTAGTTGAGCTCGTAATGAATTTGTTCGGCGAGCAGGCGGCGGGCGGCGTGGGCGGTGGGTTCGAGGGCGGCGCGATAGGGGGCGTAGATGTATTCGCGGTGGTAGCGGTCGAGGCGTTTCTTCTCGTCGGCGTTTTGTTGGGTGCTGGAGAGGCCGATGAGATATTTGGTGTCGTGGCGGAGCGGCACGCCTTCGACGAAGCGGGCGTTGGCCTGAAGGGCGGTGTTCCAGGCGGCGCGGGAAAGGAGCGGATCGAGGGTAGCATCGGGGCTAGTCAAGACGGCCCCGGCGCGGTCCCACCACGCGGCGCCGTCGCTCTGGGTGATGCGGAGGCCGGTGTAGGCTTTGCCGGATTCGAGGCCGGCGTCGCAGGCGTCGATCTCGAGGCGCGCGTAGCTGCCGGCGGGCGGGAGCGGGCCGATGTGACGGGCGCCGCCGAGTTGGGGACCGAAGGCGGTCGGGTCGCCCCAGACGAATCGGGCGGTGCGCTCGTTCGTGATAAATTCGAGGCTGACGGCGCGGGGCGGTCGGGCGGGATCGGCGAGAAAGTGGACGAAGGCTTTGGCCTCGGAGCGGACGAGGAGGTCGATGTCGCCCGCGGTAAACGCAAATGGACGGGAGGCGCCGCCTTCGAGGCGGAGCGCGCGTTGACCGCCGGCCAGAGGCACGTCGGGCCCGGAGCGCCACTCGCCGCGGGGCGCGGGGGTACCGGGGCGAAAATCGGTCGCGAGGGCGAGGTCGGAGTCTTCGGCCCAAACGACTTCGTAGGTGATCGGCGTTTTTTCCAGAGTCGCGGGCGGGGATGCGGTGAGGAGCTCGGTGGTGCGGGCGGCGAGCGCGGCTTCGAGGGGACGGATCGCGGCCCTGAGTTCGTCGATGCGAGCTTGCTTGGCGGGAGAATCGGCAATGACGACGACGGGAGCGGAGACGCGGACGTTGCCGTCCCAAGGGCGGTCCGCGAGGCTCTTCCAAAAGGCGCCGAGGGCGTAGTAATCGTGCTGGCTGATCGGGTCGAATTTGTGGTCGTGACAGGCGGCGCACCCGGCGGTGAGCCCGAGGAAAACGGCGGCGGTGGTATCGGTGCGGTCGCCGGTGTTGCGGGCTTCGGCCTCGGCTTCGATGGCGCCGCCCTCGGAGGTGGTGAGGTGGAGGCGGTTGTAGCCGGAGGCGATCAGCGCGTCGAGGCGGGCGGCGCGAAGCTCGCTGCCAGGCGCGGGCGGAGCGGAGCTCGGCGAACGGGGCGCGGAGCTGGGCGCGGGCAGGCGAAGTTGAGCATCGGGGACGAGATCGCCGGCGAGTTGTTCGATGGTGAAACGGTCGAACGGCACATTGGCGTTGAAGGCGCGGACGACCCAGTCGCGGTAGGGCCAGATGTGGCGGATGTTGTCGAGGTGGAGGCCGTGGGTGTCGGAGTAGCGCACGGCATCGAGCCAGAAGCGCGAGAACTGTTCACCGTAGCGCGGCGAGGCGAGGAGACGGG
>CAMBRG010000123.1 GCA_945869845.1 Opitutus sp. GAS368 | reverse complement strand
CACACGATGTCCCTGCAAGAACAGCTCCAGGCCAAGGACCTTCCCCTCGTCCGCCGCCTCTTTCAGTCCAATCCTGCTCTCGCGCGCTACGCCGACTTTCGCCCCGCCGTCCTGCTCGGCAAATCCAATTACCTCTGCACGACCCGGCTCGCCCAAGCGCTCTCCGACCGCGCGAGTCTTTTCGCCGACGCCGATTACGACGAGTTGCAACGCATCGCCGGCTGGGCCGAGGCCACCGATTCCGGGCTGCGCCATGACCTGCGCCCGCCACCCCGCGCCGAGGTGTGGGACGCGGTCAACGCCGACTCTTCCTCCTGCTCACGCAAACACTGCGACTGCGAGAAATGTTTCTACCAGCGCGCCCGCGCCCGTCTGCGCACGGCGCACGTCATCATCGTCAACCACGCCCTGCTCTTCGCGTTGATCAACGCCGGAGGCGCCAAGGCCAACGGCGCCACCGGGCCCGAAGCGCGCGGCGTGCTCTTTCCCGGCGATTTCCTGGTGCTCGACGAGGCCCACACCGTGCCCGAAGTCGCCACGGCGAATTTTGGCCTTTCCCTCAGCAGCTACGGCGTGGAACGCGCGCTCAAGTATCTCTTCAATCCCCGCACGAAACGCGGTTTGCTGCGGAAGCTCGGCGGCCCCGAAGCCCAACGACTCGTCACCGACGCGCTCGACGCCTCAAAGCAGTTTTTCGATTTCATCGCGGCGTCGCTCCTCGCCCAGCGCCCGATCGTGCGGGTGCGCGAGACCGGCTTGGCCGAGCCAACGCTCGACGGCCCGCTCGGCGCGCTCGAACGGCTGTTGGCCAAGCTCGCCGATAAACTCGAAGACGGCCGCCCGCGCGACGAACTGCTCGAGCAGAAAACACGCATCAAAGGCCTCCAGACCGGTCTCACCGAGTGGCTCACGCTCGCCGCCGAGGGCCACGTTTATTGGGCTGAGCGCGGCGGACGGAAGCAGACCATCGTCGGCCTGCGCAGCGCGCCGATCGACATCGCGCCGGCGCTGCGCGAGCACCTCTTCGGCTGCGGCGTGAGCGTCGTCTGCACGAGCGCCACGCTCGCCGTGGGCGGAGACATCGCCGCTTTTGCCACGCGCATCGGGGCCGAGGCCGCCCGGGCCGAGGTCGTGCACTCGCCTTTCGATTACGCGCGCAACATGCGCGTCTACGTTGCCGCCGATATCCCCCTGCCCTCGCCGCAAGAGGCCAAACTCGCGCTTGATGCGCTCACCGATTACATCCGGTTCTGCGTCGCCGCCGTGCCGGGCGGCTCGCTGGTGTTGTTCACGAGTTACACCGATATGCGCGCCGTCGCCGGCACGCTGGAGCCCGAGTTCCGCACGGCCGCGCGGCCGTTTCTCATGCAGGGCGCCGATCTCTCGCGCACCGAGCTCGCCGATCAAATGCGCCACTTGGGCAACGCCGTGCTGTTCGGCACAGACAGTTTTTGGACCGGGGTCGATGTGCCCGGAGATGCGCTGGCGCAGGTCATCGTCACCCGCCTGCCCTTCGATCCGCCCACGCACCCGATCACGGAGGCCAAGACCGAATGGATCCGCGACCACGGCGGCAATCCGTTCAACGACCTGACGCTGCCCGACGCGCTGATCAAGTTTCGCCAGGGCATCGGCCGGCTCATTCGCACCCAATCCGACCGCGGGCTGATCACGATTCTCGACTCGCGTGTGCTCGCGAAGAGCTACGGCCGGCTTTTCCTGCAGTGCCTCCCCCAGCCCGAATTCACCCGGCTGACGCGGGAAACGCGCGGCGATCATTTTCAGCCTTTCGCCTAGCCCGATGCCGGCTTAAGCCCCTCCACCTGCATGACCAAGCTTCGCTCAGCTGCCCTCACCGACATCGGCCGCGTCCGCACCGAAAACGAGGACACTTACATTCTGGAACCGACGGTGATGACCTTTGGGATTGCAGATGGTATCGGAGGTTTACCCGGCGGCGCGGCAGCCGCCCTCGAAACCGTGCCGGTTATCGTGCGCGAGTTGCTCGCGAACCTGACGCACGGCGTGCCGAATCTGGGTCCATCGCGGTGGCTCGGACAACGCCACCTCGGTGGTGGTGAGCGTTGAGGAGCTTTGAGCATGTCCCCGCGCAGCCCACATTTCATGGCGCTCGTCGAGCGCGCGCCCGACAACGAACTCTTTCGTTTCAGCCTCGCCCAAGCGCTCGTCGCTGAGGGCCGCGCCGAGGCAGCCGGGCCCCATTATGCATTTTGCGTCGCCAAAAAAGCAGACTGGATGATGCCTCGGATTCTCTTGGGGAAACTTCACCTCGCCGCCGGCCGGCACGCCGAAGCACGCCCGCTGCTTGTCGCCGCCCTCGATCTCGCCGTCGCCCAAGCCCACGAAGACCCCGAGCGCGAGCTTCGGGCATTACTCGCGGAATTGGGCGGGTGAGTTAACCACCTGTTTGACTGAGACGCCCACGCATCCACCCCGATCGAGGTGCTGAGGCGGGTTCAGAATACCCGGACGCCGATGGTGCGCGTCATTTGATCGCCGTCGGCGTCGGTCACGCGAAACGT
Organism: Opitutus sp. GAS368; assembly: GCA_945869845.1. Classification (GTDB taxonomy): domain Bacteria; phylum Verrucomicrobiota; class Verrucomicrobiia; order Opitutales; family Opitutaceae; genus Tous-C4FEB. The sequence continues at coordinate 7,728 of CAMBRG010000123.1, read as the reverse complement.
GACACTGCCGAGCCCGGTGAAGCCGTCCTTCGGCGTAAACACGAGCGATTGTCCATCGGCGGTCAGGACGGCGTCGCCTGCGATTGTTGCCACCACTTTGAGTTTTGGTTTCGCGGTAAAGCCGCGGGTAAGCGGCGCCATGGCCAAGGTTACGTTTCCGCCTGCGGCGACCTCGGCGTGGGGCGTGGCCATCCAGTTAAGATAGTATTCAAGTTCAGTGACACCGTCGCCGAGGCGATCCCGGTTGCCGTCGGTAAAGTCGCCGGCGGCCGAGTCCGGCCGAGAACCCAAGATGCGTTCCCACCAATCCGGCAGGCCATCGCGATCGCGGTCCCAGTCGGCGGGACGGTGAACGGTTGGCATCTCCTCCCACCCACCGACATCCACCTGTGAGTCGGGCAAACCGGGCAGGCCGGTCTTGCTGCCTTTGGCGGCGGCGGTCCCGGCGAGGGTCTCGCCGATGATGCGGAAATCGTGCTGGTCGAGCGCGGGTTGGTTGGCGCCGACATCGGACAACACGATCTTGTAAGCGGCCCGTGCAGACTGGGTCTCCACGTCGCTCGCGAAGAGTGGCATGTCGGAAAGGAACTCGGCGTAGGGCGCAGGCTTGGTCATACCGGCCGCTTGGTTTTCGCGATCGGCCACGCCCTCGATGATGTTCTCCGCGACAAAGTAGCGCTGCGGCCCAAAAGCCTTCACGCCCTCCAATTGGGGATTGAGAAACTTGAGCAGCTTCGTCGCCGGTCCGGGTTTGTAATAGTTGCCGACAAAGTTGACCTGCGCGGCGCCGCCATCGGTGGCGCGGTTCTGCCAATTGTAGACGACGTTGTTTCGGATATCGAGCGACCCCGTGTGCCGGCCGGCGCCGTCGAGGCCACCGGCGAGGCTCCAATTGCGGCCGGAATTATGAGCAAGCAGATTGTGGTGAAACGAACCGACCTCGCCGCCGATGCTGGCCGCGTAACCGTGCTGGGAGCCGGGCTTGTAGTTCTTGTGGCCCGCCGCATTCAGGGCCTCGGAGATGAGCGTGTTTTGCAGGGTGATGTTGCGGGCTGACCGGGAGCTGAACGCCTCGTCGAGCGTCCAACTGATCGAGGCGTGGTCGATGATCGAATGGTTGCTGCCCTGCATCCCCATGCCATCGAGGGTAACGCCCGCGATATCGCCGGGGCGCACCCGCAGATGCCGGATGATCGTGTCGCTCGCGCCGCTCAGGCCGAAGCCGAACTTGCGGATCGTGATCCCCGGGCCCGGCGCGGTTTGGCCGGCGACGGTGAGGTAGGGATGCGTCGCCACGAGTTTCCGCTCGAGCGTGATCAAACCTCCGACTGCGAAAACGACCGTACGCGGGCCCGTGGCCTCGACGGCGGCGCGCAGACTGCCCGGGCCGGAATCGGCCAACGTTGTTACCTCGATCACGCGGCCACCGCGGCCGCCTTGCGCGAAGCGGCCGGCACCTTGCGCACCCGGAAAGGCGAGTTGCCGCGGGCGAAATCGCCACGTGTCGCCGGGAGTGACCACCCCGCTCGCCTCCACGGTATCGATCCGCCAGAAGTAGTCCTGCGTCGGCTGCAGTTTCGAAACGGTATACTCCGGTGCCGACGTCTCGCCGAGGCGGGCCAGCGCGGTGGCAGACCGGCCGAAATAAACGCGGTGTTGAATCGCGCCGTTGGCCGGAGTCCACGCGAGCGTGAGCGTGTCGCCAGCGATGGCGACATGCTCGTCCCCAGGCGCGGGCTGGGCTTGGATCGCACGCCGCTTGGGGTCGGTGACATTAAGGGCGAAGCCGTTGAGCACGACGTTGCGCACGGTCGCCGCGGTGTCGGCGGGATCCGGTTTGAACTGGATCACGGTGTCTTCGCCCGCCACGGCTTCGAACTCCAGCGCTACGGTCTGCGCGACCTCATCGTCGGCCGCGCGGAAACTGGGGGCGACCGAGATGCTTGGCCCGCCTGCGACGGCCACGACCGTGCGGGCGCGAAGGTCGGCTGGCTTGCCGTCGGTGACATTCAAGAAAACGACGAGACGATGCCGGCCCGGTGCGAGGCCGGCGAGCCGAAGCTCAAGGGCGCCCCCGGCGTCGCCGCCCTCGATCGTGACCCCATCGGCCACGAGGCGCGCGCCGTCGCGGACGGCTCCTTTCCACCACACGGCGCGCAGTCCCTGGCCAACCGGGCCGGCGAGGGCGAGGGTCGCGGTGAGCTCGCCGAAGCGTTGGGTGGCGGACCTGCCGCCAGTAACAAACCATTGCTCGTAACCTGGCGCGACCGAATCGGGCCGACCGGCGATACTAAAATCGACTTTCAGCGGAGCGGCCGCGGCAAACGCCAAGCTCAGACCGAAAAACAGAACCACTCCGGCAACGCGGCGCATGGCGCGGGCTCAGCTCCGGGCCGAGGGCGCGGGCACGTTGCGGCGATCCACGTTGTGCTTGAGATCGGTCCAGTCGGTCTTGGGCGCACGGGGATCGAGACCATGGATAAAATCCTCGATGTGGGTGTAGCCGTCGCCGTTGAGATCGCCGACGGCGTCGCTCGCGTCTTTGGGATTCAGGCTGTGCGCGGTTTCCCACGAATCGGGCAGACCGTCGCCGTCGGTATCAACATACGGTTTGCCGGTGTAATGGGGATACCCGCCGACCTGCGCCGGATTGGTGATGAAGCCGACGCGCACGCCTTCCTCGAGTTCCTTGATCCACTTCTCGGCATAACCCGCAGCGCGGGCGCGGGCGGAATCTTCGGGGGTGGCTTCGGCTTGGCCGACCTTGCCGTCGCGGACCATCGCTGTGACGCGTTGATCGACAGCATCGCGCACGGGGAGGGTCGCTCCAGCGTGGGCGAGCACATAAGAGAAAGCGGCCTCGGCGGTGGTGAGGGTGAGCGGCGCATGAGCGAAGGGCGTCTCGGCCTTGATCTTGGCGAGGACATCGGCGCGGTTGAGCGAGCGGACTTCGGGTTGCACGCCGCCGCCCCAGTTGTCCCGGGAAACCGCCGGGTTGCCCTCGACGACGTTGCCGGAGACGTGGGCGCAACCGAAATTATCGATGACCGTTTTACTGCGCTCGGACTCGGGCTTGAGCAGGCGAAAGCGCACCGGCGAATCGGGGGTGCCGGGTCCGGGCTTGAGGTAATTGTTGATGATATTGAAAAAGCTCCGCTGGTCGCCGCCATCGATCGTGCGGTGGCGGTAATTGAAGAGCACGTTGTTCACAAAGGTGAAGTCGCCATACATGCCGACACTGGGATTTCTGCCGGTATTGTTGGCCCAGAGGTTGCGGTGAAACGTGCTGTTGAGGCCGCCGATGGTGCTGCCAAAGGCGTGGTGGTAAGTGTTGAGCGCCTCCGAGAAAATCGAGTGCTGGATCGTGACGTTAACGGTCGGAAGCTTCAGCTCCGGGCCGCCGCCGGGCGGGCGATACATGTGCCGATACATCGACATGTTTTCGTCGAGCCCCCACGAGGCCGAGACGTGGTCGATCATGAGATTGCCGACGGGATTGCCGCCGAACGCATCGTTACGGTCGGCGGCGTCCATCGCTCCGCGACGAAAGCGCATATGGCGGATGACGATGTCGTGCGTTTCAAGTTCCACCGTGTTGCCGGCGATGCAGACCCCGTCGCCGGGTGCGGTATTGCCCGCGATCGTGATATAGGGCGCGCGGACGCGAATCCGATCGGTGAGCCGGATAATGCCGGCGACGTTGAAGATGACGATGCGCGGGCCGGCCGCTTCGCAGGCTGCGCGGAAACTACCCGGGCCATCATCGTTAAGATTGGTCACGACGATCGCGCGGCCGCCCCGACCGCCGAAAGAATACATCCCGCCGCCCTCCGCTCCGGGAAAGGCAGGGATTTTAGCCTGCGGCAAATCGCCGGGCAGTCCCGCGCCGGGCAGGTAGGGTTTGCCCTTGGCTGCCCAGGCTTCGATCTCAGGTAAGACGCGGGCAAAAATCTCGTCCGAGCGTTGGTTGGCGGCGGCTTGGCGTGCATTGGCCGCGGCCTGATCGGCCGACTTAACTTTGGGGTAGCCCTGCGCATGGAGCGTGACGCCGGAGGCGAGGAAAAATGCGAGGCTGAGGAAAGTAATGCACGGCGATTTCATGGTCGGTCGGGAGGGACGAGCAAAGCTGGCGACGATTGCGCCTTAAGATTTTTTTCCGCCTGCTTCAGATCGTAACCGGCAGCGGAAAGATAGTTGTTTATCCTGCCCTTGTATTTCCCGAACCACGCGTGCTTTTCGCCCGAGGTGCTACCCGTCATTGCAAGTTCGCGCGCTTCGGCGAGCCACGCCAGAATCTGGTCTTTTTGCGCAGCCGTGAGCTCGGGCAACATCTGCCGGTAAACGCGGAAGGTCAGGGGCAACACGCCATAGGTCATGCCGTCCTTGACCCGCTCGATCTGAGCGGGAGCGAGTTCTTCGGCGAGCCTCGCCAAGTAGGCCGTGTGCAACGCGGTGAGTTGCGGATCTACCGAGGCCTTGGCCGCCGTCGCGGCCGCGGTGGCTGCGGCCCGGTCGGGCAATACTTTGGCCTCGGCGATGCGGGCATCGCGCACCGCGTGCAGGGCGTGAAGATCGACATACTGCCGGGCGATTACGTCCCGCACCCGAGTAGCCGTGGTCGGATTCGCCAACGCGAGGCTCGCGACGATTTTGTCCGCCCGTTGTTCCGCGGTCCGGGTGTAGGGCTGAGGCTCCGCAGCCTTCGGCGCGGCCTGCGTAGCGGACAAAAATACCCCGATCAGCGCGACGAGCCCGGTAAGTTTCGAAACGAAGTGCATGGTGAAAAAATCGGAGTCGCCCCACCCGGCCCCGGAATTGCCGTCCGTGCAGGGGGGGGGCTAATTTGGTCGTCGGCGAATCAGAACCGGCCGTTCACGCCAACGGTCCACACCACGCCGAATTCCCTCCGATCAAACGGCTGCCCGTAGCGGGGCAGCAGCCCGAGGTCGTCCCGGTTGATTTGGGCCCGGGCGCCGTTAAAGATATCCCGGCCGCTCAGAAACAAACTGTAGCGCTTCGACAACGTGTAGTTCGCCGTAAGGTCGATGTTGGTTTGGGCGGGCGCGAAGCGGCGCAGGAAATTCGGCGAGCCGTTGAACGCCGCCAAGTTCGAACGGGCAATTTCGTTTTCGTCGCGGTAAGTGCCGCGAATTTGAACGGACAGTTTTCCGCCGGAGAATTGGAGGCCGGCGCCGCCGAAGCGGTTGGACGATTTTGTGATGGTCGACACGGTAGGCGCGACCGAGATGACCCCGCCGGAGGGCGTGGTGATGTTGACCGGCGCCGGCGCGCTCGGCTCGGCCAGATTCTTGAACGCAAAACTCGCGAAGGCGCTGAACCGTTTGCCGAAACTGCCGAGGAAAGCGAAATCCTGGCTCGCCGAAAACTCCCAGCCGCTGGTGCGCTGACTGGTCGTACTGTTACTGGAGGTGCGGAGAATCCAACCGTCATAGCTCCCCGGATCCAAGCCGAGCGCGGAGACAACCTCATCAAAGCCGGGCGTGCCCGAGTAGGTGCTGTAGCTCGTGATTTGATCCGTCACATCCTTGATGTAGTAGGCGGCCGAGAGCTTGCCGCCTTTGTCCGTGTAGTAGGAGACCTCGCCGTCCCAACTATTGGCGGTCTGAGGTTTCAGATTGGGGTTGGCGACGGTGATCGTGCCCACCGTGCCGTCGGCCGCGATGGGGACGTTTTCGTTGATCTGGAACTGGCCGCTGCTGGAGACGAGTCCGGCGGTTCCATTTTCAAGGGCGGGCAGTCCAAAGGAACGCGACCAAGCCAGCTTGACGTCGATCTTCGGAGTAACCTTGTAAACCGTACTCAAGCTGAGCGACGGCTTGCCCGTTTGCTCGGCGTCCACGGGCACGTTGGGCCGGTTGAACAGTTTCGCCGAGGCCAGACTCGTGGCGGTGGCTCCCATCGCTTGATTCGGAAAGCTGATTCCGGCGGCGTTCAGAGCGGAGCGCAGGCTGGCGCCGGCGGGGGTGAACAACGGGCTCGCAGCTTGGTCGAGGCGCACGCCGAGGGGATTGGCCGGATCTTTGTAGAGGGTGCCGTCTTTGTTTTTCACGTAATTCCACTTCGGATCACGGTAGGGACCGCGGCCTTTGCGGCTGACGGATTCCTGCCGCAGACCGCCGACGAAATAGAGCCGGTTGTTGAGGAACCGGCCGCTCAGCTGGCCGTAAAGTGCATCGCGCGTCTCAGTGAGGTCGATTTGCTGGCCGACAAAACTATTGTAGTTGTTGACCGCCGTCGAGCCATCGGCCGGGACTTCGAAGATCGTCTTCGCTTGATTGAGCGCGAAGAGCTTGTAGGTCGAGCCCCACTCCTGCGCTGGGAGATTGTAGCCGGGGCTGGCGCCTAAGTAGGTGTCATCGTAAACATCAATAATCGGGAAGGTGGCGCCCGCGATGAGGTCTTGGTTGTAGTTCGCCCCGAGGCCGAATTTTTCCGACTGCTCCTCATCTCGCCGCCCACCAATCTTTACGCTCAAGGAATTTGAACCGAGGAAACTCAGGTCGCGCTCGATGTCGAATTTGTAGAGAGCGTTCTGCTTCCGCGAAGAGGACTCACCCGATTTGGCCACGACGGCATCGGGGGTGAAGTTGGAGAATTTGGTGTAATCCAAGATCCCGCCGCCGTTGGCGGCGCGCCTGGAGGTCTCGATGACCCGAGGAATCCCGTCGACGATGTTGAGCAATTTGACCTGGCCGGGATTTAGTTTGAAGGACACTTCGGAGAAATGGCCGTTATTGCGGTCTTCAAACGTCGTGAGTGCATCGGAGATGCTGCCGCTGGCGGAAGCAGTCCAGCCGTTGCGCACAAAGAAATACTGCAACTGACCGCTCTTGGTTGAGCCTTCCACGTCGCGCGTGGTGACGGTCATGTCCATGGTGCTGTTCGCCGTCGTGCCGATGAATTGGTTCGCGTTCCAATCCGCGCCGGCGGCGCCTGTCGGGCGGGCGTCGAGCCGGCGCTGACCCTCGGCGCCAGAATAGGTAGAGTATTGGACGCTCGCTTTGAGCGTCTGGGTGGGGGTGGGTTTCCAGTCGAAGCGCAGATTGCTGGAGCGCTTCTCGGTGAGCCGGGTGATGTCGGTGACTCTGAAGCGGGTGAGGCCGGGATTGTCGATCGTGAGCGGCTTGCCGGCGGCGTTGGTGACCGCCGAGAAAGTCGTATAGGTCGATTCCGCGCGCTGGCTTGAGTTGTATTCGTCGGCCGCACTGGCGGTGAGTGAGACGCCGAGTTTTGAACTGATAGGCACCGTGGCGCTGAATTCGACGCCCGGGGTCGTCTTGTAAGTGTGCTTGTTGACGGGGCCCGGAGTCTTGCTGAATTTGGGCAATTCCTTGGAGTTAAAATTGAAGAAAACGCGGGCCGCATAGCTCGGTCTGGCCTGCTCAAAGGCGCTCCTCGAAATGAGGTTGATCTGACCGCCGATGGAATTGTTCGGCATGTCCGGCGTCGCGACTTTGATCAGTTCAACGCGTGAAGCATTGTTGATCGAGAGCTGATCGAGACCGACCTGACGGGTGAGTCCGCCCGGAGCGGCATTGGCGACCGGCAGACCGTCGATCAGGATGGCGGTGTCCTCGGCGCCGAAGCCGCGGATGGAGACGCCCGAAGCATCGGAATCGGAATAGCCCTGATTGTTGCCGTTGTAGGCGCCGTAAGACACCTGCACGCCAGGAAGAAATTTGACGAGTTCGCCGACATTGTTGCTCG
>CAMBRG010000122.1 GCA_945869845.1 Opitutus sp. GAS368 | reverse complement strand
CTGGTCGCCCCATTGCTCGACGAGCTTGAGATCGCGGCGACCGACATAGCCGGGGAGTTGGCCGCGGAAGATAAGTTCGCCGGCCGCAGTGGCGGCCTTGGCCGTGGGATGGAGGGAAGTGAACGAGGTTTTGAACGAGAGGGTCCCGGGTTTGTCGGTGCGCAGGCGGAGGGCGATGACTTGGTCGGGGGCGCTGGCGATGATCTCGCGGGTGAAGGTGGCGCCGTCGCGTTGGAAGCTCACGCCGGCGGTGGCGGTGGCGAGGTCGAGCCAACGACTGTAAGCGGAGACGGGCCCGGTGCCGGCGAAATCGAGCCAGAGATCGCCGAGGGGTTGGTAACACGGTTGGTTGCGGCCAAGCCAGTGGGTCGAGACGTAGGCATCGGCCTCGGAGTTTTTGCCGGCCTTAATGAGCGCGGTGACGTGGTCGAAATCCTTCGTGATGTTCACGGAGCGGAGATCGGACGGCGGCTCGCCGGAGGTGAGGGTGTCTTCGTTGAGCTGGAGGTGTTCGCGGAGAGGGTCGCCGTGAACCATGGCGGCGAGGCGGCCGTTGCCGATGGGCAGGGCATCGGTCCAACGCTCCGAGGGCTGGTCATACCAGAGCGTGAGCGCGTCGCCGGGTGCGGCGAAGGTAGCGGGCGCGAGCGCGGTGGTGAGGGCGAGGAGGACCGAGGAGAGGACGGGGCGAAGGGGCATGGGTAGGAGAGGCGCTGGAGACGGGGCGAGCGGAATACTTGGAGCCGAGGTGGGATGGGGGAATGGGAAAAGAAAACGCCGGCGCAGGAAAGCCTGAGCCGGCGGGGACCTAGGACGGGAGGGCTGGGCCGCGCGGAGTGGCCCTTGCGAGAGCCGGCAGGAACGGAGACGTCGCCGAAAAAGTTCAGTAGGTAAGTTGAGAATTGAGAGCTGAGAGCCGGACTCTAGGCGCGTGAAAGCGGGCTTCGCCGTGGCGTTGAGCGAGTTCACCGTTGGGTGGTGCTTCGGCATTCGCAAAGCGGATCGCGAGTGGGAGCGAGCTTGCTCGCGGCGTTCGATGCGGAGTCGTGAGCAAGCTCGCTCCCATAGGTTTCGACTGCATCTTCCGACTCAGAAGGTCACGGTGTTGGTCCAGACGTACAGGCGGGGTTGGCCGTAAAAACTCACGCCGAGGTTGGCGGGATTCGTGTAGCCCGAGCCGTTGTTGGGGAGGGTGCCGAAGACGTAGTGGTTAAAAACGTTGGTGACGTTGACCTGGGTGGAGAAACCGTAGCGTTTGCCGATTTTGCGGCGGTAAGAGACGAAGGTGTTGGCCTGCCACGTGTCGGGCGAACTGAAGAGTTCGCGGCGGCCGCCGGGGATGTTGTAGTAAAATGTGCGGTTCTTTAGGCCGACGCCGATGGTGCCGCCGACGCTGATGCCCTTGAGGAAATTGTCGCCGGTGAAGCTGTAGCTGTTGGTCATCGAGAACACATATTGCGCGTAGCCCACGGTGTTCTCGCCCTTCTTGGCGACGGTGGTCTCGCCTTTGGTGCCGTTGGGGTCGGACCAGGCGTAGGGGATGTCGGAGGTGGAGCGGCCGGTCTTGCCGGTGAGGGCGCTGCCGTTGGCGCCGACGAAATACTGGAGGACGCGGCGGAGGTTGCTCGTCTGGAGGCGACCGTTGTCGTCGGCCGGATTTGCCCAGTAGGGGCCCGTGCGATCGTTCAGCATCGCGAGGGTGAGCGGCTCCCACGTGCCGCCGACTTGGGCCTGGAGGGTGGCGGGGTCGACCTGGCGGTTGAGCGTAGTGACGGTCGGGGTGATGACGTTGGGAGTGGTGGGGACGAGGACGGGGTTGCCGTTTTGATAGGTGACGCCGCCGTTGCGCACGTAGAAATCGTCGTTCCAGAGGAGAGGGTATTTTTTGTCGGAGAGGTTGCGGCCGTCGGAGGTGGTGGCGGCGAGGCGGACCTTCCAGTTGGGCGTGGGGTTGGCCGTGAGGATGACTTCGAGGCCGCGGGTGGTGCGGTCGAGGTTGACCCATTGGTTTTTGAAACCCGCGGGGCCGTCGAACGAGCCGTTGAGCCCGGTAGGGTTGACGAGGTCGCGGACGCCGCTGCCGGCGTTGATCATCTCATCTTTCGAGTCGGTGTTGTAATACTGGATGGACCCGGAGATGCGGCCGCGCTCGTCGCCGAACTTGAGGCCGAACTCATGGCCGACACCGCTGGACGTGGCGGGGGGATTGCCGAGCGGGTCGTTGGCGTTGACGAGGGCCGTGTTGTAGGTGCTGGAGAAACTGTAGTAGGCGTTCAGCCACGGGCGGATCGCACCGTTGATGCCGAGGTTGTAGCTCTTGTTGGTCTTGTTCGACTCGGCCCACGGTGGCGCGGAGGCGAGGGTGGAGAGGTTGGGCGTGCGCTTGAAACTCTCGTTGATGCGCAGGCCGACGAGGGTGTGGATGCGGTTGTTCCACCAGGCGGTGTTGTTGGCGGCGTAGACACCGGCGACGCGGCTTTCCCAGTTGTGGCCGTTGTTGTTTTGGCCGGAGACGCCGGCATTGCCGGCGAGGCTGGCTAGGCCGAGGGGATTGTTGGGGCGAACCCAACTCGGGTCGCGGGGGTTGTTGGCCATACGGACGTAATTTTGGCTGCCGGTGGTGACGCGCGGCCGCAGCCAGCCGCCGCGACCGAGCGGATCTTTAACCGGGCTGTTGGCGACGGACCACCAGATGCGGGGCATCGGGGTGCGGCCGAGGTTGGAGGGGATGGCGGGGTTGTAGATGACGTTGAAATTAGTATCGGCGAGGTAGTAGCTGAAATCGGTGGGTCCGGTATCGGCCCAGTCGATATCGAAGCCGACGAGCGTCTGGCTGCGGGCGAACCCGCGGAAAAGATCGTTCGTCGCAATCGCTGATCCACGCGTGGCCCAGCGCCGGGTGGGCTGCTCGGTGTCGGCGAGGGTGCCGCCGTTAGCCCAGACATCGAGCGGATTGCCGTTGAGGAGCGGGGCGCTGAGGTTGGCGATGCCGCCGTTGGCGCGGTCGGTCGGAGCGTTGTTGTAGAGCGCGGAAAATTGCGTGGCGAGCCACGGGGTCCAAACGGTTTCGGCCGTGGCGATGAAGTATCGGTTGGTGACGTATTCGGAGGCGGCGGTGCCGGCCCAGGAGTTGAGGTTGTCCCAAGTGAGCTGGCCGTTGGCGATGGCGCCGCGGGCGTAGGGTCGGCCGGTAACGGGGTCGTTGGCGCCGGTCATGTTGTTGCGGAGGAGGTAGGCGAGGCCGTAGTTGTGCCGGAGGTCGATGGCAGCGTTGGTGAACGCGATGTTTTCCTGATTCGAGTTCAGGACGCGGGTGTTTTCGGTCTGGCCGGCGATGAGGCGGACGACGGTGCGGAGTGGGGCCACACGAGCGGCGACCTGAGTGTAGATGCCTTGAGTTTCGTGGCCGATGAAGACGCGGCGGTAGAGTTGGTGGTCGTTGAGCAGGGCGACGCGGACGGCGACATTTTGGGCGCCCCAATTGTAATCGAAGAGCGCCTGTTTCGAGCCGTGTTGATCGATGCGGAAATCGACGCGGCCGGAGGTGCGGTTGAAGTGGGCGCGTTTGGAGACGATGTTGACGGTGCCGCCGGCACCACTGGCACCGTAGAGCAGGCCTTGCGGGCCGCGCACGACATCGGCGCGCTCGATGTCGAAGAGGCTGTTCATGCCAACGCCGGTGCCGAAGGTGCCGGCGAAGCCGTCGCGGCGGGGTGCACCGACCCCGACGCCGCGAACGCCCATGGTCTGATTGCCGACGCGGTCGCCGGGTTGCTGGCTGAGGGCGTCGGCCTCGGGGTTCGACATGACCGTGCCGGCGCCGGCGCCGTAGGAGAGCATGAGATCTTCGAGGTTGGTCACGCCGACGTCGCGGATGAAATCTTCGGTGAAGATGTCCGCGGAGACGGGGACGTTTTTCAGGGCGGCGTCGAATTGGGTGAGCGAGTTGGAATTGAGAGCGCCGTAGCTGTTGTCGGACGCAGATTTGACCTCGAACGGATTTAACCGGACGAGATCGTCGGCCAGTTTTTTGGCTTCGACCGCTTTAGTTTCGCTGGTGCCCGGGGCGGGGGTGGCGGGGGCCGGAGCGATTTGCCCATGGGTGAGCGGGATCGCGCAGGCGAGGGCTAGCAGGAAGGCCGGAAACGAGGGGTGGCGCAGCTGGGTGGGGTGATGCATGAGATTTCTCGGGATCGGGGCGAGTCAGAGGACGATTTGACCACCGGCGTTGGCCGGGGGCGCGGCAAAAAAAGGAAAAAGTTGGGCCTTTGAGGAGGGCGCTGCCATTTCAATTTAAGGATCGCGGCCAAATAACTTCCGACCGCGCTTGTGCACCCCGCCCGCCGGGACCGGGTCGAAGGCAAAACCATGGAGACGGTTAAGTAAGGTGGAGAGAGAATCGATGTCGACGGGGCCGCCCCAAACCATACCGCTGCGTGGCAAACCGATCTGCCGCAAACCTAGCTCGATTGGCTTGCCTCGAACCCGCCGGCTGCGGCGGGGTAAAAGCAGCCGGGCAGGGTGGGGCCAAAAGCCGCTACTTTGAGCGGATAGTTTACGTCGAATGCGATGACGGTTTCGCCGGAGAGGTCTGAAAAATATCAACGCGAGCCGCCAACTATCAATAATCGACCAAGTAAAGCGTAGCTGGTCGGAAGGCCGGACGCTCCGAGATCTGCTGCTCGACCGCGTGACAGCTTGATCGCGATGCCCGGCAGGGAATTAGTGGCCGTTTTTACCGTGTTGGGACCGGAAACGCGCGAGCTCGGGGTAGGCCCGCTGCGGGTCGCCGTAGCGATTGCCGGCGTGGTCTTGGCCGCGAGCGAGATAAAGGTGATGCCAGGCACCGATTTGCTCGTGATTCGCGCGAGTGCGGGTACTCACGTAGCGCATCGTGTAGCCGCACCGGCGCTTTGTGCTCAAGTTCGGCTCACTGCCATGGATGATTCGGCCGTCGTGGAGGCTGCATTGATTGGCCTCGAGCTCGATCGGAACCAGCTTGGAGACGTCGCGTTGCGAGGATTTGATCTCGTCGTTAAATACAGCTTCGCCGGGTTTGAGCGCATCGTAGTCAGAGAATCCCATTTTGCCGCTGGTGTGCGTTCGGGGTAGAACCCGCATGCAGCCGTTCTCGGTGTTAGCCGGGTCAATCGCAAGCCAGACGGTGACTACTTCCATTGGATTTATCATGGTCTGCCAGTAGTGGGAGTCCTCGTGCCAAGGTACGCGCTTCCCGTTGCCCTTGGGTTTGCAAATAAAGTGGCTCGCGAAGAGGGCGATATCGGGCCCGATGATGGGCTCGACGAGATTCATAATTTCATCAGCGAAGAGCCACTCAAACAGCTCGGGATGTTGAAAGTGTGGGACATCCATCGACTCGGGGCGGACATCGGCGTCGAGCTGATTTAGGATAGTTTCAAAGCAATTTTTAAGACCAAGAAATTTGGCCGCAGGAAAAACGGGCTGCCGGAAGACGTGGTAGCCCTCGCGGTGGTAGTTAGCAACGTCGGTGGGGGAGATGCGGTGGTGCGATAAGGGCGAGGAAGGGGCAGTCATCATAAGAAACGACGTAGACCAACAACGATGGGTGAGTGAAAGCGGGGAAAAGGTTCGGGCTTAAAGTTAAGGCAGGAGCGCGGCGACGGCCGGGTCTTGGAGATTCTCGCTGGTGGCGAGCACGACACCGGTGTCGATCGTCGCAGGAGCTTTTTTCCCCTGCAGCGATTCGACGATCGTTTTTACGCCGAGGTAACCCATTTTAACCGGGTCCTGTAAAATGAGGCCCTGAAGATCCTGACGTTGGAGGGCCTCGACAAATCTTTGGCTGTTGGCGAATCCAATGAGACGGACTTTGCCGCCGCTGAGGCCAATATTGCTGAGCGCGAGCAGCATGCCGGCGGTGGTGGATTCGTTTGGGGTAAAAATCCCGTCAACTTGAGTGCGGTAGCGATTGAGGAGATTTTGGGCCGCGACCAAGGCCGTTTCCCGGGTTGCACCGCCGTGCTGATTGGAGGAAATGACTTTGATCTTAGGAAAACTTTTCTGGATCTCGTCGAGGAATCCCGCTTCGCGCTGCTCTGAACTAGCGGCGCCGACCTGAACGCGAAGTAAAATGACGTTGCCCACCCCGTTTAACAGCGTGCCGAGGCGCTGGGCCGCGAGGCGGCCTCCAGCGTGATTATCGGTGGAAATGACGCTGATCGGCGCGTTTGATTTAAGGCCTGAATCGACGATTGCGACTGGGATCCCAACGCGGACGGCCTGCTCAACCGGGGCGACGAGCGCGTGCGCATCCAAAGGCGCAAGAACGATACCACTGACGCGCCGTCCAATGAAATTTTCTACGACTTGGACCTGCTGGTCTCGATCGTCCTCGCGCAATGGGCCCTTCCAGATAATCTCAATGGCGAGCCCTTTTTGCTGGAATTCAGCTTGGGCTTTGAGCGCGCCGGCACGCAGTAATTTCCAGTATTCATGGGTCGTGCCCATGGGAATTACGGCGATGGTATAACTTTTTTCAGCGCTCCAAAGGCTGGGCAGAGCGCATTGAACCACGAACAATAACCAAACTAGGGGAAGTTTCATCAGCTGAGGGGTACATGGGGGTAATGAGCAACGATCGCCCGAAGGCGATCATCGAAAAAAATCAAATCAGGCAGGGAGACGCAGCTCCTCGGCCCGGCGATACGACCAAAGTGCGAACGGCTCGCTCGGAGAGTTTGGGTTGCGTGCGAGGCTGGGGTACGAGCCGTTTTGCGTCTAAAACTAAATTTTTAGTTCGCGAGAGGACGCGGGAGTTAGGCTTTCCCGGCTTCCTCGTTGCTGACGGGTTTGAAGGCAGGACGGCCGTAGCGCTGGGTGGGCGGCGTGCCGTAGGGATTATGCTTAAATTCGTCTACCCCGCGGCAAAGATAAATTTTGAAATTGGGATTCACCGAGAGGTCATTTTTTACGTTTGTGCCACTATAACGAATCGTAAGGCCAGCCCGCCGCCGATCAGAGGGATTTGCCGGGGATCCGTGAATGGCCCGATCGTCATGCAAGGAGCATTCCCCGGCCTTGAGCCGAAACTGGACGGCATTATCAGCCTTAAAGTCGGTGCCGTCAGCCAATTCTAAGGTGAGGACAGAGCTGGTTTCAGTTGAACGGCGATGTTTGATGACCCCACCGCGGTGGGAACCGGGCAGTAATTTCATTCCGCCATTGATCTCATCGACATCGTCAAAAGCCAACCAAACGGTCACGGAATTGTGCGGCGCCATTGGCCAATAATACGAATCTTGGTGCCAGCCAACGGTTGAAAGGGTGCGGGGATCTTTGATGAAAAAATTACTCGCCCAGCAAAAAAAGTTATCTCCGAGAATACCCGAAACGAGCTCAATAATTTTGGGATTCATGGCGATTTCGTAAAGGTAGGTACTGGTTTCGTGCCATTCGCGGATGTCTTTACTGGATTCGCCGGGTTCTAGCAGAGCGAGCAAGTGCGGAAGCTCCGCGTTGAAATTCTCCATCTCGGCGCGGCTAAAAATTGGCGGGAGGCCAAGCAAGTAGCCGTTTTCGTGATAAAACGCTTTTTGGGCAGGGGTGAGTTGATGCGAGGTAAGCATGAACTAATCGGGGTGCTTTTGGGGCGCGAATTCAAGGCTCAACTTAAAGAGCGTTCTGCTGCGGGCGTTTTACGGAAACACTGGGGATGGAATTTCAAGCCGAGGATTTTTCGGGGCGTTCGTTGCGCACTCTAGTGACGGCGCTGAGCCGTTGTCGGGAGATTTTGGCCAGGTCGATAGCTTTGGGCCGGTCGAGGCGAAAACGGTCGTTTTAGCTACCGCGGTTGGCCCGGTTTCCGTCGGCGGTGAGGATGGCAGAAGGAGACGGGAGGCGCCTTCGCCCTGCCGGGTTGCTGCTCCCGAGCAGACCTGCCGCGGCCCAGTGCAAATTTGTTGATTGAATGTTCCCGTCGCGGCGCCGACTCCGACCGCTACTTTTTTCGTCGATGCGGCGGGGCCGCCGATACCCCCGAAATCGATTTCACCGTCGAACCTCCCTTTGACCCCCTCCCAGACCGAACCTGGTTAACATTCAGTTTCGGGGCAGTTCCTTAACCCGCCGACTTAATACCGCTTTTTTCCCAGCGGCTTCATTGTGTCGCACCCAGCACGTGCTGCACCGCCGCAAGCAAGTCGAGCCGACGGTAAACGCGACCAGTCAAAGGATCGGTCACGGGCTGACCGCTCCGCTGGAAAATAGTCATCATGGCCTCGGGGAGGTTTGCGCCCTCACGCCGCCAATCAAAGCGGCTTTTGCCGATTGCCTCGCGCATGATCATGGCTGCGCCGCAGACGATGGCATTAGCTGAACTCGTCGCGCTGGCGGGCGCCAGCAGCGCGACTTTTTCGCTCCGATCACAGTGGATCACATCCTGGCCCGGGACCACCGCACCGATCGCAAAGCAATCCGCCTGCGCAGCGGGCCATGAAATGCCCGAGGTGAATGCATGATTACCGGAGGGCGCACTCACCCAAATCCCAAGCTCACGTAGCCGCGCGAGTTTTGCGTCGATTTCGGTCGGCACGGGCGCGCCGTGCTCGCGGTCGTCCACCGGCGCAAGATTGACCGTCGTAATCCGGTGCTCCTCGTGATGGTCGATCACCCACTGTAAAGCCCGTGCGAGCGAGGCGCTGTCGGCCAGCGTGCCATGGCAACATTCGAGGCTGCGGACGACGGCGATCTGATTTTGCCACGCGACACCGCGTTGGTGTGGGAAATCGAGCGAAGAAGGAATCCCAATGGTGGTCCCGTGGTAGCCCTTGCCTTCGTGTTTTGGATCAGCGTCGCCCGTGACCGCATCGTAGGCTACCCGCACTTTTGGCACCCCGTTCCGCCGCGTTTGCCACTCGGGCCGCGCAAGGGTGCAGCCATCATCGAGCAGCGCGAGCGTCTGGCCCAAACCAAAAGAAAGTCGATCGGCGTAAGCGGCCCAAGTGTCGGTGATCCGGGCCTGAATAAAACCCTCGGGCTGGGCGGGCGTAATGGGCGCGAGGTCCTGCGCCGTCGGCGCCTCCCACACGGTCGCACCCATGTGGTAGCCGTCGCGCAAAGGGGACTGCTTCGCGTACCAAACCGTGACGATGCTTCCGTTTGCGAGTTGCACGCTGCTGGGATACCCAGAATCTCCCGAGCAATTCACGAGGCGCACAGGTTCTGTCCAAGTACGGCCTTCATCAGCGCTGAGCAGGGCGCACACGCCCGCTTTGCCAACGGTACGCACGCCGTAGGTGAGCAGCAGGCGGTCATCGGCCAAACGGGTCACGTGCGCGTTAATCTCACCTTGCCCGCTTCCCGTGCCGACGCTCGTCACGCGGCGTGGTCCGCGCCACGTAGCGCCGTCGTCGTCACTGTGAAAAAGGTCGGTTGCGCTCGAATCGGAGCGGGCGGCGGCCAGCCAGTTGCTGCCGTGCAGCGGAAAGAGGCTGGTTTCGTTATGGCCAGTGCCGATGAGCGAACCGCGTTGCCAGGTCTCGCCATCATCAATGCTGCGGAAATGCCACGATCGCCACTTGTTTATCTCGGTCGAGACGGCGCCATCCGTGTACTGGCCTTGATAACAACTGGTGTGCAATGCCCCGTCTGAACCTGGCCAAATGTCCCCGAAGGGAATATAGTCCGTCCAGCCGGCGCCGCCGGCCGGAAAATCGCTGCGCTGGGTCCAGGTGCGTCCGTCATCGCGGCTGCGCAAAATCCAAGGCCGGAGCACAGCGTCTCGAAAAGGTCCCTGCTTGGGCCGATCCGCTTGCTTCACGTCCGTCCAGCCCGAGCAGAGCACGAGCAAATCGCCGTTCCGGGCAAGGCCAGCAGCGTGATTCATGCGCACCGTCTGTGGCTCGTGCGAGGTGACGACGCTGCGTTTTTCCCACGTCAAACCGTTGCGACTCACCCAGCATTCAACGTCCGCCTCAACCCGTCCGTGAGAGGGCGCGTTATGAAGAATCGCGGCAATCGTTCCATCGCGCAAGAGGGTGAGGTTCGGCCATGCACACACATTTTCCACCGCGAGAACCTGCCGGGGATTGATCGGCTGAACTTCGCCGGCGCTCAGCCCCAGCGCGTTTAAACCTATAAAAAAAAGCCGAAATTTTTTAAAAAAACAGGGGGTCATGCGCAAATTGGTTTGGGGCTATTTTTCCCGGAAACGGATCCGTGGCGGGAGCACACGCGATTTTCGGCCAATAGGAAATTGGAATTTATCCTCAACGCCGCCGTCTCGAACCGACCCTAGCTGAACCTGCGCCAACGTGAGGATCATTTCGACGTCGCCGCCCGGTTTTG
>CAMBRG010000121.1 GCA_945869845.1 Opitutus sp. GAS368 | reverse complement strand
GAAAAAATTGATGAACTGCGTAGGCGAGGCGGCTGCGGACCCGGAAGACGGCGCCGAAGAGATTGGAACGTGGGCGGAGATGGGCGATCTCGCGGAGAAACTCGAGCGTGTGGCCCTTTTTCTGGAGCGGGTAGGTGGCATCGGCTTCGCCGACGACCTCAAATTTTTGGGCGACGACTTCCCATTTTTGACCCTGGCCTTGGGAGGGAACCAGTTTGCCGTGGACGACGATCGAGGCGCCGGTATGCGCCCGTGCGACCGCACTGTAATCGGGCAACGTGGCATCGACGATGACTTGGACGCCCTTGAGGCAGGAGCCGTCGTTGAGCTCGATAAAAGAGAAGGCTTTGGCGTCGCGGCGAGTGCGAACCCAACCTTGCAGTAGAATGGAGTCGAGAGCTTCGGTGCGGGCGAGGGCGTCTTTGACGAGGGTGCGTGGCATGGGATTTTGCAAAGGGTAGGGTTTTGCCGGGTGCAGGGCGGAGGCGAGGCTAAAGCGCTTTGCCAGGGCCTGAACGTGCGCGAAGAGGTCTTGGCCGGGCGCAACAAGCACGAGGCTTCGATCAAGCAAACGATCAACCCGGCAGATGGGTGCGCGGTTTTTCTAAGGTCGGGGTGAATTTCATTTCGCGAGGGTCGCGGGCGGGAAGGGCATCGTCGTGGATCGGAAAGGAAAAACGCCGCCGGCCTGCTGATGATCGAGTGGGGTTTCAGAGTCGGCTGCCGGGGCTTGCGGGCCGCCGCGCAGAGTTAATCCGTGGACGGCTCGGGTCGGAATTCGCCGTGTCGGCGGAAATCATAGAGGTAAAGTTCCTCGACTTTTTTACGCGCCCAAGGGGTTTTCCGCAGAAAGGTGAGACTGGATTTGATGCTGGGATCGAAATTGAAGCAGCGAATGTCGGTCTGGCTGGCCAGTCCTTCCCAGCCCCTTCGGGCGACGAGGGTGTTGAGCATCGCCTCGAGGGTGACGCCGTGCAGCGGGTCCTTAGCGGGGCGGCGAGGTTCGTTCATCGGGGGAGCGTGGCCGCCATCAGGCGGTGGCGTGTTTTTGCAGCAGGGCGAGCGGCACGATTTCGAGCGAACGGGCGTGCGTCGCCGCAAGTGAGACCGGAGCAGGAACTCCGGCGGCGAGCGCCTCTTGCCACCGCGCGGCGCACACGCACCAACGGTCGCCGGGGCTTAAGCCGGGGAAATCGTAGTCGGGCATCGGCGTGGAGAGGTCGTTTCCGGCCGCGAGGCTGAAGGCGAGAAACTCGGCCGAGACTTCGACGCACACCGTGTGGCACCCGTGGTCGTCGGCGCAGGTATCGCAGTGCCCGTTGCGAAAGAAGCCCGTGAGCGGTTGGTTCGAGCACGGTTTGAGCGGGCCGCCGAGGACGTTGATGGAAGGTTGAGGACTCACGGAAGGGACGATGTGACCGGGAGTGCGGGGCGCAAGGTCGCGCGCTTGCCGTCTCGACACGGGCAGGGGCGAGCGCACGCTGGCGCCATGTCATCGATCTACGAAACCCTCCGTGCCGACATCATTGTTTCCATGAAAGCCCGCGACAGCGCGACCACGCTGGCGCTGCGCACGGCCGACGCCGCGATCAAACGCGCTGCGATGGATGGCAACAAGGAGATCGAAGATGGGCTCTCGCTCGCGACCTTGCGCAAGGCGGTCAAGAACCTGACCGACGCTAACGTCGAGTTTACCAAGGGTGGACGCGCCGACTTGGTCGCCGCCAACGAGGTGGAAATCAAAATTCTCCAAAAATATCTGCCGGCGGGTCTCGATGCGGCGAAGCTTGATAGCCTGATTGCCGAAGCGATCGCCAGCACGGGGGCGACGACGAAAAAAGAGATGGGCAAAGTGATTGGAGCGCTCAAGGCGCACCCCGATGCGGCGCTGATTGACTTCGGCGCGGTCAGCAAGCTGGTGCAGGGTAAGTTGGCCTGACCCTTGTCTTTTTGGGCCCCGGCGTGAGCCGCAGATCGCAAAGCCCTGGCGCCGAATTAATCAGGCGCCGGGCTTCTTTTTCCGGCCGGTCTTGGCCTCGATGTTCAGGTAAGTTTTGCTGAGCATCTGACTTTCGTAGAGTTCTAGCAGGCGAACGCCCTCGCGGGGTTTGACGACGTCTTTCTTCGTCGCCGCGTCGATCTGGGCCTTCATTTTACGGCACAATTCTTCCTGCTGATATTGCACGGCCTCGAGGACATCGGCGATGCGGCTGCCGCTGAGCGCCTCTTCGATGTAATAGCCGTTGGGTTCGTCGTCTTCGAGGAAGACGTGGACCTCGTTGACGCGACCGAACAGATTATGGAGGTCGCCCATGATATCTTGGTAGGCGCCGGTCAGGAAGATGCCGAGGTAGTAAGGCTTCCCGTTGAGCGGGTGAAGGGTGATGTAATCCTTCGTGTCCTGAAGGTCGATGAAGCTGCTGATCTTGCCGTCGGAGTCGCAGGTGATGTCGGCGAGGATCGCGTTGACGGTGGGCTTTTCCGTGAGGCGGTGGAGCGGTGCGACGGGAAAGAGTTGTTTGAGTGCCCAGTGGTCGAGGAGCGATTGGAAGACCGAAAAATTGCAGACGTATTGGTCCGCAAGGAGCTTGGATAGATCGCGGAGTTCCTCGGGCTCGTAGCCGGATTTTTGACCCTCCTTGGCGATATTTTCGCAGATCTGCCAAAACAGAGATTCGGCGGCGGCTCGGTTTTCGAGGTCGAGGTAGCCGAGATTGAAAAGGGAGAAGGCTTCTTCCTTTTTCTGGGTAGCGTCGTGAAAACGTTCTAGGCGGCCGAGTTTGGTCTTGTTCTTGAGCATGACCTCAAGGTCTTCGACGACCTTGTGTTTGACCTTCGGCTGGTGCTGTTGGCCGAGAGACTCGCGTTTGTTAATGCGCTCGAAAACCTCGACGACGAGCAGGGAGTGAGGAGCGACGATGGCGCGACCCGACTCGCTGACGATGTCGGGAACGGGAACTTTGGAAGCGGTGCAGATTTCGCGGACGTTGAACACGACGTCGCGGGCGTATTCCTCCATCGAGTAATTCATGGAGCTCTCGAAATTGGTGCGCGAACCGTCGTAATCGACGCCGAGGCCGCCGCCGACGTCGAGGAATCCCATCGGGAACCCCATTTTTGCCAACTGGCAATAGAAGCGTGTCGCCTCGATCACGGCGTTCTTGATCGTGATGATATTCGGCACCTGCGAGCCGATGTGAAAATGCACTAGGCGCAGGCAGGACTGGAGCTTGGCGGCGCGCAGTTTTTCACAGGCAAAGAGAATCTCGGCGGTGTTGAGGCCGAATTTGGCGCTATCGCCGGTGGACATGGCCCACTTGCCCTCGCCGCGGGTCTGAAGCTTGGCGCGGAAGCCGATCATCGGTTTCACCCCGGTCTCTTGCGAGATGGCGATGATATCTTCGAGCTCGGAGAGCTGTTCGACCACGAGGATGATTTTCTTGCCGAGCTTGCGACCCAAGAGGGCGAGACGGATGTAGTCGTGGTCTTTGTAACCGTTGCAAATAATGAGGCGGTTGGCGCCCTCATGCATGGCCAAGGCGATCATTAACTCGGGCTTGGAGCCCGCCTCTAGGCCGTAGTTGAACTCTTTGCCGGCGGCGACGATCTCGTCGACGACTTCGCGGAGCTGGTTGACCTTAATCGGAAAAACTCCGCGGTAGGATCCTTCGTAGCCTTCCTGCTTGATGGCCTTGCGAAATACCTCGTTGAGCTGGGCGACCCGGTGGCGGAGGAGGTCTTGGAAGCGGATGACCAACGGCGCCTTGAGGCCCATGCCCACGGCTTCGTTGATGACGTCGAGAGCGCGGATGCCACGACCGTCGGCGAGCGGTTGAACGTTTAGGAAGCCCGCGTCATCGACGGAAAGATGGCCGGAGCCCCAGCGCTTAAAACCATAGAGGTCTTCTGACTTTGCGGCGGACCAAGAGGAGGAGGATTTGCTTTTCAATGCGGAGCGGGGAGGTGATAGGGCTTGCTTTTGCGGAGAGGGAATTGATTTCCTACGTGTTTCTTTTTTCAAAAACATCAACACGCAATGACGAATATGTCTCCTTTCGCCGCTCTTACTCACTTTGCTCAAGCTACCGCGCCCGCCACGGCCCCCGCCGGTCCAGGCCCGATGTGGCAGATGCTGCTTTTTTACGCGCTGATCGCGGGTGGTTTTTATTTCCTGTTTATCGCCCCCCAGCGCAAAAAGCAGAAGGCGCACGAGAAAATGTTGAGCGAGTTACAATCGGGCGACGAAGTCCTTACGACCGGCGGCATCTACGGGGTTGTGACGAATGTTAAAGAGGACCGTTTCATCGTGCGGATCTCGGAAACGACGAAGGTCGAAGTTGCCAAAGGCTTCATTTCCTCGGTGACCAAGAGAAGCGGTGTAGAGGAAAAGAAGTAACCGGCGATTCCCGCCAGCTTGGTTTCGATCCGGTGCGCCCCGAGCGGCGGCCGGGAACCCAATCCCCATTTTAACCAATACGAACATGTTCAAACGCAATCTCTGGAAGATCATCCTCTCCGTCGTCATCGCGGGGTGGGCGGTCGCCGAACTCATCCCGTTCAATGCCGTCCCTTTCGTGACCTATGCGAAGGATCACGCCAAAGCCAAGCCGGCCGAATTTGCCAAGCTCCTCGATGAAGCTGCCGCCCGTAAAAAGGCTGGCACCGCTCCCAGCGAATTTGTCGCGTTGAAGCAGATCGGCACCGAGCGAAAAATCGATCTCACGGTTTATTTTCCCGAGATCAAACTGGAGGAGTCGCTGAAGAACATTCCCAAGCGAAACGAAATTTTGCTCGGAGAATTGCTGCGTCGCTCCAAAAGCCGTCTGCAACTCGGTCTCGATTTGAAGGGCGGCGTGGCCTTCACGCTCGAGGTCGATGAAAAAGCCGCTGGCGGGTTGGCAGGAGATGATAACCAGCGCGAAGAAAAGCTAAACAAGGCGATAGAAATCATCGGCGCCCGCATCAACTCGTTCGGCGTGGCCGAGCCGGTGATTCGTCCGCTGGGCAATAACCGGATCGAGGTGCAACTGCCCGATATCAACACCAAGGATAACCCCGAAGTGGTCGATAACGTTAAGAAACCGGCGCAACTCGCGTTCCGGATCGTCCACCCGAACCAGTCTCCGCTGACCACCTCGCCAATCGATGCCCCTCCCGGCTACGAGGTTTTGACTTTGGACTACGAAGGTCGCGGTGGCGAATCGGGCACGGAGGAGCTCTTCGTCAAACGCATCCCCGAAATGACGGGTGAGATGATCTCGAGCGCGTTCGCCCGTCCCGACCTTTACGGGAAGCCGGAGGTGATCTTGCAATTCACGAGTGACGGTTCGAAGCGCTTTGCCGAGGTTACCCGCGCCATCGCGGAGGGCGGCCAACAGGCCCAGCGCCTTGGTCGTCTCGCCATTGTTCTCGACGGCAAACTTTATTCCGCACCGACGGTCAAGCAGGAGATCAACAGCGATTCCGCCGTGATTTCCGGTAATTTCACGGACCGCGAGGCGATCAACCTCGCTAATGTCCTGAACAACCCCCTCGACCTGCCGCTCATTATCAAGGAGCAATACGAGGTCGGTCCCACCTTGGCGAAAGATGCGGTCCTCAGCGCTCGCAACGCCTTTATCGTCAGCGTGTCTCTGACCATCGGTTTCATGCTGATGTTCTATACCTTGGGCGGGTTGGTGGCCGCGATCGGTATGGGCCTGAACGTGCTTGTGACGTTGGGCGTGATGGCCTCGTTCGGTGCGACGCTCACGATGCCCGGCATCGCCGGTATCGTGCTCACGCTGGCGATGTCCGTGGATTCGAACATCCTGATCTTCGAGCGCATGCGCGAAGAATTGAAGCTCGGTAAATCGCTCGCAGCGTCGCTCGAAGCCGGTTTTGAGAAGGCGTGGTCGGCGATTCTCGACTCCAACGTGACGACCCTCCTCGTCGCGATCATCATGTATATGCTCGGCACCGGCTCGGTGAAGGGGTTCGGCTTCACGCTCGGCGTCGGTATCTTCACGACGATGTTTGCAGCGGTTGTGATCAGCAAGCTGCTGCTCGAATTCATGGTCTATAGCGCAAACATCAAGAACCTGAAAATGTTCTCGATTTTGCAGGACACCAACATCGATTTCCTGAAGCACGCCAAACCGGCCTTCATTGCGTCTTGGATCATCGTTCTCGTCGGAGCCGGCACGGTCGTTTACAAGGGCAAGGATATCTACGGCATCGATTTTGTCGGCGGCGATACCGTCACCCTGAAGTTCTCGGAGAAACTTGAAATCGCCGACCTGAACCGCGCGGCGGCCCAGCAAAAGCTGAAGGACGTTTCCTTTTCCTACCAGCAACCGATCGGCGGTGCCCGCGAGGTGTTGCTGGTCACGGCGCCGTTTGATGAGGCCAAACCCGCGGTCGGAAAACTCCAGCAAGCCCTGCCGAAAGCAGGCTTTGAAGTGGTCGGGGAAACCCGGATCGGCGCTTCGGTCGGAAAAGAGATCCAGTGGAACGCCTGGCAGTCGATCTTCTGGGCCTTGGTTTTGATTTTCGGCTACGTGGCGTTTCGTTTCGAGATGGGATTCGGCGTCGGGGCGGTCGTCTCCACAATCCACGATTTACTGATCACGATCGGTATCTTCGTCCTTTTTGACCGCCAGTTCAACGCGTCGATGGTGGCGGCGATTTTGCTGATCATCGGTTATTCCATCAATGACACCGTCGTCGTATTCGACCGCATCCGCGAAGAGTTGAAACTCAATCCGAGCGGCACGTTGCGGGCCATCATCAACCGCTCGCTGAACCTCACGCTTTCGCGCACGATCATCACCGGTGGCACGACGTTCCTGACCGCTATCACTCTGATCGTCACGACCACGGGGGAGGTGAATGACATCGCCTTCACCCTGCTTATCGGCGTGCTCACCGGGACATTCTCCTCGCTGTTCATCGCCACGCCGGTGTTTTACTGGTGGCACAAGGGCGATCGGAAACACGTCGAGGCCCATGCCGATGTCGCTCCGAAATACGAGTGGAGCGGCTCCAGCAAGGCGTCGGAGTAACGGGTTCGGGGTGGTGCGTGCTGGTCGGGAACTGACCGCCGGCGCGACGGGCGCAATGGGAGCATTGCGCCCCCCCCCGGAGCATCCCTATGCGTTGGATTTATTCGCCGAGCCCGGCTGATCAAGTCGCGGCCTTCGGGAAAATCGCCGGCGTAAGCCCGGTGCTGGCGGAGCTGTTGCTCTCGGCTGGGGTCACGGATCCGGCGTCAGCCGCAGAGTTCCTCCAGCCGTCACTGGCGGCGTTGCGCGATCCCTTTCTGCTGCGCAATCTCGAGGCCGGCGCCGATCGCTTGCGCACGGCAATCGCGCGGCGCGAGTCGGTGGTCGTTTTGGGCGATTATGACGTCGACGGCGTGAGCAGCACGGCGTTGTTAGTCACGATTTTGCGGCGATTCGGGCTCGATCCGAAATTCGTCGTGCCGCGGCGATCGGCCGATGGCTACGGTCTTTCGCGCAGTGCGATCGACCGCGCGCTTGAGACGGAGAAGCCGGCTTTGTTCGTGGCGTTGGACTGCGGCACAAATTCCCACGACGAGGTTGCCTACCTGCGTGGCTTGGGCATCGACGTGCTGGTCGTAGATCATCACCGATCAAAGGAAACTCCTCTGGTTGAGGGCATTTTGATCAACCCGCACGTGGCGGCGGATGAAAGCGGCGCCGATGCCGCATGGCGAAATCTCTGCACGGTAGGTTTAGTTTTTAAGCTGGTGCATGGCTTGCTCAAGTTGCTGCGAGCGGAAAACAATCCCGTGGCTTTTCGGATCAAGCTGCGCGACCAGCTTGATTTGGTCGCGCTGGGAACGATCGCCGATTTGGTGCCACTGACGGGTGAGAACCGATTGCTAGCCCGGCAAGGTTTGCGCATCATCGAAGGGTCGGAGCGTCCGGGCCTGCGGGCGCTGATGGAAATTGCCGGCGTTCGTCCCGGTCAATCGATCAAGCCCTCGGACATCTCCTTCCGGCTGGGGCCTCGCATCAACGCCTCGGGCCGCCTGGCCGATGCGGCATTGTCGGTTGAACTCTTATTGAGCGAGGACCGGGCGTTCTGTGCGCGGACCGCGCAGCAGCTGGAGGTGTTCAACCGGGAGCGGCAGGACATTGAACGCGGCATCACCGAGGAAGCGGAGCGGATGATCGAGAGCCAGTATGCGCAGTCGCCCGGTATTGTGTTGTTCAGCGAGGATTGGCATCCCGGGGTGGTTGGAATCGTGGCTGGTCGCGTGACTCGAAAATACAACCGGCCTTGCGTGGTGCTCGGCAATGAAGGCGACTGCGCGAAAGGCTCGGGTCGCAGCGTGGACGGCGTGAACTTGGTCGAGGTATTGGCCACCTGCAGCAAGTCACTGACGAGCTGGGGCGGTCATCCGATGGCCGTGGGAATCTCGTTGCCGAAAACGCGGCTGGATGAATTTCGCGGTAGGTTCGCCGAGGCGGTGCTCGCACACGCCGGCGGCGATATTGCCGAGGCCAAGCTGAAGATCGCCGTGTGGCTGAGGGCGGAGCAAATCAGTGACGGCCTGATGAGCGAACTGGAAGCGATGCAGCCCTTTGGCCAGAGTAACCCGGAGCCGGTGTTTGGGGTGCGGGGCGTGGTGCTGAGGCAGAGACCGGTGACATTTAAAGACGTTCATTTCCGCTTCAGTTTCGACGATGCGCAAGGTCGGCGGTTGCACGGGGTGGCGTGGAAGATGGTGCAGCGGATGCCGCCTTTGGGTGTCGCCTTGGATTTTGCGGTCGAGCTAGCGTGGAACCATTTTAACGACCGCAAACTCCTGCAGCTTGAGCTGGTCGATTGGCGCATCGCGGAGGTTTGAGCCCGCCCGGCCGGGCGGGAGAGGGCCGCGGCGGCGTGGAATCGCGGGCCGATTGTTGAGCCTAGGCGGGAGTGACTGCGCCGCGTGACCGAAGGAAAAACTTGCGGGGTAAAGGGTAAGTTCGCGCTTGCACTGCCGGATGAATACTTGCTTCTTTTACCCCTCAGTTCTGCGGCCATAGCTCAACTGGATAGAGCGCCACACTACGAATGTGGAGGTTTGGGGTTCGACTCCCTATGGCCGCACCAGTTTTGAATCGCCCCTCAAATCCCCGTGGTTCTTGAGGGGCTTTTTTGTGGTGAGCGGATCAGGGCGGGGCCGGGCAGATACTGACCAATGATTGTATTCTCGCGCTTGATCGCGGCGGATTTTTTGGGCCCATTGCCTGGATGCTGCAATCGCTTCGGATTCGGAATCTCGCCCTTTTGGAAGAAGTGTCGCTCGAGTTTGAGGCTGGGTTCACTGCGGTCACAGGCGAGACCGGCGCGGGCAAAAGTATTTTGCTCGGGGCGCTCAGCCTGCTCGCGGGCGAGCGGGCGGACAAAACCGTGATCCGCCAAGGTGCGGCGGCATGTGAGGTGGAAGCAGCCTTGTTTTTCGTGAAGGCGGCCGGAATCGACGCGGTCTTGGCGTCGCTTGAATTGCCGGCATGCGAGGACGGGCTCTTGCTGCTCAAGCGTAGTCTCGCCCGGGAAAAGCCGGCCAAGATCACCGTTAACGGGAGCTTGGCCACGCTCGCGGCGTTGCAGCGGCTGGGGGAGCACTGGGTGGATTTTCACGGACCAAGCGAACCGCGCCGATTGCTAAAAGAGAGTTGTCAGCTGGAACTGCTGGATCTTTTCGGCCGGGCGGCGGAGACCTTGGCGTTCTATCGGACAAAATATCTCAAGTGGCGGGACCGCTTGGCCGAACGGGAGCAGATCGTGGGCGAGACCAAATTGTCGCCGAGCCAGCTCGAGTTTTTGGAGAATCAATTGAAGCGGATGCAGGCGCTCGAGTTATCGACGGAGGCAATCGAGGCGCTTGAGCGGGATTTTTTGCGAATGAACCGCGGGCAGGAGTTGATCGAACTCACGGGGGCGATTGCGAGCGGGTTGACGGGGGAGGATGGGGTGCAAGGGCGGATCGCCGGGCTGTTGCGAGAGGTGCGGGCGCTCGAATTGATCGATACCGCGAGCCGGCCTCTGGCCGAGCGGATGGCGGCGGCCGCCATTGAACTGAACGATCTAGGCGCGGAGTTTTCGGCGCTGGGAGCGGAGCTTCAATTTGATCCGGAACAGGCCGAGCAGATGACTGAGCGCATGAATACTTGGCTGGAGCTGAAGCGGAAGCACGGCGGCGACGTTGCGGCAGTGATCGCGGCGCGGGACGAGCTAAAGCGACGGCTGGAAGTGCAGGGCGATTTGGACGGAGCGTTGGCGCGGCTGGAGAAGCAGATCACCGAGGCGGAGCGGGCCATGCGGGCGGCGGGGAAAGAGTTGGGCTTGGTGCGGGAGAAAGCGGCGAAAGAGCTG